>NZ_CP029353.1:475000-692500 GCF_003130795.1 Azospirillum thermophilum
GTTAAGCCGGCCTGCGCCGAAAATGTAACGGGGCTCAAGCCGTGTACCGAAGCTGCGGATGTGATCGTCAGATCACGTGGTAGCGGAGCGTTCCGTAAGCCTGCGAAGGGTGTCCGTGAGGCCGCCTGGAGGTATCGGAAGTGAGAATGCTGACATGAGTAGCGACAAAGAGTGTGAGAAACACTCTCGCCGAAAGTCCAAGGGTTCCTGCGCAAGGTTAATCCACGCAGGGTGAGCCGGCCCCTAAGGCGAGGCCGAAAGGCGTAGTCGATGGGAACCAGGTTAATAGTCCTGGGCCTGGCGGAGGTGACGGATGGGAAAGCGTGTACGCCCTTATCGGATTGGGCGTGCTGTGGACCCGTCCCAGGAAACAGCCCCGCCGTACAGACCGTACCCGAAACCGACACAGGTGGACTGGTAGAGCATACCCAGGCGCTTGAGAGAATGGTGTTGAAGGAACTCGGCAAATTGCCCTCGTAACTTCGGAAGAAGAGGGCCCCATGGGTGGGCAACCACCTGTGGGGGGCACAGACCAGGGGGTGGCGACTGTTTACTAAAAACACAGGGCTCTGCGAAGCCACACAAGGCGACGTATAGGGTCTGACGCCTGCCCGGTGCCGGAAGGTTAAGAGGAGAGGTGCAAGCCTTGAATTGAAGCCCCGGTAAACGGCGGCCGTAACTATAACGGTCCTAAGGTAGCGAAATTCCTTGTCGGGTAAGTTCCGACCTGCACGAATGGCGTAACGACTTCCCCGCTGTCTCCAACACCAACTCAGCGAAATTGAACTCTCCGTGAAGATGCGGAGTACCCGCGGTCAGACGGAAAGACCCCGTGCACCTTTACTACAGCTTTGCAGTGGTGCTAGGGATCTCATGTGTAGGATAGGTGGGAGGCTAGGAAGCCCGGGCGCCAGCTCGGGTGGAGCCACCCTTGAAATACCACCCTTGAGGTCTCTGGCATCTAACCGCGCTCCGTGATCCGGAGCCGGGACCCTGCATGGCGGGTAGTTTGACTGGGGCGGTCGCCTCCCAAAGAGTAACGGAGGCGCGCGATGGTGGGCTCAGAGCGGTCGGAAATCGCTCGTCGAGTGCAATGGCATAAGCCCGCCTGACTGCAAGACCGACAAGTCGAGCAGAGACGAAAGTCGGCCATAGTGATCCGGTGGTTCCACGTGGACGGGCCATCGCTCAACGGATAAAAGGTACGCCGGGGATAACAGGCTGATGACGCCCAAGAGTCCATATCGACGGCGTCGTTTGGCACCTCGATGTCGGCTCATCACATCCTGGGGCTGGAGCAGGTCCCAAGGGTTCGGCTGTTCGCCGATTAAAGTGGTACGTGAGCTGGGTTTAGAACGTCGTGAGACAGTTCGGTCCCTATCTGCCGTGGGTGTCGGAGTTTTGCGAGGATCTGTCCCTAGTACGAGAGGACCGGGATGGACGCACCTCTGGTGTACCGGTTGTCACGCCAGTGGCACAGCCGGGTAGCTAAGTGCGGACGGGATAACCGCTGAAAGCATCTAAGCGGGAAACCCACCTCTAAACCAGACCTCCCCACAAGAGCCGTGATAGACCATCACGTCGATAGGAGGCGTGTGGAAGGGTGGCAACACCTGAAGCTAAGCCTTACTAATCGCTCGAGCGGCTTGATTTCAGCCTTCGAGCCGGCGCCGCGCGCAGCAGCAAGCCTGCCTGCACGCGCCAGCCAGACGCCTTGTCGATGACGCCCCTGGAGGGGCGTGTCCTTGGACGAAAAACACTTGCAACGCCGGGCCCGGGCCGCTACGACAGCGGCACGCGCCGGCAAGCGCGATCCCCGAGCGGGGGCGGACGGTGAGGCATCCTTGTGCCGCGGTGACCTGGTGGTCATGGCGAGGTGTCAAACACCCGATCCCATTCCGAACTCGGCCGTGAAAAGCCTCAGCGCCGATGGTACTGCATCTTAAGATGTGGGAGAGTAGGTCGCCGCCAGGTCACCACGGCACAAGTTGGCCCCGTCCTCCCAAGCTCAGGGTTCGCACTCTTCTCATCGTCATGCCGATCCTCCCCCGGACCCACGCCGCCCACGCGTTCCGGCCGGATGCCGGACCACGGTCTTCCCGCGGGGTGGAGCAGCCCGGTAGCTCGTCAGGCTCATAACCTGAAGGTCGCAGGTTCAAATCCTGCCCCCGCAACCACCGATACAGACAGCCCGCCTCCAACGAGGCGGGCTGTCGACGTTTCGGGTCGGCGTCGCTGCACACCGCCAGCACGCCCGCCAGCGCGCCGTGTGATCTTGCCCCGGTTGGGTGGACACAGGTTCACGCAGATCTTAGCTCGGCCTGTTCGGGGGTGATGTATCCGATGGCCGAGTGGGCGCGTTGGCGATTGTAGTAGGTTTCGATGTAGGCGAACACCTCCCGGCGCGCCTGGTCGCGGGTTTCGAACCGAGTACGATGGACCAACTCGACCTTGAGAGTGTGGAAGAAGCTCTCCATGGGAGCATTATCGTAGCAGCAGCCCTTGCGCGACATGGATTGCCGCATCCCGGCCGCCTGCAACAGGTCCCGGTGTACCGCGGCCCGGATTTGAGACACCCGGCTGGGCTTCTTCAGGCGGCCAAGGGTAGCTCGGCGCACGACGGCTGATCAACCCGAAGTTGGTCGGCGCGCACCTGGGCCGGAGTGCGGTGTCCATGCCGGGCGACGAGCCAGGTTTCGTTGTAGTGGCGGGCGAACTCGACCAGAGCGCGGCGCAGCTCCTCGATGGTGTCGAAGGTGTGGACCCAGAGGAAGTTCTCCTTGAGCGTCCGGATGAAGCGCTCGGCCACGCCGTTGCCCTCCGGCTCGCGCACAAAGGACGGTGAACTGGTGATGCCCAGGCATGTGATCTCGGCTTGGAAGTCGCCGGACATGTGGTTCGAGCCGTGATCGTGGCGCAGCTTCAGCCCGGTCGCGACGCCCGGGCCGATGGCGCCGAAGTGGCGCAGCACGCCTTGGCGGACCGGCTCCAGGGCCTCGAAGCGGTTGCCGCTTTTCGAGGCGTGAATGCCGACTACCTCGGAGTTGGCGTGATCGACCGCGATGAAGACGCGCGCCACGCCCTCGGCCACGGTGATCGTCTCGCTCATGTCGGTGCCCCACATCGTGTTCACCGTCTCGGTGACGATGGTGCCGTCGTGCGCCCGTGCGCGCCGCCGCCCGACCCGATGCGGCGCCAGCAGCCCGTGTGCGCCCATCAGCCGCCTTACCCGGCGGGCCGAGGTGCGGATCCCCGCAAAGCGCAGACGCGCCCAGATCTTGCGATATCCCTCGCCATGGAAGCGCGAGACGAGGATCTGCTGGCGGATGTGCTCGACCAACTCGGCATCCGAGCAGGGGCCGAGCGGACCTCGGCGCCCGGGCATCGGTGCCGGGCCGACCGCCCGGTGGCGATACACAGTGGCGCGGGATACCCGCCACGTCCGAGCAACCCGGGCCAGACCGTAGGGGCGACCGGTGGAGGGCGAGGTGGTCCGGCTCATCGCCTCGGCCTCCGTCGGGCCAAAGGGCGTTTGCCCTCCAGGGCGGCGATCTTTTCCTCCAGCAGCTCGTTGGCCATCGTGATCTCGCCGACCTTGGCCTTCAGGCGCGCGATCTCCTCATCGCGCTCGTCGCGTTCGCGTTCCTTCATGGCGGACGCGGCCGCCGCCAGGGCGCGCTCGCGCCACTCCGACAGGCGCGCCACCGTGACGTTCAGCTCGCGGGCGACCACCTCCAGCGGTTCGCCGCGCAGCAGGCGCGTGACCGCCGCCACCTTGCGCGCCGCGGAGAAGCGTTGGGGCGTGCTGGCGTCCGCGCCCGAGGGGGCGCCTGAGCCAGCGTGGTGGGCGCGCTCCGGCGCCCCCTCGGGCTTACCCCCCTGTTCCTTGTCCATCTCAATGACCTCCGGTTGCGGTTCAATCTACCGCAGCCGGGTGTCTCATCGAACCGTACCGCGCCCCACATCCCGGCCGCCTGCAACAGGTCCCGGTAATCCCGGGAGGCATACTGACTGCCGCGATCGGAATGCTGGACGAGGCCCACGGCTGGCCGTTGACGCTGGATGGCCATGACCAGGGCGGAGGTGGCGAGTTCGGCGCGCATATGGTCGCGCATCGCCCATCCAACGATCTTCCGGGTCGCCAAGTCGAGGAGAGCCGCCAGATACAGCCAGCCTTCAGCGGTGGGCAGGTAGGTGATGTCGGCAAGCCAGACCCGGTTGGGCTCTGCTACCTGGAAGGCTTGGCCCAGCAGATCGGGAGCGACTGGCAGGCCATGGCGGCTGTCGGTCGTGACGGGCCGGAACCGGCGTGCGGCGGCACCCCGGATGCCGTGCCGGCGCATCAGACGCGCCACCCGGCCCCGGCTGGCGGCGACGCCCTCCGCGCGGAGGGCTGCATGCACGCGCGGGCTGCCATAGCGGCCATGGTGGTGACCATGAACGCGTCGGACCTCGACCAGAAGCTGTCGGTTGGCGGCGGCCCGCTGGCTTTCCGGCCGCCCACGCCACGCGTAGTAACCTCTGGCGGACACCTCGAGCACCGAGCACATAAGCCGGGTCGGGAACTCGTCCCGGTGGTCCTCAATGAAGCGGAACCTCATCTCAGTGTTTCCGAGAAGATGCTGATGGCCTTTTTTAAAATGTCGCGTTCCTGCCGGACGCGATCCAGCTCGCGTCGCAGCCTCGCGATCTCCGCCGTCTGCTCATCCGGCTTGGCCGGCATGGCCGTGTCGGATACGGCAGGGGAACCAGACCGTGGGCGCGGCGGGTGGCCTTGGGCTACCCGCCGCCAGTTCCGCAGCACCGAGGCCTGCAGGCCCAACTCCCGCGCCACATGCTCCAGGGGCCGACCGCTCGCTTCCAGCAGGGCAACAGCCTCACGCTTGAACTCGTCCGTGAAGGATCGCCTCGTCTTCGTCATCAGACACCTTCCCGCTCCACTCGGAGCTTAGCTGAGATGTCCACCGAACCGAGGCAAGATCACTTGCCGGTGTTCGGATCCTTGAGATAACGCAGCCGGTTCCAGACCAGGCGGCCGATGTACAATTCGTTGTTCAGGATGCCGGTGCCACGCTCATGGTTGCCGTAGATGGTCGAGGGCGACCATGCGGCGCCGGACGGGCCGGAAACGCCCTCGCCGTTGAGCGCCAGGGCGATGCGCTTGGGCGACAGACCGTTGGCGAAGTCGCGGAAGATGCGGCGCACGACCGCCGCTTCGGCCTCGTTGATGCGGCGCTGTCCGCGGCCCTCGCCCGCGGGGCCGGACACGACGTCATAGCCGTAGCACAAGCCGCCCCCCGAGGCGCCCGCCTCGACACGGCCGCGCAGGCCTCGGCGGGTCTTATCCGCGAGATCCTTGAGGAAGAGCGCGTTCATCGTACCCTTCAGGCCGACGTGGAGGTCGGTGATCTCGCCCTCGGCCAGAGTGATGATCGGCACGCCGGCGAATTGAAGGCGCTTGAACACGGCGGCCACGTCGGCCTGGTCGCGCGAGAGGCGGTCGAGCGCCTCGGCCACGATGACGTCGTACTCGGCCGCCATGGCCCCGGCGAGCAGCCCCTGCATGCCGGAGCGCAGCAACGTCGCGCCGCTCTTCGCGCGGTCGGCGAAGGTCTTTACGAGACTCCAGCCCTCGCGATCAATGCGCTCGCGGCACAGGCGCACCTGGTCCTCGATCGAGGCGGCGCGCTGCTGGTCTGAGGAATAGCGTGCGTAGATCACCGCTCGCATCGCTTAGGCTCCTTTATGGACGGTTGGGCGTTTGCGGCGCTCCAGCCGGACGGTGGTCTGGAGATCGCGCGCCGCCTTGGCCGAGCGGGCCATGTTGTAATGTTTCTCCGAGGTGCGCAGGGTGCTGTGCCCGAGGATGGAGGTGATGATCGGCGTATTCTCCGGGTCGTGCAAGGCGACCGTGGTCGCGGCGGCGTGGCGGAAAAAGTGCGGCGGCACCTCAATGCCGAGCGTCCGCCGTGTGGCGGCGCGGATCGCTTCTATGCAGCCGTCCCGCGTCAGGGGCCCGACGCGCCCCAGCCAGAGCTGCGACGAGGGCTCCGCGAGCAGCGTCGGGCGATGGATGGATAGGTACGTCCGCAAGGCGGGCACCAAGGCGGGAGGCCACAGGAACGCCAGCGGGCGGCGGGTCTTGACCTCCTCGGCCGGAAAGCGGACGCGGACAAGGTCGCCGTCGAACTCCAGGTGGCGGTCCAACGTCATGCCCGCGCAATTGCCTATGCGGACCGGGCGCATTGCCAGAACGGCGAGCATAAGGCCGTCACGGAAGGCGAGAGCGCGTGTGCGGGGGTTCCTGTAGGAGCGGGTCTCGGCCTCGGCCATCAGGTCCAGACCAGCCTGCACCAGGCGGGCCGAGTCGACCAGACGTGGGGTGATCTCCCGGGTGGGGAGGGCCCGGGTGATCTTGCCTCGGTTCGGTGGACATCTCAGCTAAGCTCCGAGTGGAGCGGGAAGGTGTCTGATGACGAAGACGAGGCGATCCTTCACGGACGAGTTCAAGCGTGAGGCTGTTGCCCTGCTGGAAGCGAGCGGCCGGCCCCTGGAGCATGTGGCGCGGGAGTTGGGCCTGCAGGCCTCGGTGCTGCGGAACTGGCGGCGGGTAGCCCAAGGCCACCCGCCGCGCTCACGGTCTGGTTCCCCTGCCGTATCCGACACGGCCATGCCGGCCAAGCCGGATGAGCAGACGGCGGAGATCGCGAGGCTGCGACGCGAGCTGGAGCGCGTCCGGCAGGAACGCGACATTTTAAAAAAGGCCATCAGCATCTTCTCGGAAACACTGAGATGAGGTTCCGCTTCATTGAGGACCACCGGGACGAGTTCCCGACCCGGCTTATGTGCTCGGTGCTCGAGGTGTCCGCCAGCGGTTACTACGCGTGGCGTGGGCGGCCGGAAAGCCAGCGGGCCGCCGCCAACCGACAGCTTCTGGTCGAGGTCCGACGCGTTCATGGTCACCACCATGGCCTGCCAGTCGCTCCCGTACTCGGTTCGAAACCCGCGACCAGGCGCGCCGGGAGGTGTTCGCCTACATCGAAACCTACTACAATCGCCAACGCGCCCACTCGGCCATCGGATACATCACCCCCGAACAGGCCGAGCTAAGATCTGCGTGAACCTGTGTCCACCCAACCGGGGCAAGATCACTGTTCGTCGAGCGCGGTCCGCCGGACTTCCTCCGCTCCGACAATGGCCCGGAGTTCGCCGCCACGGCGGTGCGCGAGTGGCTGGAGCGGGTCGGAGTGAAGACGCTGTTCATCGAGCCGGGTAGCCCGTGGGAGAACGGCTACAACGAGAGTTTCAACGGCAAGCTGCGCGACGAGTTGCTCGCCCGTGAGATCTTCTACACCCTGCCCGAGGCCCAGGTGCTCATCGAGCGCTGGCGCGTCACCTACAATACCGTGCGTCCGCACAGCACGCTCGGCTACCGCCCACCGGCGCCGGCCGCGGTGGTGCCGGCTCCTGTCCAGCCCGGCTCCGCTACGCTCCGCCGGACTGGACAGGAGCCGCCGGGCGGTGTTTGGCTAACATAGTCTCTGGTGTCCCACGTGGGGGCAGGTCACTCGATCTGGCGCGCACGGATGGACGGCGGTTAAGGCTCGTGCCGCAACGCAGCTTCGGCGCCGCCTGACCATTCCGCAGCGTCAGCTACACGCAGCGTCCGGACCTTGCCCTGGAGGTCACGCGGCCCGGCGCGCCGCCGGTGCTGCTGCTCCTCGACCCGAAGTACAAGATCGATGACGCCAACGGGACCCGTCCCAAAAAGGACGACATCGACAAGATGCATGCCTACCGCGACTCCATCGTATGCGGAGATGGCGCGCGCGGTTGTCCACGCGGCAATCCTCTATCCCGGCCCGCCGGTGCGGTTCGGCGAAGGCGTGTCGGCAATCCGTGCGGATCCCGAGGCGTCGGAGCAACTGGTCGGGACGATCGAGCGACTGCTCTGCGAGCATGTCTTTGGCGAGCCGACACAGCCTGCTGCTTCGTATAGTCCGGACCGAGCCTTGATTCCAGATAAGTCAAGACCGTTAGTGGGCAATTGATGCCGACAGAACTTCCGGCGCAAGAAAGGATTGTGTGCCGTAGACATCGCTCGATTATCTGCATTTTCTTCGTTCCCGACGGCGCCCGGATTGGGCTCACACATTCGGCGTGGCGATGGAGGTGTGCGTGCGTGGGATTGGTCCTGTTCGGAGATTCAACGCTACGATGGCTTGTGTGTTGGCCCTTGGGGTTTCGGCATGCAGCAGCACGGCTGTGGACTTGACCTACAACAGGGCGGCTGTCTCTGCGACATTGCCGAAGGCAAAGCCGACCGTGGAAGTGTTTGGCGTAACAGACTCCCGGAAAAATTCATCGACCCGGATCGGTGCCATTCGGGGTGGATTCGGAAACCCGATCAAGACTTTGGAAGCTTCCGCTCCGGTTAAGGACGTCGTCCGCCAAGCGTTTCTCGACGGGCTCAGCGCCCGCGGTCTCTTGGCTGCACCTGGGGCGGGAAGCTACGGCATCGAATTGACCGTGAAACGGCTTGACTCCAGCCAGCTCGTGCGGCGCGAGGCCCATTCGGATTTTGTGTTCTCCGTCATCGAAAAGACGTCGGGCCGTCAGATCTACAGCAAGGACGTCGCGGACAACCGCGCCGACGAAGGAAGCTTGGCGGGTGGCATCCTCGGTTCGGTCGAGGAGCTTCGGAAAATCACCAACGACAGCCTGCAAGCCGCCGTCGATCAGGCGCTGGACAACCCTGCCTTCCTCTCGGTCATTGGCGTGCGCTGATTCGTCCGACACACCTCCTCGGGTCGCTGGAGGGCGTTGGATTTTCGCGCCCCGCACCACCACTTAAGTCCAAGCTTCCAGGAGGGGGAGTGTGCGGTTTGCGGTCGGCATAGCTCTCGTTCTCGCGGTCATGGCGCTGCTCATGGCTTGTGGGACGGACACAGCCCCGACCGTGGTGCAGCAAAAGTCCGCACTGCCGACCTTGGGCCAGGACGTCATGACCGCGGACGACGGCATGGACCTCCCCATCCACAGTTGGGTGGCGCAGGACGAGACGCGCGCGGTCGTAATTGCGGCCCATGGAATGAACGACTATGCCGGATCGTTCGACCAACCGGCGCGCGCCTGGACTCTATCCGGGATCACGACCTACGCCATCGACCAGCGTGGCTTCGGCCGCGCTGGCCGGCGGGGCCTCTGGTACGGGGCCGACCGCATGGCGAATGACCTCCTCACGCTTGCGCGTCTGGCGCGCCAGCGCCACTCCGGCGTCCTGGTCTTCCTGCTGGGGGAAAGCATGGGAGGTGCGGTCGCGGTTCTGGCCGCGGCGCGGGCGGAACCGAACCTGTTGGCCGGCCTTGTGCTGGCGGCCCCGGCCATATGGGGGAAGGGCGCGCGGGCGGAGTTGCTGTACAGCGCGGCCATGGCCCTCAGCACCGTGGTCCCCGCCTTCACCGTGCCGCCGCTGTCGGTCGAGAACCCGTCCACGGACGACCCGGTCGTGCTGAAACGGCTGCGCGAGGACCCGCTGATCATCCATCGCACGCGCCTCGACACGCTGGCCGGGATCGTCGCCCTGATGCGCAACGCGCGCGAAGGAGCGGGGGCGGTGGCCGTTCCGACACTGGTGCTTCTGGGCGATCTCGACAGGCACGTGCCGCGGGATGGCGTTGCCGCGCTGCTGGAGCGCCTGCCGCAGCCGGGCGCCGCTCCGGGGACGACGCTGGCCTTGTACGACCATGGCCGGCACTTGCTGATGCGGTCTCTGAATGGCGGTCGAGTGACCGCCGACATTGCCGCCTGGATGCTGAGCCCGGGCCAGCATCTTCCCTCTGCCGCGGATGCGCGCGCCAAGGCTTGTCCGCAGCTTTTGCTGGCGCCAAACCGCGCGTGTGCCGCCGACCGGATTGCGGCGTCCGCCGAGCGGAAAGCGCAATAGAAGCGTGCGCTGAGCAACTTATCATTTTTGTTTCATGGTTGCAATCCAATGTCCCTACCCATTCTTTCCGGTGTGTGATAAGGAACCCCGAACTGAAAGGTTGCTTTGAATCACCGGCGCACTGGAG
This sequence comes from Azospirillum thermophilum, assembly GCF_003130795.1. Lineage (NCBI taxonomy): Bacteria > Pseudomonadati > Pseudomonadota > Alphaproteobacteria > Rhodospirillales > Azospirillaceae > Azospirillum > Azospirillum thermophilum. Next base: position 485,074 of record NZ_CP029353.1, read on the forward strand.
TTTTAGCGTGACAGCGCATTTCCGCCCTTTCGGCCCCGGCCTTTGCGCCGTTCTGCTGGCCGCGACGTTTGTTTTGGGGGGGTGCCAACGCATGCAACCCATCTACTCCGTGCAGGGGCACGCTGTTCCGGCCGCCGTGCAAAAGCTGCCGCTCAGTTCCATCGAACGCACCATTTATGAGGCGGCGACCGCGCGCGGCTGGAATGTGGACCGAGTCCGACCGGGTCTGATGCAGGCGACGCAGAAGTGGCGCGACCATTCGGCGACGGTGAACATCGTCTACTCGAACGAGAGCTTCAGCATCGACCATGTCGGTTCGTCGAACCTGAAGGAGCAGGGCGACCAAATCCACCGCGCCTACAACAAGAACGTCCACGCGCTGGAAGACGAAATCGAAAAGCGTCTGTACCGCGCGAGCTATTGAACGGCGGCGTGAGCGTGTCGATGATGAGCGCCGGTCTGCGCTTCTCCGTTCTCGATTGGTGGGCCTGGGCGCCGGGACGCGAGGGCCGGGCGGCATGGCGCGATTGGGCTGGGGGCCGTCCCGAGGCTGCAGACGGGCCAGAGCCGTCGCCGTTGCCCATGATGCTGCGCCGGCGGACTACGTCCTTCGGGCAAAAGATGGTCGCCGGCGCGCTCGCCTGCGGGCCCTTCGCTGGCAATGCCCGGTGCGTTCTGGCCTCGCGCCATGGCGAACTTTCGCGCACGCTGGGGATCCTTCGGGCGCAGTCCGTGGGGAATTGCCGTCCCCCACCGAGTTTAGCATGTCGGTCCATCATGGGCTGGTGGGTCTTCTGTCGATCCACACCGGCAACCGTGCGGGACACACGGCGTTGGCCGCTGGGCCGGACAGCTTCGGATTCGGCCTCATGGAGGCGCTGGCCGGGCTGGCCGAACGGCCGGGGGAACCGGTCCTGCTCGTCTATGGGGACGAGCCGTTGCCCGACGCCTACGCTTCTTTCCGCACGGGCGACGAGGCGGGTTTGCCGCTGGTCGTGGTACTCGCGCTGGGCGCCGCCACGGAGGGGGAACGCGCGCTGACCATGTCGGCCGGTCCGTCGGGTGATGGCTCCTCCGCCCCTGGGATGGCTGCGTTTGAGTTCCTGCGCTTCTTCCTGGCGGGGGCGGACAGCGCTGCCGCGGCGGGCGAGCGCATGCGCTGGGAGTGGCGCCGCAATGCGTGAGCGCCTCGACCGTCTCTGGCGCCTCGCCGGCACGGGCTTCGCCTTCGCTTTCCTGTTCGGCGGCGGTGCCGTCCTTGCGCTCACGGCATTTCCGCTGGTGCACCTCGTCACCCCGCCAGGCCCGCGGCGCCGGGAACGGAACCAGCGGTTGATCCACTGGGTCTTCCGCTTTTATGTGCGAATGCTGCTGGTCCTGCGCATCATCGACCTGGATCTGGTTGCGGCCGAGCGGCTGCGCGACGGCGCCGGCGGAATGATCATCGCCAACCATCCGTCGCTGCTCGACGTGGTGTTGCTGATGGCGCTCGTGCCGCGCGCACAATGCATCGTGAAGAAGGAGCTGTGGGCCAGCCCTTATCTGGGCAATCTCGTGCGCGGCACTGGCTACATCCGCAACGACCTGGAGCCCGAGGAACTGTTGGAAGCCTGCCAGAAGGCCGTCCTGGCCGGCAACAGCCTGATCGTTTTTCCTGAGGGCACTCGCTCCGTTCCCGGCGAACCGATGCGCCTGCGACGGGGCTTCGCCAACATCGCCACGCTGCTGGGTGCGGAACTCCAGCTCGTCACCATCACCTGCTCGCCGCCGACCTTGATCAAGGGCGAGCCGTGGTGGGCGATCCCGCCGCGCCGTCCGCGCTTTCGTGTCGAGGTGGGAGACCGCATCGACGCCAAGGCTTGGCTTGGCGACCAGTACCGCTCGCTTGCCGCGCGCAAGCTGGTGCGTTTCATCGAACAGTATTACGTGGAACGGCTTGCCCATGGATGACCTCGAATCTGAAGTCAAAGCATTGATCGTCACGTCGCTAAACCTCGAGGACCTGGGGCCCGAGGACATCGACAGCGAGGAACCGCTGTTCGTGGAGGGTCTCGGGCTCGACTCCATCGACGCACTGGAACTCGGCGTCGCCCTGCGCAAGAAGTACGGCCTGAAGATCGAGTCCGTGGGCGAGGACATCAAGGCGCACTTCGCCACCGTGCGCAGCCTGGCGCGGTTCATACGGTCCCAGCAGGCGGCCCAGCAGGCATAATGGAGGAATCCATGGCGGAAACGGTGATGCTCTCGCGCGACGAGATCTACGAGAAGCTGAAGGGCTACCTGGAAGACATGTTCGAGGTGCCTCCGGAACGCGTGTCGCTGGAGGCGCGCCTGTTCGACGACCTGGACCTGGACAGCATTGATGCGGTCGACCTCGTGGTGAAGCTCCAGGAGCTGACGGGCCGTAAGTTCAAGCCTGAGGAGTTCAAGAGCGTCCGCACCGTCGGCGACATTCTCGACCGGGTGCATGCGCTGCTCGCGGTTTAAGGCGCCGCATCCCGGCACCGCGGGGCTCGTCGCGGCGAGCCTCGCCTATCCGGGGGTGGTCTACCTGGGTCGGGGCGCGGTTCCGCCGCAGGTCTTCGTCGCCGTCGCGCTGGCGTTGATCGGGCTGCGGCTGGCGGCATTAGCCGGCCCAACGGCCCGCGCCTGGCGCGCGCCGCTGTTTGGGGCGGCGGCGGTCGTGGCCGCGCTTGCGCTTCTCGACCCGGCGCTCGCCGCCAAGGCTTACCCCGTCGCGGTGAGCTTGGGCTTCGCCGTCGCCTTTGGCGTGACGTTGTGGCGCCCGCCCAGCCTGATCGAACGCATTGCGCGTCTGCGGGAACCGGACCTGCCCCCGCGCGGCGTCGCCTATTGCCGCACCGTGACGGTGCTGTGGACAGTCTGGCTTCTGGGCAATGCTGGTATCGCCGCCGCGCTGGCGGTGGCTGGCAGCGTCGAGGCTTGGGCGCTTTGGACCGGCCTGCTCTCCTACCTCGTCACCGGCGTGCTGTTTGCCGGGGAGCTTCTGGTCCGACGCACCGTGCGGCGCCGGGGGCCTGCATGACCACGCTCGCGCTGTCGCGCCTGTTCGCCGGGAATCGTTCCCCCGCGGTGCCCGTCGCAGTCACGGGCGGTGCCCTGGTGGACGTCGTCCGTTTCCGAACCGATGTGGCCGGTAACGCGGCGCGGCTGTTGCACGCCGGCTGCCGTCGCGGGTTGCTGGTGACGCAGGACGCCTATTGGGGCGCGGTCGGGCTGTTCGCCTTGCTGCACGCCGGAGCGGAAGCCATCCTGCCGCCGAACGGCCAGCCCGGCACGCTGGCCGCGCTGGCCGGGGCCTGGGACTGGCTGGTCTGCGACCGCCCGCCGGGCGACGCTGGCCCCGCGCTGGTGCTGCGGCCGGGAGGGGAGGGCTTGCCCCTCGGTCCGCTGGACCCGGCAGCACCCCTCACGGTCTTCACCTCCGGTTCGACCGGGGAGGCCAAGCGGGTTGCCAAGACGCTTGCCCTGGTGGAGCGCGAGGCGGCAACGCTTGACCGCGTCCTTGGCGATGTCGTGCCGGCAGGGGCAACGGTGCACGGCACCGTCACGCACCAGCACGTCTACGGGCTCGCCTTCCGCCTGTGCTGGCCGCTCGCCAGCGGACGGGTCGTCGCCGGCCCGGCGCACGAGATCTGGGAAAGCGCGCTGGGTGCGCTGGCCGGCGGCGACGTGCTGGTCACCAGCCCGGCGCATCTGTCACGGCTGGAAGGGATCGCTCCGCTCGCCCTCGGAAAGCGGCCGAGCGTCGTCCTCTCGGCCGGCGCTCCCCTGGCGGAGGATGCGGCCCGCGCCGCGGCCGGCTTGTTCGGCGTTCCCGTGACGGAGATCTTCGGCAGCACCGAAACCGGCGCCATTGCCCTGCGGCAGCGGGCGGAATCGGATCCTCCTTGGCGCCCGCTGCCCGGAGTTGCCGTGGAGAGGGGGGCGAATGAGCTGCTTCGGGTACGAACGCCCTTCGTCGCTGGCGATGAAGGCGGTGGTGATGGGCTGTTCGAGGGTGCCGACCGGATCGTCCTATTGGACGAGGGCGGGTTCCGCCTGCTCGGCCGTGCCGACCAGATCGTGAAGATCGAGGGCAAACGCGTCAGCCTGACGGAGGTGGAGGAGCGCCTGCGCGCCCTGCCGGAGGTCACGGACGCCGTTGTCATCGACCTTGTCCATCCCACGACGCGCCTTGCCGCGGTCGTGGTTCCGAGCGTCGCCGGCGCCGCGCGTCTGGCGGAGATGGGCGCCTTTCGCTTCGGTCGGCTGCTGCGCCGTGCCCTGGCGGCAACCCAGGAACCGGCGGGCTTGCCACGGCAATGGCGTTTCGTGGATACCCTGCCGTCCGGTCCGCTCGGCAAGCGGCGCCGCGCCGACATTGTATCGCTGTTCGAGGACCCCGCATCCATGGACCACACATCCGACGCCTTGCGTGGTCGGCCGACCGAGCCCGACGTTCGTTCGATGCGTCCGCTGGAGGACGGGCTGGAGATGGAGTTGTTCCTGCCGGCCGACCTCGCGCAGTTGGACGGCCACTTCCCCGGCATGCCCATCGTGCCGGGCGTTGCGCAGATCGACTGGGTGGCGAAGCTGGCCGCCCGCCATCTCGGCGTCGGCGACGGCGTGGCGCGGCGTTTCCAGGTGAAGTTCCGCCGCGTGACCGTGCCGGACGCCACCGTCACCCTGACGCTGCGGCACGTGCCGGCGCGGCGTCGGCTGAACTTTGAATACCGGGCTGCCGACGAGGTTCTGACCAGCGGCTCCATAGCACTGGAGGGGTCGTGACCGCTCCCTTCCGCCCTTGCGCCATCGTGCCCAGCCGCAACCACTGGCGCGCCGTCGGCGCGGTGGTGGCCGGCCTGCGGGCGCGCGGGCTGCCGGTCTTCGTCATCGACGATGGCAGCGAGGAGCCGGCGCGCTCCACATTGGCCGCGCTGCACGACCCTGCGGGCGGGGTGACGGTGCGCCGGCTGGAGGTGAACCAGGGCAAGGGCGGCGCCGTGTTGGAAGGCTTCCGCATGGCCCTGGCGGGCGGCTTCACCCACGCGGCACAGGTCGACGCGGACGAGCAGCACGACCCGGAGGCGGTGCCCGACCTGCTGGACCTCGCACGTCGGCATCCGGACGCGCTGGTCACCGGGGTGCCGGTCTACGACGCGACCATCCCCAAGGGGCGGGCTATCGGCCGCTGGGTCACGCATGTCTGGGTGTGGGTGGAAACGCTGTCCCTGCGCATCCGCGACTCCATGTGCGGCTTCCGCGTCTATCCGCTCGCGGCCGTGGAGCGGCTGCTGGCGTCCGGCGAGCGGCTGGGCCGGCGCATGGATTTCGACACGGAGGTGATGGTCCGCCTGTTCTGGCGCGGCACGCCGGTCGCCGAACTGCCGGTGCGCGTGACCTACCCGCCGGACAACACCTCCAACTTCGACCTTCTGCGTGACAACGTCCGCATCTCGGCGATGCACACGCGGCTGGTCTGCACCATGCTGCTGCGCCTGCCTGGCATCCTTCGGAACCGGCCACGCCGCCTGGAGGGCGTCACGCACTGGGCCGGGCTGGCGGAACGGGGCTTGTATTGGGGCCTGCGCTTCTGTGCGGCGGCCTATCGGCTTCTGGGGCGGCGCGGCTGCCTGGCGGTCATCGCGCCGGTGGTCTTGTATTTTTATCTTACGGGGGCGGAGCAGCGCCGCGCGTCCGCCGCGTTCCTGGCGCGCGCCTTCAAGGCGCAGGGGGAGCGGCGACGGCCCACGCCTTTGGACGGTTTTCGCCATTTCCTGTCCTTCGCCGGGCGCGCGCTCGACACCTTCGCCGGCTGGACCGGCTGGCTGGGGCCGGACGCGGTGCAGCCCGGCGAGGTCGGTGCCCTGCGAGAGGCGGCGGCGCAGGACCGCGGCGCGCTCTTCATCGTCGCGCATCTCGGGAACGTCGACCTGTCGCGCGCGGTGCTGGACGCGGCGACGCGGCGGCGCCTGCTGGTGCTGGTCCACACGCGCCACGCCGAGAACTACAACCGCATCCTGCGCGAATGGAATCCGGAGGCCGCGGTCAACACGCGTCAGGTGACGGAGATCGGGCCGGAGACGGCCATCGCGCTGAAGGAGCGGGTGGAGCAGGGCCAGTGGATCGTCATCGCCGGCGACCGCGTGCCGGTGCAGAGCCGCGGGCGTGTCAGCCTCGTGCCCTTCCTGGGTGAACCGGCGCCCTTCTCGCAGGGGCCATACATCCTGGCGGCGCTGCTGGATTGCCCGGTCTACCTGCTGTTCTGCCGGCGTGAGGGCGGGCGCTACCGGCTCGACGCCGAAAAGCTGGCGGAGCGGGTGGTCCTGCCGCGCGGGCGGCGGGGGGAGGCGCTGGCCGGCTACGCCGCCGCCTTCGCCGGCCGGCTGGAGCAACACGCGCTCGCCGACCCGTACCAGTGGTTCAACTTCTTCGATTTCTGGGCCCGCCCGAAAGGGAGCACGCCGTCATGATTTCCGCGGATGTCACCATCCAGGCCCAGTTCTACGACCTGGACCCCATGGAGGTGGTCTGGCACGGCAACTACGTCCGCTACCTGGAGCAGGCACGCTGCGCCCTGCTGGACCGCATCGGCTACAATTACCCCGACATGGCGGCGTCCGGCTTCATGTGGCCGATCGTGGACATGCAGCTGAAATACGTGCGGCCCATCCGCTTCGCCCAGACGGTGGTGGTCACCGCGACCCTGTCCGAATACGAGAACCGCATCCGGATCGACTACCGCATCCGCGACGAGAAGACCGGGGAGCTGCTGACCAAGGCCCGCACCGTGCAGCTGGCCGTGAACGCCAACACCGGGGAGCTGTCCTTCGAATCCCCATCCGTGCTGATCGAGAAGGTGAGGGCGCTGCTGTGACCCGCTTCATCGTTGTCCTGCTGGCCCTCCTCGCCCTCGCCGAGACGGCCTTCGCCGCCCCGCCGGAGCCCGCAACCCTCGGCGAGGGGCAGGTGCTGCGCGGGCGCTTCGTGCAGGAACGCCATCTGAAGGGCTTCCAGGCGCCGCTGAAGAGCGAAGGGCACTTCACGCTGGTGCCCGGCCGTGGGCTGCTGTGGCGCACCGACACGCCCTTCGCCGTGACCACCGTGATGAGCCCGTCCGGCATTGTGCAGGAGGTGCGCGGGACGGAGACCATGCGGCTGCCGGCGTCCAAGCTGCCGTTCCTGTCGCGGCTCTATGCCATGCTCGGTGGGGCGCTGGGGGGCGACCTGAAGGCGCTGGAGAGCATGTTCGCCGTCGTGCGGGAGGCCGACGCGTCGGGCTGGCGGCTGGTGCTGACGCCGTTGAAGGCCGACGACCCGGCCATGCCGATCCGCAGCATCACGCTGAAGGGCGCCCGCCTCGTGGAGGAGGTGGAGATCGCCAAACCCGACGGCGACTTCGACCGCCTGCGCTTCCTCGACCAGGACCTGACAGCCGGCCCGCCCGCTGCGGAAGAGGTTCAGCTGTTGGGTTCCGCGGGCCGGTCATGAAACGCCTTGCCGCACTGGCGTGGCTGGCGCTCGTCCTGCTGGCCGGCTTGTATCTCGCCTACCGCGTCCAGGATGGACTGACCTTCCGCACCGACCTGTTGGCGCTGTTGCCGCGGGAGGAGCAGGACCCCACGCTTCAACGCGCCAACGAGGCCGTATCCCGCGCTCTCGGGCGGCGGGTGGTGGCGCTGGTCGGCGATCCCTCGCGGGAGCGGGCGCGCGCCGCGGCTTTGGCGCTGTCCGCCGACCTGAAGGTGACGGGGCTGGTCTCCTCCGCCGGGGACGAGATCGACGCCGACCGGATGAAGGCAATGGGCAGCCTGTATTTTCCGCACCGTCGCGGGCTGCTGAGCGCCGGTGACCGTACGCTGCTGCTCGCTGGCCGGGGCGAGGACATCGCGCTCCGCGCGCTCTCACAGGCTTTCGGCGTGTTCGGCATGGCCGACGCGAACCTGCTGCGCAACGATCCCTTCCTGCTGTTACCTTCCTTCTTCACGGGGCTGCCGTTTCCGCTGTCGCGGCTGACGCCCGACGACGGGCTGCTGACGGTGGTGGAGGACGGCACCACCTGGATCCTCGTGTCCGCCGCCCTGGCCGGAGAGCCGTTCGAGCTGGACGTACAGGAGCGGGTCATCGGCGCCTTCGACGCGTCCGTCGAGCGGCTGCGGCAGACGGCGCCCAATCTTCAGGTCAAACGGCTGGGCGCGGTGTTCTTCGCGCAGGCCGGGTCGCAGGCGGCGCTGGACGAATCGACGTGGCTATCGACCCTGTCGCTGGGCGGGACAGTGCTGCTGATCCTTCTGGTCTTCCGGCGCGTCGGGCCGCTCTTGCACAACCTGCTGGCGCTTGGCGTCGGGTTGGGCGTCGGTCTGTCCGGCAGCCTCGCCCTGTTCGGGGAACTGCACGTGGCTGCCCTTCTGTTCGGGACCAGCCTGATCGGCGTCGCCGTGGATTACAGCCTGCACTACAGCGCCTGCCTATTCGACCGCACCTGCGCGACCTCGCGCGACCGGCTTGCCCATGTCCTGCCGGGGATCACGCTGGGGCTCGTGACCACGCTGATCGGCTACATGGCCCTGATGCTGGCGCCTTTTCCAGGGCTGCGGCAGATCGCCGTGTTTTCCATACTCGGGCTGATCGCCGCCTTCCTCACCGTGGTGCTGTGGCTGCCGCCGCTGGACCACGCCGCCCCGCTGCGCCACGGTCATGGCATGCTGGCCGCCGCCGGTCATCTCTGGCGCTTTTGGGAGGACGCACGGTTCCGCGTCCCGCGGGTGCTGCTTCTGCTGCTCCTGGTGGTGGTCGGGGTGGTGGGGCTGACGCGGCTGCACGCGAATGACGACGTGCGCCGCCTGCAGTCCCTGTCCCCCGCCCTGGTGCAGGAGCAGGAGGAGATCCAGCGCCGCATCGGCGCCACCGCGGCGAGCCAGTTCCTGCTGGTGCGCGCGGCCGACGACGAGCAGGCCCTGCGGCGGCAGGAGGCCATCGCCGCCACGCTCGACCGGCTGGTGGGGGAACGGGCGATCGCCGGCTACCATATGCCGGCGGCCTTCGTGCCCTCGGCGCAGCGGCAGGCGGAGAACCGCGCCCTGCTGCGCGACGCGTTGGAAAGCCCCTGGCTGGCGTCGCAGCGGGAGCTGCTCGGCCTTCCGCCGGCTTCGCCGGAGAGGGATGATCCGGTGCCGCCCCTCACCCTCGCCGCGGCCCTGGGGCAGGGCGGCGTGCCGTTCCTCGGCGATCTGGTGCTGGGGTCCGGCCTGCATGTGGTTGCCCTTCAGGGGCTTGCGCGGCCGGACGCAGTGCGCGCAGCGCTGGCGGGGGTGGAGGGCGTGCGGCTGGTCGATCCCACCGCGGACTTCAGCGCGCTGCTGGGCAAGTACCGGCAGCGGGCGCTCCTGCTGATCGCCGCGTCCGCCCTGCTGATGGTCCCGGCGCTGGTCTGGCGCTACGGCTGGCGGGGGCGCTGCGGACCATGGTGCCCTCCGCGCTGGCCCTGGCCCTGGCCCCTGCGGTGGCGGCGTTGGCGGGCCAGGGCTTCACCTTCTTCCACGCCATGGCGCTGGTCTTGATCCTTTCAGCTGGCGTCGACTACAGCATCTTCTGCGCGGAAGCCGGTATTGGCGGCCCGCCCGGGGATAGCCCTGGGGATGGCCCTGGGGACGGCCCTGGGGACGGTCGAGCGACCGATCGCCGGCCGGTCACTATGATGGCGGTGTGGCTCGCGACGCTGACCACGCTGCTGTCCTTCGGGTTGCTGGCCTTCAGCCAGGTCGCCGCGGTCCACAGTTTTGGGCTGACGATGCTGGTGGGTGTCTCGCTGTCCTTTCTGCTGGCCCCGATCGCCGCGCCGAAGGGGAGCAAAATCACAACGCCATCGCGTGCACTTTGATGCGGTTTGTGTAATATCAGGCGTTCTTTTCCGGGGTGCGCGCGCTTTGGTTCAGGTCTTTCGACGATCGCTTCTTCTGTTGGGTCTGCTTCTAGGCGCCTGCACCGCCATGTCCGTCTCACCGGGCGACGCGCGCGCGCCGATGCTTGGGCCGTCGCAGCGCTTGGCGCTGCCCCGCCCCGCCGACCTCGGCCGCAGCGTGGAGGCGGCGCAGCTGATCACCGCGCACCGCGGCGGGGAGACCTTCGTGTTCGAGGGACATGTCAGCGTGACGCCGGAGCGCTTCATGCTCGTCGGGCTCGACACTCTGGGCCGGCGCGCCATGACCGTCACCTGGACCGACGCCGGGGTGGAGGTGGAGACTGCCCCCTGGCTGCCCGAGGGCGTGCGGCCCGGCGCCATGCTGGCCGACCTCGTCGTGCTCTATTGGCCGGAGGCGGTGGTGCGCAAGGCGCTCGCCCCCGCGGGCGCGGATCTGGCGGCCGACGCGGCGTCGCGCACCGTGCGCGCCGATGGGCACGACCTGCTGCGCGCGACCTACGGCTGGCCCGCGGGGGCGCCCTGGACCGGCACGCTGCGCTACGCCAACCTCGCCTGGGGTTATGAGATCGAGGTGCAGTCGCAGGAGCTTGGCCGATGACCGCGAGCTCTCAAGCCATCTCCAAGGAGCGCTTCGGCCTGCCCGCGATGGGGCTCGCCACCCCATCGGCACCGGCGCCGCAGCGGTCGCCGATGCGCTGTTCTCCGGCACCCGCGCCGGGCTGGTGCCGCGCGAGGGTTTCATTCCCGGACGTCCGGTGCATGTCGGCGCGGTGGACGACGCGCTGCCGCCCGTTCCCGACGGGCTGGAGGCCTGGGAGTCCCGCAACAACCGCCTGATGCTGCTGGCCCTGGACCAGATCGCGGGTGCCGTCGAGGACGCCGCCCGGCGTTTCGGCCGGCATCGCGTCGCCGTCGTTTTGGGCACCAGCACCGCCGGCATAGCCGAAGGCGAAGTGGCCTTTGCCGTTCGCGAACGGGACGGCGCATGGCCCACCGGCTTCGACTACCGCCAGCAGGAGACGGGCAGCCTGGCCGACTTCGCCGCCCGCGCGTTGCGGTTGACCGGGCCGGCCTACACGGTGGCGACCGCCTGCTCGTCCAGTGGCAAGGTCTTCGGGTCGGCGCGCCGCCTGATCCGCGCCGGGCTGGCGGACGCCGTGGTGGTCGGTGGGGCTGACACGCTCTGCCGCATGACGGTGGGCGGCTTCGCGTCGCTGGAGGCGGTATCGGCGGGGCTGTGCAACCCGTTCAGCGCGAACCGCGATGGCATCAACATCGGCGAGGCGGCCGCCGCCTTCCTGATGACACGGGAACCGGCGGAGGTGTCCTTGCTGGGGCTCGGCGAAAGCTCCGACGCGCACCATGTCAGCGCGCCGGATCCAGAGGGGCGCGGCGCGCTGGCAGCGATGGCGGCGGCGCTGGACGACGCCGGCCTGTCGCCGCGCGACATCGCCTACGTCAACCTGCACGGCACCGGCACGCCGCTGAACGATTCCATGGAAGGCAAGGCGATGAGCGCCCTGTTCGGCACCGGAACGCCCTGCAGTTCCACCAAGGCCATGACCGGCCACACGCTGGGTGCAGCGGGGGCGTGCGAGGCGGCTTTCCTGTGGCTGACCCTGCACCGGGGCCACAATCCAGACGGGCGCCTGCCGCCGCATCTTTGGGACGGAGTCGCTGATCCGGCCCTTCCGCCGCTGGCCCTGACGGTGACAGGGACCGCCTTGACCGACCCGCGAGGGCCGGCGGCCATGCTCAGCAGTTCCTTCGCTTTTGGCGGCAGCAACGTGGCGCTGGTGCTCGGGCGGGGAGGGCAGCCGTGAAGCCCTGCCCCCACCCCATGGAGGCCCTGCTGCCGCACGCCCGGCCGATGATCCTGCTGGACGAGGTCGTCGGGCGTGACGAGGCGCGGCTGGTCGCCGCTTTGACCGTGCGCGCCCGCGCCCCCTTCTTCGAGCCCGGCCGCGGTATGGCCGCCCACGTTGCCATCGAGTGGATGGCCCAAGCCTGCGGCGCCTTTGTCGGCGCGGAGGCGTTGGAGAGCGGCGGGGTCGTGCGGCTCGGCCTCTTGCTGGGCACGCGGAGCTTTTCGTCGTCTATCTCCTGGTTTCCGGAGGGCGCGCGGGTGGAGGTGTCGGCCACGCTCGACTACCGGGACGGTGAAATGGGGGTGTTCGACTGTACCGCTACGCTGCGCGGGCCCGAGGTGGACGGGCCAGAAGGGGACGGGCAAGAGGCGGCCAGCGCGCAGCTGACCGTCTACCAGCCCGCCGACGCGGGGGCGCTGCTGGCGAGCCAAGGGGTAAAGATCACATCATGACACGCACGATTCTCGTCACCGGTGCCAGCAAGGGCATTGGGCGCGCCATCGCCGAGCGGCTGGCCTGCGACGGCTTTGCCATCGTCGTCCATTACGGCCGCGACGCCGAGGGAGCCGAGGCCACGCTCGCCGCCATCACGGCTGCGGGCGGGCAGGGGCGAACACTCGGTTTCGACATCGCCGATCGAGCAGCCTGCCGAACGGCGCTGGAGACCGACATCGAGGCGCACGGCATGTACTACGGCGTCGTCCTGAACGCCGGCATCGCCCGTGACGCCGCCTTCCCCGCCCTCAGCGACGAGGACTGGGACAGCGTTCTGGGCACCAATATGGACGGCTTCTACAACGTGCTGAAGCCGCTGGTCATGCCCATGGTCTCCGCGCGCAAGGGCGGGCGCATCGTCACGCTGTCGTCGGTGTCCGGTCTGGCCGGCAACCGGGGGCAGGTCAACTACAGCGCCGCCAAGGCCGGCATCATCGGCGCCACCAAGGCGCTGGCGATCGAGATGGCGAAGCGGAACATCACCGTCAACTGTGTCGCCCCCGGTGTCATCGAGACGCAGATGGTCGAAGGGTTGCCGATGGACGAGGTGATGAAGATGGTGCCCATGCGCCGCCTCGGCCGGCCGGAGGACGTGGCGGCGGCCGTCTCCTTCCTGTGCTCCGACGAGGCGGGCTACATCACGCGGCAGGTCATTTCGGTGAACGGAGGCATGGTCTGATGCGCAGGGTCGTGGTTACAGGGTTCGGCGGCGTCACCGCGCTGGGGCAGGACTGGCCCTCCATCCGCGCCCGCATGGACCGGGGGGAGACGGCCATCCGCACCATGGCGGAGTGGGATCGGTTCGAGGGCATCAACACGCGCTTGGCCGCCCCGTCACCGACTTCTCCATCGAGGACCGCTACCCGCGCAAGAAGACCCGGACCATGGGGCCTGTGTCGCGCATGGCCGTCTACGCCACGGAACGCGCGCTGGCCGACGCCGGCCTGACCGATGACCCGGTGGTGAAGGGCGGGCGCACGGGCATCGCTTACGGCTCCTCCTTCGGCAGCCCTGCGCCGGTCATCGCCTTCGCCGAGCTGATGACGGAGGGGCGGTCCAAGTCGCTGAATGCCACCAGCTACATCCAGATGATGAGCCACACGGCGGCGGTGAACATCGGTCTGTTCTTCGGCGTGACCGGCCGCATCATCACGACCAGCAGCGCCTGCACGTCCGGCAGCCAGGGCATCGGTTACGCCTATGAGGCAATCAAGTGGGGCAAGGCCGACGTGATGATCGCCGGCGGCGCCGACGAGCTGGACGTGACGGAATCCGCCGTCTTCGACACGCTGTTCGCCACCTCCACTCGCAACGACCGCCCGCACACCTCGCCCCGGCCCTACGACCGCGACCGCGACGGGCTGGTGATCGGCGAGGGCGCCTGCACCCTGATCGTGGAAGAGTACGAGCGCGCGGTTGCCCGGGGTGCCAAGATCCACGCGGAACTGGTCGGCTTCGGCAGCAATTCCGATGGCAACCACGTCACCCAGCCGCAGGCAGAAACCATGGAGATCGCCCTGCGACTGGCCCTGGAGGACGCGGGCCTTGGTCCCGACGCCATCGGCTTTGTGAACGGCCACGGCACGGCGACGGAGTGGGGCGACATCGCGGAGACGAAGGCGACCCATGCCGTCTTCGGCGAACGGATGCCCATCCACTCCCTGAAGAGCTATTTTGGCCACACGCTGGGCGCCTGCGGCGCGCTGGAGGCGTGGCTGGGCATCGAGATGATGCGCGAGGAGCGCTTCGTTCCCACCATCAACCTGGACGCGGTCGACGACCGCTGCGCCCCGCTGGACTACGTGACCGGCGACGCGCGGCGGCTGGACACCGAATACCTGATGTCCAACAACTTCGCCTTCGGCGGCATCAACACGTCGCTGGTATTCCGCCGGGTGTGAAGCCAGTGATGATGTGCCCCAGGTGCTTCGATAACAGAGCTTCAAGCCTGAAGGGTCCTGGTGCTGCTTCGGTTTGCTGGCGCGAGACCGCGTGCGCTGACGAGCAAACAAAGGCGGTTGCGCGCCCCCGCAACCACCGATACCAGACAGCCCGCCTCCAAAATGGAGCGCGGGCTTTTGCCTGTTCGGACGGTGGCCTGTCACCCGCACCATGGTGGCGGCGAGAGCTGCTCCGCGAGCCAAGCCGAAAAGACGCGGACTTTGCCCGACGTGAAGCGTGCGGACGGGCGGATCGGATGGCGTCGCCATCGCGCTGGACGGGGCGCGCTGATGAGGACGGGCCGCGCCCCGGTGGGAGGCATGGCCTTGTCCGTCCGGTTCCCTCGCCGGTTCCGGGTCAGGCCGGTGCCGCCCGTGGCTCGCCCTCCATCGCTCGACGCGGGTTGTAGCCGGCGGACGACCAGCCCTTCACGAAGGCCTCGAGCGCCGGGTCGGGCTGGTCCGGCAGGGTGATCCGCAGGGTGACATACTGGTCGCCGCGGCTGCCGGCATGCGGGTCGCGGATGCCCTTGCCCTTCAGGCGCAGGACGGTGCCGTTGTTGGCGCCGCGCGGCACGGTCAGCATCACCGGCCCGTCGATGGTCGGGACCCGCAGCTTGCCGCCCAGCACCGCCTCGGCCAGCGTGACCGGCAGGTCCATGTGCACGTCGTCGCCGTTCCGGCGGAACCAGGGATGCGGCCGCACCTGCACGGTGACCAGGGCATCGCCCGGCGGCCCGCCGCCGATGCCGGGAAGCCCCTGGCCCTTCAGGCGCACGGTGCCACCATCCTCTATGCCGGCCGGCAGGTCGATGTCGAGCATCCGGCCGTCCGGCAGGGTGACCCGCCGCGTGCCGCCGCGCGCGGCGTCAAGGAAGTCGAGGGTCAGCGACAGCGCCAGATTGCCCCCCTTCCCGCGCATCCCGTCGTGGCCGGCCCGGCCCCCGGCGGCGAATCCGCCGAAGCCGCGGCTGCCGAACAGGTCGGCGAAGATGTGCTCCAGATCGTCGTCGGCGACGGTGGCGCCGCCCGGGTGGCGGGCACCGGCATAATCGCCGCGGTAGCGATGCTGCGGCCGGTCCTGGCCCTGCTCGTCGATCTCGCCGCGGTCGAAGCGGGCGCGCTTGTCCGGATCGGACAGCAGATCGTAGGCGGCGGTCACTTCCTTGAAGCGCTGCTCCGCCTCCGGTTGTCCGGGGTTGAGGTCGGGATGGTATCTCTTCGCGAGCTTGCGGTACGCCTTGCGGATCTCATCCGCCGAGGCGGTTGGCGAAACGCCCAGGATTTCGTAGGGAGTGCTCATGGTCGCAACGGAACGGATCAGGGTTGTCCTGCACTTGGATGTGCGCCCTAAATCCCATAATTCAAGTGGGAGATACCGCCCGGTCCTATACCGTTGGTGCAGGTCCGCGCCGCAGCCGCTGCGCGTGTCCGGCAGGGCGTATACGCCCGGGGCGGGTGGGAAAACCGCGTGCGGGTAGCGGATAATATCCCCAATATCCCATTTGCCGTGCGCGCTATCCTTCGCGCCTGCGGCGGTGCACCGCTGGTCGCCGGTAGACTGCAGGGCATGACGGACCTGCGGCGTTGCGCCTGGGCCCCTCCGCGGGAGGGGCGGGCGCACGGAATGGCGGGTCGCGCGACAGACTGCGTACCGACCCAGAGGACCTTCGCCATGACCGCACAATTGACCGGCGCCATACACATCATCGACTCCGACCCGGCGGTGCGCGCGGGGCTCGCCCGCAGCCTGGCGGCCTTCGGAATCGCCTGTCGCCTTCACGCGACGGGGGACGACGCGCTGCGGGCGCTGGGCCCGGCCACCGTCTGCATCGTGGCGGAGGCCGAACTGCCCGATATGGACGCGGTGGAACTGATCGCCGAGGCGGCGCTGCGCGGCTGCACCGCCCCGGTGCTGGTGGTGACCGCCGAGGGCGACGTCGAGGCGGCGGTGCGGGCGATGAAGGCCGGGGCCGCCGACTGCGTGGCCAAGCCCCTGCCGGCGGCGACGCTGGCGGAACGGGTGCGCGGCTGCCTCGCCGCCGAGACGCCGGAGGCGCAGCGACGCCAGCGCGCCCGTGACGCCGACCGCCGCCTGGCCCTGCTGAGCCGGCGGGAGGCCGAGGTTCTGCGGCTGATCGTCGAGGGCAAGCAGAGCAAGACCATCGCCTGGGAGCTGGGAATCAGCATCAAGACCATCGAGGTGCACCGTGCCCGCATCATGGAGAAGACCGGCTGCGGCTCCATCGTGGCGCTCGGCCGGCTGTGGGAGGCGGCGGCGTGCCTGCGCGAGCGGTCCGCCCAGCCGGTGCGGCGCCCGGTCCCGGCGGAGGATCTTTGCCTCGCCGTCTCATGAGCCGTCTCCGAGCCGGGCGCGATGCGACGCGAAGCGGCGCGGCGGCGATACGCGGCAGTATGGATGACTTCGTCCGGGCTGCAACCCGGCCGCGATGAAGCGCTTGGGTTTGAATGACACCAGACGTTAAACTTCTTTCTCTAATGATAGATTCCACCGCCTTCAGGAACCCTTGATGCTCCCGGATCACTGCCATCGCCGGATCGACGTGTCCGCCGAGACCGATGTCGAGGCCGCAAGGGCGATCGCCGCCTCGCTGGCCGAGGGGCTGCTGTCCGAAGGCGATGCCGGACGCTTCGACGCGGCGCTCGCGGTGGTCGGGGGCCATCTGGTCGCCCAGCCCGGCGGCGGCACGATGCTGGTGCGGCGGTTCGGCCGCAGGGCGGGGATGGAGTGCGTCGCCTTCGACCGCGGGCCGGGCTTCGCGGATTCCGAGGCCGCGATGGCCGAGGAGGCGGGCAACGGCTTCGCCTCGCTGCGCCGTTCGGTGGAGCGGTTCGCCGTGCACGCCGCGCCCGGCGTCGGCACGGCCGTGCTGGTCCGCGTGCTGCGGCCGGGCATGACCGACGTGGTGACGGGCGACGAGGTGATCGCCGAAGGCGGCGTGGTGATGGTGACCAGGCGCGGCGCCGAGTATTGCGGCGACGGCTGGTTCATCCGCCCCGACGGGGTGGCCGCGGTGATCAACGGCACCCCGGACGACGCGCGCTCCGCCGCCATCGCCCGGCGGGTCGAAACCATCGTCAGCGCCACGGTGCCGGGAATCACGTCGCAGATGGTGATCGGGGCGATCCGCCGCGGCTTCGCCAACAAGGTGGACACTACCGTCGCCGCGCTGCGGATGGATGGGCGGGCGGTGGACTACACGGCGCTGGGCACCGTTCCGGCGGCGGTGGTGCGGCGGACCACCGTGACCTCGTTGTCCGGCCGCTGGGCGATGGTGGGCTACAATCCGCATGTCCCGGCGAGCGTCCACATCCTGTGGCAGCCGGGCGACAATGTGCTGATGAGCAGCGAGGGCTGCGGCCGGCTGCCCACCCTGTTCCTGAACCGCGACCTGCACGAGGTGGATCCCACGCTGGCCGCTGCGATCCTGATGCGCGACGGCGGCCAGCCGGACCATGACCACACCGTCGTCGTGCTGCGCAACCGCGCCCGGCTGCCGCCGGAGACGGCGACCTGACCTCGCGGCCCCGCCGCCGGCGGAAGCGGCGCGTTCGCCCCTGCGAAGACATCGTGCCGGATCCCGGCGTGCCCGACGCGGTCGGCCGCGACCATGCCGCCGGGCATCGCTCCCCTGCTCAATAGCCGCGGCCGTGGTGGTCCCAGCCACCATGTCCCCAGCCACCATGTCCCCAACCGCCGCGGCTCCGGCCCCAGCCGCCGTCGTGATGATGGTGGCGGTGCGGACGTCCCCAGCCGGGACGCGGGGCTTCGTAATAGCCGTAATAGCCCTGCGGGTAGACGACCGCCGGCGGTCCGTAGGCGTAGCTGCTGCGGTGGTGGACGGTGCAGCCCGAGACCGCGGCGAGGAGAAGGACGA
This sequence comes from Azospirillum thermophilum, assembly GCF_003130795.1. NCBI lineage: Bacteria > Pseudomonadati > Pseudomonadota > Alphaproteobacteria > Rhodospirillales > Azospirillaceae > Azospirillum > Azospirillum thermophilum. The sequence goes on from NZ_CP029353.1 coordinate 503,201, forward strand.
GCGCGGCGAGGCGGCCGGCGCTGAGGCGTCCGGTGGCGAGGCGGGCGGGGAGCGGCGGGAAGGCGGTCATGGCGGGACGTCCGGATTGTGTGGATGTTGGACGAACGTGTGCCGCTCCCGATTCATTCCCTGCTTGGCCGGGGCAGGCCCCGCGGCATCTTGTCAATCGCGAAGCGCGATCGCAAAGACAACAACTATGAATTTCCGATATCGACCGGCCGGGGGCAAGGTTGCGGCATCCGAACCCGTTCAACCGCCCGTTCATCCGCCCGTTCATCCGAAGGAGCTGCGCCATGAAGGCCGTCGCCTATTCGAAGCCCCTGCCGGCCGACGATCCCGCCTCGCTGCAGGACATCACCCTCGACCGGCCCGTCGCCACCGGCCATGACCTGCTGGTCCGTGTCGAGGCGGTCTCGGTCAACCCGGTCGACACCAAGCTCCGCCGCAACGCCACCCCGCCGGAGGGCTCGCCCCGCGTGCTGGGTTTCGACGCCGCCGGCGTGGTCGAGGCGGTCGGGCCGGACGTGACGCTGTTCCGTCCGGGTGACGCGGTGTTCTATGCCGGCTCCATCGACCGGCCCGGCACCAACGCGGAGTATCACCTGGTGGACGAGCGCATCGTCGGGCGCAAGCCGGCCTCGCTGGACTTCGCCGAGGCCGCCGCCCTGCCGCTGACCTCCATCACCGCCTGGGAGATGCTGTTCGACCGGCTGGGCATCGCGCGTACCGGCGCAGCGGGTGGCGAAGAGGGCAAGAGCCTGCTGGTGGTCGGCGGCGCCGGCGGCGTCGGATCGATGGCGGTGCAGCTCGCCCGCCGGCTGACCGGGCTGACGGTGATCGCCACCGCCTCGCGGCCGGAGACCGAGGCGTGGGTCAGGGAACTCGGCGCGCACCATGTGGTGAACCATCACGGATCGATCCCCGATCAGGTGCGGGCGCTGGGGATCGAGGGGGTGGACTACATCTTCTCCACCACCGCGACCGACCGGCACTTCGCCGGGCTGGCCGAGATCGTGGCGCCGCAGGGCCATATCGGGCTGATCGATGATCCGGAGCCGATCGACGTCCGGCTGCTGAAGCGCAAGAGCGTCGCGCTGCACTGGGAACTGATGTTCACCCGTCCGGTCTTTCGCACCGCCGACATGATCGCCCAGCACAGGCTGCTGACCGAGGTGTCGGCGCTGGTCGACGACGGGACGCTGCGGACCACGCTGACCGGCACGCTGGGCCGCATCGACGCCGCCACGCTGCGCCGGGCACATGCGCTGATCGAGTCCGGCACGGCCCGCGGCAAGCTGGTGCTGGCCGGCTTCTAGGGCGGAGCGTCAGGCCGCCTCGGCTTCCGCGGGCAGGTCCGCGGGAGCCGAGGCGGCGGCCGGACGCAGGGCGCGCAGGCTGTCCAGGATGAAGCCGACCAGCGGTTCCGCCAAGCGGCGGTTGCGCGCGGTCTCCCCGAACACGGCGATCTCGACCTCGCCCAGCTCGGGGAGCCCCTCCTCCGGTCCGAGCACCCGCATCCCCTCGACCACCGAACTTTCCCCCAGCACCGTCACCCCCAGCCCGGCGCGCACCGCCGCCTGGACGCCGATCATGCTGGAGCTGGTGTAGACGAGACGCCAGGGCCGGCCGGTCTCGGCCAGCGCCTTGATGGCGAGGCCGCGGAACATGCAGGGCGCCCGCAGCGCGCAGAGCGGCACCGGCAGCGACGGGTCGGGCAGGGTGAAGGAAACGGGCGCGGCCCAGCGCAGCGGATCCCGCCAGATCATGCGGCCGCGCCGCTCGCCGTTCTCCCGCTTGGCGATGACGAGGTCGAGGTCGCCGGCGTCGAGGGCCGCGACCATCTCGCTGCTCATCCCCACCTGCACCTCGACGTTCACCCGCGGGTAGACCTTGGCGAAGCGGCCGAGCACGGTCGCCAGATGCTGCGGCACGAAATACTCCGCCACCCCCAGTCGCAGGTCCCCCTCGGCCGCCGGCTCGGCGAAGCGGCGCACCGTCTCGTCGTTCAGTTCCAGCAGGCGGCGGGCGTAGCCCAGCAGAAGCTCCCCGTCGCGGGTGACGGCGAAGCTGCGGCTGGTGCGTTCGAAAACGCGGCGGCCCAGCGCATCCTCCAGCCGCTTGATCTTCACGCTGATCGCCGACTGGGTGCGGCCCAGCCGTTCCGCGGCCGCGGTGAAGCCGCCGGCATCCGCCACGGTCACGAATGCGCGCAGCGCGTCAATGTCGAGATCGGGGAGGCTCATGTCTATTCCGATCTATGATCAAAAGCGGCCTGTCGATCATCGAAGCGTATCGGTAAGACGCCCCTGCCGCAAGATCGGGACATCAGCCGCGGAGATGACGATGAACACCACAGTGATGACGACCACGGGCAAGGTTGCCGGAGCCCTCCTTTCGCTGCTGCTGGTCGCCGGGTGCCAGTTCCCCGGGACCCAGCCGCCCCCGCAGCAGGCGGCCCTGACGCCGCCGCCCCCGCCGCCGCCGGAGGAGCGGGGCATCTGGATCGTCGGCAGCCCGGCGCTGACCGGCACGGTGCAGAGCGCCGCGGCGAAGTTCGGCGGCGGGCCGGACACCAGGCCGCGCCTGGCGGCGCAGGGGACGGCCGCGGGCTTCCGCAGCTTCTGCGCCGGTGTCGGGATCGAGCATCCGGACATGGTGGCGTCGGACCGGCCGATCCGGCCGGAGGAGGCCAAGCGCTGCCGCGACAAGGGCATCACGCTGACCGAGTACCGGCTGGGGGCGAAGCAGATCCTCTACGTCAAGGACAGCCACATGGCCGCCGTCCCCGGCGTGCGCGACTTCACCGCCAGCCTGGGCGTCGCCGGCAAGCCGGTTTCCGCCTCCCCCACCACCGGGAGCTGAGGGGGCCTACGCCCCGCCGGGGAGGTCGCCGGCCCTGGCCGGACCGGCGGGGCCGTCGGCGGGCGCCTCCGCGTTGGGGTCGCCGAGCGCCGTCTCCCAGCCCAGCGCCGGCAGCGCGATGCTGCGGGTGTTGCCCAGCCCGTTGCGCGTGACGATGTGGCCGCGCTGCTCCATGTAGGTGAGCAGGCGGCGCGCCCGGCCCGGCGAGCGGCTGCCGCAGGCGCGGGCGACCTCGGGGTCGGACGGGCAGGGGGCATGGTCCAGCGCCGCGCGGGCCAGCAGCAGGAAGACCGGCTGGATGTCCTCCTCCAGGGCGGCGGCGGCGGCGGTCGCCCGCTCCCAGGCGGGATCCCCGGTCATGCCGGCGCCGGCGCGGGCGGCGGTCAGCCTGCGGCGGAAGGCGGGCAGGGCGAGCCGGTCGCCCTCCACCCCATGGCCGCGGCAGCGCACCAGGAAATCCTGGTAGAGCACGGCGAGCGAGCGGTAGGGCGCCTCCGGGTCGGCCAGCACCTCGCGCAGCACCGCCTCGTAGCGGGCCTCGCGTTCGGCCGCCTGTTCGGGCGTCTCCTCCGGCTCGGGCGGCGGGGCGGGCGGGGCGTCCTCGTCGACCGCGGCCGGTGGTGGCGGGGCAGCGCGCCCGGCGGCGAGGCGGGCCATCAAATCGGCGCTGGCGCTGGCCGAGGGGCGGCGGACGGGATAGCGCGGCGGCTCCGGCTCCGTCGCGGTGAAGATCAGGTCGCGGGCGTCCTCCACCGGCGTGGCGGGCAGCGGCATCAGCTTCGGGCTGCCGGCGCGGCCCTGCGTCTCCACCTCGCCGATGCGCACCGGCAGCGGCCGGCGCGACATGGCCGGGCCGAGCGCGATGAAGTGGCCGCGCTCCAGGTCGCGGAACATCTCCGCCTGCCGGCGCTCCATGCCCAGCAGGTCGGCGGCGCGCGCCATGTCGATGTCGAGGAAGGTGCGCCCCATCAGGAAGTTGGAGGCCTCCGCCGCGACGTTCTTGGCGAGCTTGGCGAGGCGCTGGGTGGCGATGACCCCGGCGAGGCCGCGCTTGCGTCCGCGGCACATCAGGTTGGTCATGGCGCCGAGCGAGACCTTGCGCGCCTCGTCCGACACCTCGCCGGCGGCCGACGGCGCGAAGAGCTGCGCCTCGTCCACCACCACCAGCATCGGGTACCAGAAGTCACGGTCGGCGTCGAACAGCCCGCCGAGGAAGGCGGCGGTCGCCCGCATCTGCATCTCGGTGTCCAGCCCCTCCAGGTTCAGGACGACGGAGACGCGGTGCTGCCGCACGCGGGCGGCGATGGACTGGAGCGCCGGCTCGGTATGCTCGTCGGCCTCGACCACCACATGGCCGAACCGCTCGGCCAGCGTGACGAAGTCGCCCTCCGGATCGATCACCGCCTGCTGCACCCAGGCGGCGCTCTGCTCGATCAGCCGGCGCAGCAGGTGCGACTTGCCCGAGCCGGAGTTGCCCTGAACCAGCAGGCGCGTCGCCAGCAGCTCCTCCAGGTCGATCGTCGCCGGCGTGCCCGCCGTCGTCCGTCCCATGTCGATGCCGACCTTCATCCCACCGCTCCCGAAGAGGCTTCCGTCCTGCCCGAGCGGGCTCCTATAGCGCAGTCCGGCCCGGCCGTGCGCGGGCAAAATCCCGACCTGCGAAAAAGTGGTGGCGGGAGTCACGAAACCGAAAAACAGAGCTGCTAAACCTGCCGGTTGTCGAAGAGCACCGCGACATCCTATGGCGCGCGAACCCGGAAGACCGGCGTGCCCCCGGCAGGAAACGGATCATGGACTGGCTGACGAAGGATCGGGTGATGAGCGTCCGGCCGCGCGTCCCGCAGGGGCCATCGGCACCGGTCGGCCGGGGCGGCGACCCGTGGGACGCGGCGGTGACCCCGCTCGCCTACGCCTTCCAGCCCATCGTCCAGCTCCGCAGCGGGCGCTGCCACGGCTATGAGGCGCTGCTGCGCGGCTTCGAGCGCACGCCCTTCGCCCATGCGCACCACCTGCTCGACTCCGCGGCCAAGGCGGGGGCGCTGGACCGCGTCGAGTCGGCGCTGCATGCCAAGGCGGTGGCGGCCTACCGGGCGCTGCCCGGCTGGCGCGACGCCAAGCTGTTCCTGAACCTGGACGCCCGGCTGGTCGGGCTGCCGGGATCGCCCTGGCTGGCGGCCGACGGCGGGGCGAAGCCGCCGCCGGGACTGACGCTGGAGATCTCCGAGCGGCAGGAGGTGGTCGGCGACGAGGGGGTGGAGCGCATGGTGGAGCGCTACCGCCGCGCCGGGGTCGGCATCGCGCTGGACGATTTCGGGGTCGGCCATGCCGGGCTGCGGCTGCTCTACGAGGCGAAGCCGGACTATGTGAAGCTCGACCGCTATTTCGTCTCGGGCATCGACCGCGATACGCGCAAGCGGGCCATCGCCAGCCTGCTGGTCGGCTACGCCCATGCGCTGGGCGTCCAGATCATCGCGGAGGGGGTGGAGACGGAGACCGAGTTCTACGTCGTCCGCGACCTCGGCTGCGACTTCGCGCAGGGCTACCTGATCGCCCGGCCGCGCACCGACCTGACCGAGCTTCCCGGCCAGTTCGCCATCGTCGACGAGCTCAACCGCCGCGACCGCCGCCAGCCCAGCGACTCGCACCGCCGCCTGTCGGAGGTGATCGAGCGGCTGCCGACGCTGCGCGTCAGCTCGCGCAAGACCGACCTGCTCGACTATTTCAAGGGCAACACGGCGCCGCCCATCGTGCCCATCGTGGACGACCACGACCGGCCGCTGGGGCTGATCCGCGAGCGCGACCTGAAGCGCTTCGTCTACTCGCGCTTCGGCGGCGAACTCCTGCGCAACCGCGGGCTGGGCGACACGCTGGATGCGCTGGTCATCAAGAGCCCGGTCTGCGACATCGCCACGCCGCTGAACCGGGTGATCGAGGCCTTCTCGACCGAGGCGGCGAGCGACGGCATCATCATCGTCGAGGGTGGGGAATATGTCGGCGTGCTCTCCTCCGGCGCGCTGATCCGGCTGGTGCACGAGCGCAACCTCGCCATGGCGACGGACCAGAACCCGCTGACCCGGCTGCCGGGCAACGCCGCCATCGTCCGCCACATCGACGGGGCGCTGGCCGACCGCGGGCGTGGCCATGTGCTGGCCTATCTCGACTTCGACAACTTCAAGCCCTTCAACGACAATTTCGGCTTCCGCCAGGGCGACCGCGCCATCCTGATGTTCAGCGAGCGGCTGAAGAGCTGGGCCGGCGGCACCGACGCCTTCGCCGGCCATATCGGCGGCGACGACTTCTTCCTCGGCGTCAGCGGGGCCGGCGAGGGGGAGACGCTGGCCCGGCTGGCCGAGCTGCTCGCCCTGTTCCGCTCCGACGCCGAGAGCCTCTACGACCCGCAGACCCGGCAGACCGGCCGCTTCGTCGCCAAGGACCGCTACGGCAACGACCGCAGCTTCCCGCTGTTGTCGGCGAGCGGCGTGGTGGTGACGATCCCGCCCGGCGACCACGAGCTGACCCCGGACGCCATCAACGCCGCCATCGCCGCCAACAAGGCCGCCGCCAAGGGGGCGGAGGACAAGCTCTGCGTGGTGCGGCTGGGCGGGCCGGCTCAGGCATAGTCCCGGAAGGCGGCGGCGGCGGCGCGGTCGTAGCCCTGGCTGGCGCGCAGGAGCTGGCGGGTGTAGCCCTCGCGCGCCTCGCCGCGGTGGAGCCGGGCGATGTCCATCTCCTCGACGATCCGGCCGCGGTTCATCACCGCCAGCCGGTCGCACAGCACCCCCACCACCGCGAGGTTGTGGCTGACCAGGATGTAGGTCAGGCCATGCTCGGCCCGCAGCCGCTTCAGCAGGTTCAGGATCTCCGCCTGCACCGACACGTCGAGCGCCGAGGTCGGCTCGTCGAGCAGCAGCACGCGCGGCTCCAGGATCAGGGCGCGCGCGATGGCGACGCGCTGGCGCTGGCCGCCGGAGAGCTGGTGCGGGTAGCGGAAGCGGAAGGACGGCCCCAGCCCCACCTCGCGCAGCACCCGGTCGATGCGGCGGTCGGCGTCGCCCAGCCGGTGGATGGCCACCGGTTCCGCCAGGATGCGGTCCACGCTGTGGCGGGGGTGGAGCGAGCCGTAGGGGTCCTGGAAGACCATCTGGCAGGACTTGTAGAAAGGCTTGTCGCGGTGCGGGCCGAGCTGGCGGCCGGCGACGGCGATGCGGCCGCTCCAATGGTCGTTGAGGCCGGTGATGGTGCGCAGCACGGTGGTCTTGCCGGAGCCCGACTCGCCGACCAGCCCGAAGCTCTCCCCCTCGCGCACGGTGAAGCCGACGCCGCTGACGGCGGTGACCATCTCGGCCCCGTTGGAGAAGGTGACCCGCAGGTCCTCGACCTCGATCATGTCGCGTCCGGTCATCGGTCCTCCTCCGCCCATGACGGATCGCGGGTCAGCACCGGCAGTTCCGTCCGGTCATCGTCGAGCCGCGGCAGGCTCGCCAGCAGGCCGCGGGTGTAGGGGTGCTGGGCCATGTGCAGTTCCGACGCGCGGCAGCTCTCCACCACCCGGCCGGCATACATGATCAGCACGCGGTCGCAGAAGGAGGCGACGAGGTTCAGGTCGTGGCTGATGAAGACCATCCCCATGCCGCGCGAGCTGCAGAGGTCGTCGAGGATCGCCAGCACCTGCATCTGCACCGTGACGTCCAGCGCCGAGGTCGGCTCGTCGGCGATCAGCAGGTCGGGGTTGGGGATCAGCATCATGGCGATCATGATGCGCTGGCCCATGCCGCCCGACACCTCGTGCGGGTAGAGGCCCCAGACCCGTTCCGGATCGCGGATGCGCACGGCCTCCAGCATCTCCAGCGTGCGGCGCTTCGCCTCGGCGGCGTCGGCGTCGCTGTGGACGCGGTAGGCCTCGGCGATCTGGCGGCCGACCGTCATCACCGGGTTGAGCGAGAATTTCGGGTCCTGCATGACCATGGAGACGCGCCGGCCGCGGATGTCGCGCAGCCGTTTCTCCGACGCGGTCAGCAGGTCCTCGCCCAGGAAGGACAGCCGGTCGGCGGTGACCTGCCCCGGCCGCGGCACCAGCCGCAGGATGGAGCGCCCGGTCATCGACTTGCCCGATCCCGATTCGCCGACGATGCCCAGCTTCTCCCGCCCGACGGTGAAGGAGACGCCGCGCACCGCCTGGGTCACGCCCGTGCGGGTGGGGAAGGAGACGCGCAGGTTGCGCACCTCCAGCAGCGGCTCCGGCGGCTCCGCGCCCGGCCCGGAGGAAAGCCCGGCGGGGGGCGAGGTGGGGGAAATGTCGCTCATCGCCTTCAGTCCCCCTTCGGGTCCAGCACGTCGCGCAGGCCGTCGCCCAGCAGGTTGAAGCCGAGGCTGACGACCAGGATCGCCATGCCCGGCATGGCGGCGACCCACCACTGCTCCAGCACGTTGTGGCGGCCGGCGGCGATCATCGCCCCCCATTCCGGCAGCGGCGGCTGGGCGCCGAGCCCGAGGAAGCCCAGCCCCGCCGCGGTCAGGATGACGCCCGCCATGTCCAGCGTCGTCCGCACGATCAGCGAGGCGGTGCAGAGCGGCACGACATGGCCGAGGATGATGCGCGGCCGCGACGCCCCCTGCAGGCGGACGGCGCTGATGTAGTCGCTGCGCCGGATGGTCAGCGTCTCCGCCCGCGCGATGCGGGCATAGGCCGGCCAGGAGGTGATGGCGATGGCGATGATGGCGTTCTCGATCCCCGGCCCGAGCGCCGAGACGAAGGCCAGCGCCAGGATCAGCTTGGGGAAGGCCAGCGCGATGTCGGTGATGCGCATCAGCACGGCATCGACCCAGCCGCCGAGATAGCCGGCCACCGTCCCGATGGCGAGGCCGATCACCGGGGCGGTCAGCGCCACCAGCACCACCACCATCAGCGTCAGCCGCGTGCCGTGGATCAGCCGCGACAGGATGTCCCGCCCGAAGGCGTCGGTGCCGAGCCAGTGCAGCGGACCCGGCGGCGCCAGACGGTTCGCCAGATCCTGCGTGTAGGGATGGTAGGGCGCCAGCAGCGGGGCCAGCGCCGCCACCAGCAGCAGCGCCAGCACGATGGCCAGACCCGCCATGGCCAGCCCGTTGCGGCGGAAGGCCAGCCAGCCGTGCCACAGCCGGCCCATGCGGGCCTGCAGGCGGGAGTGCGGCGTCTCGGTGGTCAGCCAGGCGCGCCAGCCGGCGGCCTGGGTCGTCGTGTCGGTCATCGCGACCTCGGGTCCAGCAGGCGGTAGAGCAGGTCGGTCACCAGGTTCAGCGCGATGAAGACCAGCCCGACCAGCAGCGTGCCGCCCAGCACCGCGTTCATGTCGGCGCTGAGCAGCGAGTTGGTGATGTAGAGCCCCAGCCCCGGCCAGGCGAAGACCGTCTCGGTCAGCACCGAGCCCTCCAGCAGCGTGGCGTAGGACAGCGCCACCACCGTCAGCAGGGGAATCGCGATGTTGCCCATGGCGTGGCGCCAGATCACCCGCGACTCCGACAGCCCCTTCACCCGCGCGGTGGTGATGTATTCCTGGCGGAGCTGGTCGAGCATGAAGCTGCGCGTCATGCGTGCGATGTAGGCGACGCTGTAGAGCCCCAGCACCCCGGCCGGCAGCACGAGGTGGTGCAGGGCGTTCCAGAAGATGTCGGTCTCTCCGGCCATCAGGGCGTCCAGCGTGATGATGCCGGTCACCGGCTCCACCATGCCCTCGTAGAAGACGTCGACCCGGCCGGGGCCGGGAGCGATGTCGAGCCGGGCGTAGAACAGCAGCAGCGCCATCAGCCCGAGCCAGAAGATCGGCACCGAATGGCCGAGCAGGCCGAGCAGCCGGATCACATGGTCAGGCCAGCGCCCGCGGTTGACCGCCGCCAGCACTCCCGCCGGGACACCGAGGAGAACGCCGAGCAGAACGCCGCAGGTGGCGAGTTCCAGCGTCGCGGGGAAGACGCGGGCGACATCCTCCAGCACCGGGCGGGAGGTCAGCACCGATTCGCCGAGGTCGCCCTGCATCACCGACCAGACATAGCGCAGGAACTGCTGCCAGAGCGGCAGGTCCAGCCCCATCTCCTGGCGGACGCGGGCATAGGTTTCGGCGCTGGCGCGGTCGCCGACCATCGCCAGTACCGGGTCGATGGGCACCACCCGGCCGATCAGGAAGGTGACGAGCAGAAGCCCGAGGACGGTGAAGACGATCGTCGCGGCGAGCCCGGCGAGTCGGCGCGTCGCGTGGTGTAACCGCGAGCGGGACCGGGGGAGCGGGAAGGGCTGGCTGAGGCCACGGCGGGTGCCTGCTTGCTGGACGGACAGAGTCAGGCGCTAAGGGAATCATAGAGTTGCCGCTTTGGCAAAGCGGGAACGGAGTCGTAGGGCGTATCGGGGCGCGGGACGGATCAGGCCGCCTTGGAGCGGCGGCTGGCCTGGGAGGGGATGGTCAGGGTGAAGGCGGCACCGCCGCTGCGGTCGATGGACAGCGAGCCGCCGGCCTGATGGGCCAGGGCCTGCACCAGGACGAGGCCCAGCCCGTTGCCGCCGCTGCGCTTGCCGGCCGGGGCGGCATGTCGGGGGGAAGGCCGACGCCGTCGTCGCGGATCGTCAGGCGCATGCCCCCGTCGATCTGGCCCCCACCGATCGGCCCACCTCCGATTGGGCCGAGCCCGACCGTGACCGTGCCGGGATGGCCGGAGGGGAAGGCGTGCAGCAGGGCGTTCGACACCAGCTCGCTGGCGATCAGGGCGAGCGGCGTCGCCTGGTCCACGTCCACCGTCCAGTCCTCCGCCTCCACCACCAGCCGGGCGCCGGTGGGATTCTCCGACCGGGCGAGCCCGTCGCAGAGCTGGCGGAAGAAGTCCGCGATGTTGATCCGGCCGGGCTGGTCGGACCGGTAGATCAGCTCGTGCAGCAGGCTCAGCGTCTGGATGCGGCGCAGGCTCTCGTCGAAGCCGCGGCGGGCCTTGTCGTCGATCCGGGCGGCCTGCAGGCGCAAGAGGCTGCAGATGACCTGAAGGTTGTTCTTCACCCGGTGCTGGACCTCCTTCAGCAGCACCTCCTTGTCGGTCAGGGCGTTTTCCAGGCGGGCATTGGCCGACTCCAGCTCGGTCGTGCGGGTGCGGACATGCTCCTCCAGCGTGTCGTAGGCATGCTGCAGGGCGTCCTCCGCCTGCCGTTCGCGCCGCGCGCGCTGGATGGCGAGGGCGCCGACCGCCAGCACGGTCGCCACCGCGGCCAGCGCGAAGGCGACATAGGTCCACAGCTCGTCCCGCCAGTGCTTGAGGATGCTGGAGGTGGCGATCACCACCTCGGCGGTCAGGCCGTTGCCGTCCACCCGGCGCTGCACCGCGATGTCGGTGGGCAGCGGCGGGTTGCCGCCGGTTCCCGTGCCCTCGGGATCGCGGATCAGCACGCTGCCGTCGGCGGCGCGCAGCGTGATGGTGTGGCCGTAGCCGACCTCCAGCCCGCGCAGGACGTGACGGAGCTGGTCGGGGTTCAGCCCGACGACGATGCTGCCGCGCGGGGCGCCGGCCGGGCCGGGCAGGGTCCGCTTCATCACCACCGCCGGCTGGTTGGCGACGCGGCCGGGAACCAGCGCCAGCTCCGGCAGGTCGGCGACCGGCACGGCGGCGCCCTGCGCCGGCGGGACCGGATGGACGCGGCTCGACAGCAGGGTGCGCCCCTCGGCGTCGCGCAGCTCGATGGCCGCGATGTGGGACACCGGGCCGGCGAGCACGGCGAGCTGCCGCGCGGTCTGCGCATCGGCGGGCAGCGGGGCGTCGGGCGGGCCGGCCAGCGCCGCCGCCTGCCCGGTCACCACGGCGGTCGACTCGACGAGGCGGGCGGCATGCTCGGCCACCAGGAGGCTGACGTTGCCGGCGACGGCTCTCGCCTGCTCCACCGCGTCGACCCGGGCGCGCCAGACGAAGACGGCGGACAGCGCCACCGTCACCAGCACGGCGGCGGTGCAGGCGAGCAGGATCAGGGCGGTGCCGGGCATCCGGTACAGCATCGAAGGATGGGAGCGGAGCGAGCGCAAGGGCATGTCGTGGTTGGGGTCGGGAAGCGGGTGCGCCGGAAAACGGGGGCCGGCGAAGGAACAGTCGTCGGTGCGAATTGGTTGCAGGGAAGCTACGTGCGTTGAATAGCCAGGCGCCACCGCCTATTGTGGATTGCCGATAAAGACATGATGCGGGTGGGGGAGGCCTTATGAAAATCGACGGAGCCGCCTATCGGACAATCTGGCCGGCCGAGGACGGGCGTTCGGTTTCGATCATCGACCAGACGCGGCTGCCGCACGACTTCGCGGTGGTGTCGCTGACGACGCTGGACGAGGCCGCGCACGCCATCCGCGCCATGCTGGTGCGCGGCGCTCCGCTGATCGGCGCCACCGCCGCCTATGGCATGGCGCTGGCGATGCGGGCCGATGCGGGCGATGCCGCTCTGGAGCGGGCCCATGCCACCCTGCTCGCTACCCGTCCGACGGCGATCAATCTGCGCTGGGCGCTCGACCGCGTGCGGGCGAAGCTGGCGCCGCTGCCGCCGGCCGCCCGTGCCGAGGCGGCGCTGATCGAGGCCGACCTGATCGCCGACGAGGACGTCGCGATCAACCAGGCGATCGGCGAGCATGGCGCCGCCCTGATCCGCGCCGCGGCGGCGGAGAAGGGGCCGGACGAGCCGGTCAACGTGCTGACCCACTGCAACGCCGGCTGGCTTGCCACCGTGGACTGGGGCACGGCGCTCGCCCCGATCTACGTCGCCTTCGAGGAGGGCATCCGCCTGCATGTCTGGGTGGACGAGACGCGTCCGCGCAACCAGGGCGCCAGCCTGACCGCCTGGGAGCTGAACCATCACGGCGTGCCGCACACCGTCGTCGCCGACAATGTCGGCGGCCACCTGATGCAGCACGGCATGGTGGACCTGTGCATCGTCGGCACCGACCGCACCACGGCCGGCGGCGACGTCTGCAACAAGATCGGCACCTACCTGAAGGCGCTGGCCGCCCACGACAACGGCGTGCCCTTCTACGTGGCGCTGCCCTCGCCGACCATCGACTGGGGGATCGAGGACGGGGTGCGCGACATCCCGATCGAACAGCGCGACGGCCGCGAGGTCAGCGAGATGACCGGCCGTACCGCCGACGGGCGGGTCGAGACGGTGCGGATCACGCCGGACGGCAGCCCGGTCGCCAACTATGCCTTCGACGTGACGCCGGCGCGGCTGGTCACCGGCCTGATCACCGAGCGCGGCCTGTGCCCGGCCTCGCGCGCCGGGCTGTTGACGCTGTTCCCCGAACAGCGCTGATCGCAGGGGAGGACGGGGCGGGGACGGGCAGCGGCCGGCCTTCGGGTCGGCGGGCGGCCCGCGCCTCTCCCCCGGCCCCGGCTGCCCCTCGGCGGCGGCCCCCTCAGCCCTGGCGGTCGCCGAGCAGGCGCCGCCAGAGCGGCGGCTGCGCGCGGTCTTCCGTCTGCTTGCCGGCCAGCCATTCGTCCGCCAGTTCCCGGACCTGCCAGTCGCCGAGGAAGCGGTCGCAGTCGATGGCCGTGTAAAGCCGCACCCGGGTCTGGCCCAGCCGTTCGAAATAGTCGAGCGTTCGTCTACGATCGATTTCTTCCATGATCCGTCCATCGACATGCCCGCGCCGGGGAATTTCAAGGCAGTCGCCTGCCATTCCTGCCGCGGAGTGACTCACGTCTTGCCATGGTGGGCAACGCGACGGACGGTCGCAAGGGTCCATTGGAGGGTGGGGGGCCTCTCCGAAGAGCAGGGCGTCCCGGGGTGGTCAGGGAAGCGAGCCGGTCTCGATCGCGATGCTGGACAGGGCGATGCCGGCACGCTCCGCCGCGGCGGTCAGCGCCTCACGGCTGTCCCAGCAGTTGCGGCCGTCGATCTCCGCCAGCCGGCCATCATGCTTCACCGCCCACACGCCGGTGGACGCCATGTGGATGACCTGTCCCAGCCGCGCGGCCTGCGGTGCCGGGGCGCTCGCCGCCTGCGGGGCTGCCGGACGCCGGATATCGGAGTGGTTGGCGGCCGGCCGCGCCCCGGTGGTCCGCTCGAAGAAGGGGACGGTGGCGACCCCGGAGGTGGGGAAGCTCTCGCTCCGCTCCCGCCGGTCGGTCGGTCGGCAGGGGGCGGGGGTCAGGACGGGGGTGGGACGGTTGGTCTGGGGCATGGTCGGGGCGGGGGAGGGCGGACTGTCGGTCGGCACACTTTATTTCAAGCTAATGTGCAAAAGAAAAGTCCGGACGGATGTGTTTTCGTCATGTCTATGATGCAAAATCCCGCAAAACTAAAATATTAATCCGGAAGCTGGTAATACCTGATCCGAGTGTGGCTAATATCGCCGCCGGGGCGGCTGCCGTGGCCGGATGAGGTGACGGGCGCCGGTCGGGAAACCTCAGGGCTTCGGACAGGGTTTAGGAGTCGGCATGGAGCTGTTCTTCGTGCCCGCAATCTGCCCCTGCAGCGGAGGATCCCGTCATGACCGCCGACAAGCCGCATACCGACAAGCCGCATACCGACAAGCCGCTCAACGAAGGCGAAGGCAACCGGACCGCCGACGCCCGCTACCGCAGCGGCGTCCAGGACCATGTGCGCAACCACGACGTCCAGGGCGACGCCGCCCGCGCCCGCGAGGCGCTGGACGGGCCGGAGGGCGAGGACCTTCGCCGCGCCGAGGAGGAGGGCCGGCGCCGCGCCAAGGGGGAGGACCCGCAGCTCAAGCGCTGACCCGGCCGGGCCGCTTTCCCCGATGGGGCTCAAAACCGGGCCCGGAATCGGGCGGAGCGGCAGCGGCCGGGAATACGCCCGGTGCGTTACCACGGATTAATCACACGCCCCTATATGTTTGTCTCGTAATCATGAGCGTGGCCGTTGGCCGGTCCGGCCGGCGGCGACGGAACGAACAGGATGTAGGGACGATCATGATGATCCGGGTTTCGAAGGCCGCCCCGAAGGCAGCGGTCGCGGCGGTGCTGCTGGGCACCGTCCTGCTCGGCGGTTGCTCCAACCTCAGCCATCGGGAGAACCGGGCGCTGACCGGCGGCGCCATCGGCGCCGCGGGCGGTGCCGCCATCGGGGCCGTCACCGGCGGCAGCGCCGTGGTCGGCGGGCTGGTGGGCGGTGCGGCCGGCGCCGCGGTGGGCGCCCTGACCGCCGACGAAGGCGGCAAGCGCCGGCGCTGATCCTGCAGCCGGATCGGGGGCCGGCTCAGCCCTCCTCGTCCTCGCCGAGCGAGTCGAGGGTCAGGGGCCGCGCCTCCGGCACCCGCGCCGGCTGCTGCGGAAGCGCCTGCCGGGCGGGGGCCGCCGCGCGACCGCGTTGGGGGCCGCGGCCGGTTCCTTCAGCGGCTGGTTGACCAGGCCCTTCGGCCCGATGCTCGGCGAGTCCCCGAAGTCGGGCAGCGGCGGGATGCGCTCCATCACCACGCGGATCAGGCCGGCGATGCGGTCGGCCTCCGCCCGCAGGGCCTGCCCGCGCTCCCCCTCGTAGAGCGGGTCGTCGAGGAACTTGCGGATCTCCTTCACGCCGCGCAGCTCCACCCCGCAGATCTCGTGCGTGCCGATGGGCAGGGCCTTCACCCGGGCGAAGACGGTGAAGAAGGCGGCGCTGCTCTCGACGAACAGCACCACCATGCGGGCGTGCAGCCGGTCGAGCGCGGTGGTCATCGGCCCGACCAGATCCTCCAGCTCCTCCGGGGCCGCGTCGATGCGTTCCTGCGCGACGGCGGCCAGGGCGAAGAAGTCGCGCACCTTGCGGGTGAAGCGGCGGTAGCGCCCCAGCCCCCGACCGAGACCCGCTCGCGCGCCTGCGCCCCCAGCTCCGTCGCCTGCTTCAGCAGGGTGTCGAGGCGGATGAGCTGCTTGGCGATCTCGCGCTGGCGCTGGGCCGCGCTCATCGCGGGGGCGGGCGGAGCCGGGCGGCGGTGCGGGGGCGGGCCATCACGATGGTCGTCTACTTGGCCGTGCGGAGGGTCAGGCTGCGCTGGGCGCCTCCGCGCACCACCGTGACCTCGACCGGGGTGCCGACGCGCAGCAGGCCGATGCGGTTGCGCAGGTCGGTGGCGCTGCGCACCGGCCGCCCGGCCACCGCGACCACCACGTCGCCGCTGCGCAGCCCGCCCTTGTCGGCGGGCGAGCCGGCCTCGACCTTGGCGATCAGGGCGCCCTCGTCGCCGGTGAGGCTCAGGCTCTCGGCGAGGTCGGGGTCAGGTCCTGGATGGCGACGCCGAGACGGCCGCGCCGCACCTCGCCGTATTCGCGGAGCTGCTCCATGACCGAGCGGACGATGGAGACCGGCACCGCGAAGCCGATGCCGACCGAACCGCCGGCCGGCCCGATGATGGCGGTGTTGATGCCGATCAGCTCGCCGTTGAAGTTGACCAGCGCGCCGCCGGAGTTGCCGGGATTGATCGAGGCGTCGGTCTGGATGAAGTCCTCGTAGCCCTCGACCTTCAGCCCGCTGCGCCCGAGGGCCGAGATGATGCCGGAGGTGACGGTCTGCCCCAGCCCGAACGGGTTGCCGATGGCGACCACGAAGTCGCCGACCTTCAGCCGGTCGGAATCGCCGAGAGGCAGGGCCGTCAGCCCCTTCGCCTCGATCTTCAGCAGGGCGATGTCGGTGGCGGCGTCGCGGCCGATCAGCTTGGCGCGCAGCCGGCGGCGGTCCTTCAGCGTGACCGCGATCTCCTGCGCGTTCTCCACCACGTGGTTGTTGGTGATGACGTAGCCGTTGGCGGCGTCGACGATGACGCCCGACCCGGCGCTGACCTGCGGCCGGCCCTGCGGCATCTCGTCGGGCAGGTTGAAGAAGCGGCGGAAGAAGGGATCGCGCAGCAGCGGGTTCTCCGCCTGGGGCGCCCGCGACAGGACGGAGATGTTGACGACCGCCGGGGTCACGGCCTCCAGCATGGGGGAGATGGTGTTGACCCCGGTGACGCCGGCCGGCAGGGCGGCCGGGGCGGGCGGGGGGGCCAGGACCACGCCGGTTCCCACAATCGCGGCGAGGCCCACCGCCATCAGCCGTGCCGTCTTGCGCCGCGCCGTCGCCGTCATGATGTCTCTCCTCCGTCAGCAGGCCCGTCTTGAGCCGGGCAGATCTGGTCGAAATATCCTGCCGGTTCAAGCCCGCAGCAAGAGTCCGGTTACCGTCGTGCCGTCCCGCCGGCTTTTTTGGCGCCGTCTTTCCGGAGGGGCGATCCGCCGCAGCAATTGCAAAGGACTGGTAAACCTTTTCGGTGGTACAGACGGCTCTGCGTGTGCCCGGCTTTGACCAGCGGTTCAGCCGTCAGTATGGTCTGCATGACCCAAAGGGCAAGCTGTGGTGCGGACAGGCGGACGAGCATGAACGACGGGGCGCTCCTCGAGCTGAGCGAGCAGGACTACCTGCAGATGGAAGAGGCGCTGTCGCAGACGGCACGCGGCCGCGCCTTCCTGCGCATGCGCGACCGCCGCACCCGCGTGGTGGCCGCCGACGACTTCAACCGGCTGGTCGGGTTGCTGGAGCAGCAGGTGTCGCGCCTGCAGGGCGCCGGCCCCGCCGTCGGCCTCACCGCCGCGGCCGGCGCCCCCGGCGAACTGCTGCAGCGCGAGTTGAGCGCCATCACCCAGGTCGTGCAGGAGACGCGCAGCGACATCGCCTCGCTGCGGGCCGCCGACACCGGCTCCAACCGCATCGAGGCGGCGACCGGCGAACTGGACGAGATCGTCGCGGCGACCGAGCGCGCCACCACCGACATCCTGAACGCGACCGAGAAGATACAGGAAATCACCATGTCGATGCCCCGCGACGACGCCGACCTGGCGGAGCGGATCGACGCCATCGAGGCGTGGTGCATCGAGATCATGACCGCCTGCTCCTTCCAGGACATCACCGGCCAGCGCACCACCAAGGTCGTCAACACGCTGCGCTACATCGAAGAGCGCGTGAACACGATGATCGAGATCTGGGGCGTCGACCGGCTGTCGGTCGCTCCGGCCGCCGCTCCGGCGGAGACCGCCTCGCACCGCAAGCTGGGCGACACCCGCCCCGACGCGCATCTGCTGAACGGGCCGCAGCTCGGCGGGCCGGAGGTCAGCCAGGACGCCATCGACGCCCTGTTCGACAGCGTGCCGGAGGTGCAGCAGCGGGCCGAGCCGGTGGCCGCCCGGCCGGAAACCCCGCCGCCGCCGCCCCCGCCGGCTCCTCCTCCTCCGCCGCCGCCGCCGCCGAAGCCGGCGCCTCCGCCGCCTCCGCCCTCCGATGCCGGGGGTGGGGGAATCTCCCAAGCTGACATCGACGCGCTGTTCGCTTAAGGAGGGCCATGGCGCACGACGGCAAATCCCGCATCCGCCTGACGCAGGACCAGCTCGACCGCGTGTGCGAGCGGCACCTGCGATTCGTCGAGGGGCGACCCAACGGCGCGCGCGCCAACCTGCCTTTCTTCGACCTGTCGGGGCTGACCCTGGCGGGGCGGAACCTGACGGGCGCCCACCTGTCCGGTGCGATCCTGCGCGACGCCGACCTGCGCGGCGCGACGCTCGACCATGCCGACCTCTACGGCGCCGACCTGCGCGGCGCCAACCTGTCGGAGGCGCGGCTCTACCGCACCGACATGCGCGGAGCCAACGTGCGCGGCGCCCTGCTGGACGGGGCGGTGATGGTGGAGGTCGACCTGCGCGACGGCAGCGTCGTCAGCCGCAACAGCGCCGGCGAGCTGAAGGTGGTCGGCTTCGACCCCGGCCCGGCCGACATGGCGTCCGCGCGGCTGACCAACGCCGACATGGCGCGGGCCAAGCTGTCCGGCAGCTTCGCGCGGGCGGCCGACTTCACCAATTCCCGCCTCGTCGGAGCGCGGCTGGACCGCACGGACCTGCGCGACTGCAACTTCTCGGGCGCCGACCTGCAGGGGGCCGACCTCGACGGGTCGGACCTGCGCGGCGCCATCCTGGACGGCGCCCAGGTGGAGGAGAGCCGGCTGTCGCGGGCGATCCGCACCGACGAGGAGGCGGAGGCCGCCGCCGCCCTGCCCAAGGCGCCGCCCGCCGCCGCCCCGGAGGAGGACGCGGCGGCGGAGCTGCCCGGCCTGCCGCGCGACCAGCTCGAGACGATGCTGAAGCAGCACATGATCTGGCTCGGCACCAGCGGCAAGCAGGGCAGCCAGCTCGACCTCAGCGGGCTGAACCTGGAGGGGGCCGACCTGTCGGGCAAGATCCTGACGCTGGCCAAGGGCAGCGGCGCCCGGCTGCGCCACGCCCGGCTGACCGGGGCCCAGCTCCAGGCCGCCCAGTTCGACGGCGCCGACCTGCGCTCCGCCGACCTGACGCGGGCCGACCTGCGCGGGGTGAAGCTGGACCGCGCCATCCTGATCGACAGCCGGCTGGACGGCGCCAACCTCGGCATGCTGCTGATCAGCGCCGGGGCCAAGGTGATGCGCGCCTCGCTGGTGCGCGCCCGGCTGGCCGGGGCCTCGCTGACCCAGACCAACATGAAGGGCAGCGACCTGACCATGGCCGACCTGACCGGCTGCGACCGCAGCAGCGCCCTGCTGGAGGACGCCATCCTGGAAGGCACCCGGATGGGGCTGCGCTGAGCGGCTGCAGCCTTACCGCGAGCGGGGCGGTACCCCGAAATCGGGCCGGTGGCAGGGCGGCCGGCGGCCCCGCCCCCTCCGGACGGGCCGGAGAAGGTGGGAAAGGGGTTGTACCATAACGGCTTAGCTTGACGTTGACCGACCCCGGTGGCACGCTTGCCCCCCAAACGGCACGCCCATCGAGCGCGCCGGTGCGGGACAAGGGGGGACCGTCCAACGCCATGACCAAGTCGGAGCTGATCCAGCGCCTGGCCGAACGCAATCCGCATCTCTACCAGCGCGACATCGAGAAGATCGTCGGCACGATCTTCGACGAGATCACAGAGGCGCTCGCCCGCGGCGACCGGGTGGAGCTTCGCGGGTTCGGCGCCTTTTCCGTCAAGAAGCGGGATGCGCGCACGGGCCGCAACCCGCGGACCGGCGAATCGGTTGACGTCGGTGAGAAATCCATTCCTTTCTTCAAGACCGGCAAGCAGCTTCGCGAGCGGCTGAACACCGATTGACCGCGGCGCCGCAGGCTGCCAGCCGGCACGATCGGCTCCGGCCGGCCGTCATGCCTGCATCCGCCTTTCAAGGCCTCGCCTTTCAAGGAATCGTCCCTTGCGCTATCTGACCTGGATCATCACCGTCCCCGTCGCCCTGGTGGCGGTGCTGTTCGCCATCTCCAACCGCGACATGGTCACCCTGTCGCTGTGGCCGCTGCCCTTCACGCTGGACGCCCCGCTCTATCTGGCGGCCCTGCTGGCGCTGGCGGTGGGCTTCCTGGCCGGCGGCTTCGTCACCTGGAACAGCCAGCGCCGCCATCGCCGCCGCGCCCGGCGCGAGGGCGACCGTGTCGTCTTCCTGGAGCGCGAGGTGAAGGAGGCGCAGGCCCGCGCCGCCGCCGCCGAGAAGCGGCTGGCCGAGCTGTCGCGCCCGGTCTCCGGCCCGGTTTCCGGTGCGGGGCTGCCGGCGACGGTCTCCGGTTCCGGCGCGCCGACGCTGCACTGAGCCCCGGCCGGCGGCCGGACGCCGGACCTGCGGGGCGGAAGGCGGCCCCACCTGCATGGGCCCATAGTTGCATATGCATGGTTGGCCGAAGCTTCGTCTGCCTATAGTCTCGTGACAGTGTCGTGACCACCGGCCCGTCCCTGGCGGCGGGCCGCAACGCGGATGCCGTTCCATGCGCACCATCACCGGGGCAGAGCTGAAGACCGTCCTGCACCACCGCATGCTGATCGAGCGCATGCGGCAGAGCTTCCGCAGCGAGATCAAGGTGCCGGTGCGCCACCATCACACGGTGGAGACCTACGGCGAGCAGGACGCCACGCTGCTTCTGATGCCGGCCTGGCAGGTGAACCAGTCGATCGGCGTGAAGATCGTCACGGTCTTCCCCGACAACGGGGCGAAGGATCTGCCGGCGGTGCAGGGCGTCTATCTGCTGATGGATGGCAAGACCGGCATTCCGCAGGCGCTGTTGGACGGGCAGGCGCTGACCAAGCGGCGCACCGCCGCCGCCTCGGCGCTGGCGGCGACCTATCTGGCGCGGCCCGACTCGCACCGGCTGCTGGTCGTCGGCACCGGCGCCCTGTCGCCGGAGCTGATCGAGGCCTACACCACCGTGCTGCCGATCAACCATGTGCTGGTCTGGGGCCGCAACATCGAGAAGGCGAAGAAGATCGTCTCGCGCTTCCACCGGCCGAAGTTCAAGCTGGAGGCGACCGACGACCTGGAGGGGGCGGTGCGCGGCGCCGACGTCATCTCCTGCGCCACCCTGGCGAAGGACCCCCTGATCAAGGGCGAATGGCTGCAGCCGGGCCAGCATCTCGACCTCATCGGCGGCTTCACGCCGGAGATGCGCGAGGCCGACGACGACTGCATCCGCCGTGCCCGCGTCTTCGTGGATACCCGCGAGGGGGCGTGCAAGGAGGCGGGCGACATCGTCCAGCCGCTGCAGTCCGGCCTCCTGACCCCCGACGACATCGCCGGCGACCTCTACGACCTGACCCGCGGCGAGCGGGCGGGCCGGCGCTATTACGACCAGATCACCCTGTTCAAGTCGGTCGGCACCGCGCTGGAGGATCTCTGCGCCGCCCAGCTCGCGGTGGAGATGGTGCTGCACAACGACTCGATCCGCTGACCCGCGCGGGAGACCGGCACCATGCGCGTCACCGTCGTCGGCGCTGGCATCATGGGGCTGACCACCGCCTGGGCGCTGGCCCGGCGCGGCCACAAGGTCGCCGTCTTCGATCGCGGCCATGTGCCCAACCCCTTCGGCAGCTCGGTCGACCAGCACCGGCTGTTCCGCCACGCCTATGGCGACCGCGCCGGCTATGCCCGCATGGCGGCGACCGCGGCGGCGGCCTGGGACCGGCTGTGGCAGGATCTGGGGGAGACGCTGCTGGTCCCCACCGGGACGCTCTGCGTCGCCGCGGCGGAGGACGGGCGGCGCTGGCTGGCCGACAGCGCCGCGGTGCTGGAGGGGCTGGGCCATCCGGTCCGCCGCCTGACCCCGGCCGGGATCGCCGCGGAGTTCCCGCTGGTCGACGCCTCCGCGCTGGCCGAGGGGCTGTATCTGGAGAGCGGCGGCGTGCTGCTGGCCGGCCGCATCGTCGAGCTGCTGTCGCACCATCTCAACAGCCTGGGGGTCACCGTCCATGCCCGCACCCCCGTCGCCTCGCTCGACCCGGAGCGGGCGGAAGTGACGCTGGCCGATCGGCGGGTGATCGGCGCCGACATGCTGGTGATCGCGGCGGGCGCCTGGGTCAACCGGCTGCTGCCGCGGACGACGGGCCGCCTCGTCCCGTCGCGGCAGGTCGTCGTCTACCTGACGGCGCCGGAGGGAACGCGCGCCGCCTGGAGCCGCGCGCCGATGCTGATCGACGCCGACGGGGAGAGCGGCGTCTATGTCGTGCCGCCGGTGGCAGGCACCACGCTGAAGGCCGGCGACCACCGCTTCTCGCGCAGCGGCGATCCCGATGCCGACCGCGATCCCGATCCGGAGGAGGCGGTGGCCGTGCTGGATACCGCCCGGCGGGTGCTGGCGGACGGACACCGCTACACGCTGGCCAATGCCGCCACCTGCTTCTACACCGTCACGGCCGACGAGCGGTTCGTGATCGAGCCGCTGACCGGGCGGAGCTGGCTGATGAGCCCCTGTTCCGGCCATGGCTTCAAGTTCGCCGCGGCGCTGGGAGAGGCGCTGGCGGAGGCGATCGACGAGCCGGCGAAGGCCGCCGCCCTGCCCGTCTGGTCGGCCGGACTCATTTAGTCTCGAAGGATCGGAACGCCGCCGGCTGGTTCCTGTTGCAGTGGGACACCCAAACCACCGCAATGAAAAGGACCGCAGCGATGGCCGAAGATCCTCGCAAAGTCGGCGTTTACGACAACGACACGACCGGCCGGACTGGCGCTGCCGGGCATATGAGCTGGTGGATCATCGCGCTGATCGCGCTGGTGGTGATCGTCGCGCTTTACCTGATCTTCTGAGCGCGCGGCATCGCCATGACTTCCGGCCGGGATCCGGAGGAACGCCGGATCGTCTTGCATGAGGAGGCGCTGTCCGTCGGCAAGCGGCCGGTGGAGCGCGGCTCCGTCAGCATCGCCACCATCGTCCACGAGCGTCGGGAGCAGGTGGACCTCGACCTCGACCGCGAGAGCGTGGAGGTGGTCCGCGTTCCGGTCAACCGGCCGGTCGAGGTGGCGCCGGCCCCGCGCCAGGACGGCGACACCCTGATCATCCCGATCCTGGAGGAGGAGCTGGTCGTCACCAAGCGGCTGGTCCTTCGGGAAGAACTGCATGTCCGCAAGAGGACCGAGCGCCGGACCGAACGGATCGCCGAGACGCTGCGCTCCGAGGAGGCCGTGGTGACGCGGCACGACGGTAGGACGCCGGACGAGTCCCAGACCAACCCCCCTTTCCGAGAGCAGGAGTGACCGCTCATGCAAGCCCAGACCTCCGCCAAGACCATCGTCGCGCTGTATGACGATCTGTCCGGCGCCCGGCAGGTGCTGACCGAGTTGCAGTCCGCCGGGCTGCGCAACGACTTCACCATGATGGGCGCCGAGAACGCCGCCCTCTCCACCGCCCATGATGGCGTAGACGGCGGCGTCGGCGGCGGCGCCGCCGATGGCGGGGGCTGGCGCCACGCGTCGGCGCTGGGCGGGACCAGCCTGCATGGCCGCGGCACGCGGGTCGATGCGCTGCAGCGGCTGGGCGTGCCGAAGGGCGATGCCGAGATCTTCGCCGAGGGCGTGCGGCGCGGCGGCGTGCTGGTGATCGGCCGGGTGGAGGATGCCCGCTGCGACGAGGCGCTGGCGGTGATCGAGCGTCACAGCCCGGTCGACATCCGCGAGCGCGGCGACTCCTACCGCTCCACCGGCTGGACCGGCTACGACGGCATGGGCGAGGACTATGACGAGACCCGCGCCCTGGAGGAGCGCACCCGCTACCGCGGCACCGCCTCCGGCACGATGACCGGCACCATGGCGGGGGCCGGCCTCACCGGCTCGACCGGGCTCAGCGGTGCCGACACCCAGCGGACCACGACCGACATGACGGGCGACGCGGGCCTCGGCGCAGGCACCGCCGGGACAGGCGTCGGCAGCGGAGCCGGCAGCGGGTTGGGTGCGGCGGCCCAGGGAATGCGCGACGTCAACGCCGGCGAGGAGGAACGCATCCCGGTCGTCGAGGAGCAGCTCAACGTCGGCAAGCGCGAAGTGGCGCGCGGCGGCGTGCGGGTCCGCAGCTATGTCGTCGAGACCCCGGTGGAGGAGCATGTCCGCCTGCGCGACGAAACCGTGACCGTGGAACGCCGCCCGGCCGATCTCGCCGCCGGCGACCTGCCGGCCGACGCCTTCCGCGAGCGGACCATCGAGGTGACCGAGACCGACGAGGAGGCGGTGGTCGAGAAGGCCGCCCGCGTGCGCGAGGAGGTGGTGATCCGCAAGGAGGTGGAGGTGCGCGACCAGGCCGTCTCCGATACTGTCCGCCGCACCGAGGTGGAGATCGAGGACGACCGCACCGCCGACCGTCCGCTCGACCGCGGTGTGGCCGACCGCGGCGTCTCCGACCGCTCGGTGACCGACCGCGTCGTCAACCCGGGTCGCGACCGCTCCGGCGCGTGACCTCGGACGATCCCGGCGGGGGAGGGGCGCCCCTCCCTCCCGCCGCTGGCATCGGGGGGCGTCCCTTGCTAGGGTGGCGCGGGGTCGACCCCTGTCTTCCGCGCTGATCCAAAGGACGCCTCCCATGATTTCGCCCGCCTCGCGCATCTTCTGCGCCGTGGACACCACGGACCTCGACGCCGCCCGCATTCTCGCCGGGCAAGTGGCCGGGGCGGTTGGCGGCATCAAGCTGGGGCTGGAGTTCTTCGTCGCCCAGGGGCCGGCCGGCGTGCGCGCGGTGATCGGCGAGGACGGCCCGCCGCTGTTCCTCGACCTGAAGCTGCACGACATCCCCAACACGGTGGCCGGCGGGGTGCGGGCGGCGCTGCCGCTGCGTCCGGCCTTCATGACCATCCATTCCTCCGGCGGCTCCGCCATGATGCGGGCGGCGGCGGAG
Organism: Azospirillum thermophilum; assembly: GCF_003130795.1. Lineage (NCBI taxonomy): Bacteria > Pseudomonadati > Pseudomonadota > Alphaproteobacteria > Rhodospirillales > Azospirillaceae > Azospirillum > Azospirillum thermophilum. Next base: position 528,167 of record NZ_CP029353.1, read on the forward strand.
GCCGCGTCGGTCGCCGGTCCCGACCGGCCGAAGATGCTGGCGGTCACCGTGCTGACCAGCCTCGATGCCGCCGACCTGTCGGCGGTCGGGCAGGACGCCGCGGTCGCCGACCAGGTGAAGCGGCTGGCCCTTCTGGCGAAGGAGTCGGGCATGGACGGCGTGATCTGTTCCCCGGCCGAGGTGGCGATGCTGCGCGCCGCCTGCGGTCCCGACTTCATCCTGATGGTCCCCGGCATCCGCCCGGTCTGGGCGGCGGCCAACGACCAGAAGCGGCTGATGACCCCGGCCCAGGCCGTGGCCGCCGGGGCCGACCATCTGGTGATCGGCCGCCCCATCACCGGCCAGCCCGACCCGGCCGAGGCGGCGCGCCGGATCGCCGCGGAGATCGAGGCTGCGGAAACCGGGGAGGCGGCCCGATGAGCGTCGCCATCAAGATCTGCGGCCTCAGCGAACCGGAGAGCCTGCGCGCCGCGGTGACCGGCGGGGCGCGCTATGTCGGCTTCGTCTTCTATCCGCCGAGCCCGCGGTCGGTGGCGCCGGCCATGGCGGCGGAGCTGGCCCGTCTGGTGCCGACCGGCGTGCGCGCCGTCGGGCTTTTCGTCGATCCCGACGACGAGCTGCTGGAGCATGTGACCGGGCAGGTGCCGCTCGACCTCATCCAGCTCCACGGCCGGGAGGAGCCGCGGCGCATCGCCGCCATCAAGTCGCGCTTCGCCCTGCCGGTGATGAAGGCGATCAAGGTGGGCGGGCCGGAGGATCTCGCGGCGGCGCTGGAGGCGGCGGAGGTCTGCGACCGGCTGCTGTTCGACGCCAAGCCGCCGCCCAAGGTGGCGGCCCTGCCGGGCGGCAACGGCATCGCCTTCGACTGGACCCTGCTGAAGGGACGGACCTGGCCGCGGCCCTGGATGCTGTCGGGCGGCCTCACCCCGGACAATCTGGCGGACGCCGTGGCGACCACCGGAGCGTCGGAAGTCGACGTGTCGTCGGGCGTCGAGGACCGGCCGGGCCACAAGGATCCCGAACTCGTCCGCCGCTTCCTGCAAGCCGCCGCCGGGCTGTGAGGACCGCCCGTGCCGCCGGGCGGTCCGGTGGCGCGACGCTTTGCCCGATCTGGAACCGGGACTGGACCATCCACATCTCTCGTTAACCGTCCTGGCCTGATGATGGCCGGCATGGCGCCGATCCGTCCGTCCATGCCGAGATCCCCGTCGGAACACCGGAGCTGCCCGGGGTTTTAGGCAAATGGTCGGCCTTTTCTTGGTTGCATGGCGCTGACGCCGTTGTCGCTTAGGGTGACCGCATGAGCGAACCGACCGACAGCCTCTCCCCCGCCGACGCTCTGGGGATCGTGCTGGACGAGCATCTGCGCTGGATCGGCCAATGGCACCGCGCCGCCCTCTACCGCGGCGGGCGCGGCGGCGAGCGGGTGTCCGCTCCGGCCTCCTTCGCCGCCTGGTGCGCCGCGGCCAGCCGCGACGACCTCGTCCATCAGCCGGCGGTGCAGAAGCTGGTGGCGCTGCACGAGCAGATGCACCGGCAGGCCAAGCTCGTCCTGCTGAAGGCGGCCGCCGGCGAGCCGCCGACCGAGGCGGAATACGAGTCGGTGGTCGGCCGCTTCGACGAGTTCGTCGTGCATCTGCGTCGGATGGAGCGCGCCTTCGGGGCGGCGGCCTCCGGCCTCGATTCGCTGACTGGTCTGCGTACCCGGCGCGGCATGCAGGAGGCGCTGGAGCGCGAGCACAACCGCTTCCGGCGCTCCGGCCAGACCTTCTGCCTCGCGCTGTGCGACATCGACCGTTTCAAGTCGATCAACGACACCTACGGCCATGACATCGGCGACCGGGTGCTGGCCGCCACCGCGGCGGTGATCAGCCGGAGCATCCGCAGCTTCGACGAGGCCTTCCGCATGGGCGGCGAGGAGTTCCTGCTCTGCCTGAAGGAGACCGGCGCCGACGAGGGGTTCCAGGTGATCGAGCGGCTGCGCGTCGACCTGATGGAGTCGCCGGTCGCCCTGCCTGACGGACGGATGGTGCCGGTGACCGCCAGCTTCGGGCTGGTGGAGGCGATCGCCGACCAGTCGGTGGACGAGATGATCGTCTGCGCCGACCGCGCGCTCTACCAGGCCAAGAACAGCGGGCGCAACCGCGTCATCCGCTATCGGCCCGACCGCCCTGCCGCACGCGGCGCGCGCAGGAGCGGCGCCGAGGTCGCCTGATCCGGCCGGGCGGTGCCGCCGGAGTTCGGCCCGCGCTGTCGGTGCGGCTTGGCCCCGGACGGCAGGCCGGCTAGGATCGGAAAATTTCCCCGAAAGCCGCTGTGACCGGACTCCATGCATACCCTGTCTGAGTTCCCGAACCTGTTCATCCTCGACCACCCGCTGATCCAGCACAAGCTGACGCTGATGCGGTCCAAGGAGCGCTCCACCGGCGGGTTCCGCACCCTGCTGCACGAGATCTCGCTGCTGATGGGGTACGAGATCACGCGCGACCTGCCGATGACCACGGAGCGCATCGAAACGCCGCTGCAGGCGATGGACGCCCCGGTGATCGCCGGCAAGAAGCTGGCCATCGTGCCGGTGCTGCGTGCCGGCCTGGGCATGGCGCAGGGGCTGCACGACCTCGTGCCTTCGGCGCGCGAGGGGCATATCGGCCTCTACCGCGACCATGAGACCAAGCAGCCGCACGAGTATCTGGTGAAGCTGCCGCCGGCGGAAGGCCGGCTGTTCATCGTGGTCGACCCGATGCTGGCGACCGGCAATTCCGCCGTCCATGCCTGCGACGTGCTGAACCGCCACGGCGTCGCCGACGAGAACATCCGCTTCATGGCGCTGGTCGCCGCCCCGGAAGGGGTGCGGGTCTTCCACGCCGCCCATCCGAACGTCAAGGTCTTCACCGCCTCGCTCGACAGCCACCTGAACGAGGACGCCTACATCGTCCCCGGCCTGGGCGATGCCGGCGACCGCATGTTCGGGACCAAGTAAGGACCGGTGCATCGGGACCGGTGGCGGCGCCCGTCCCCCGGCGGGGAGGGGTGCCGTGCCGGTCAGGCCGGGGCCGTCTCGGCGGCGGCCTGCTTCATCACGTCGGCGACCATGCCGTACATGGCGGTCCAGGCCGCGCGCAGGTCCGGCGTGAAGGCCGGGCCGAAGGCGGTCGCCAGCGTGTCGAGAAGGGCGGTGGCGACGGTGTCGTAATGGGCGTCGGTGACGCCGTAGGCCTTGTGCCGGACGCCGAGCGCGCGGACCGTGTCGAGGATGGCGTCCGGCCGCTTCAGGTTCTGCACGGCGATCCCGATGGTCGCCATCAGCTTCTGCCCCTGCTCGGCGATGTCGCCCTTGAAGAGCGGGCGCAGCGACGGGTCAAGCTCGAAGAGCCGGTTGTAGAACAGCGCCGCCGCCTTGTCCTTGATGGCGGCCACCTGCTTGAAGCTGTCCTGTACCAGGACGATCTGCTCCGGCGTCATGTTGTCCCTTTCCCTGTTCCGGCGGGCCCGGACCGTACCACGACCCTGGGGCGTCCTTGCCGAAGCACTCGGAGAGCTTCAACCGGATTCGGTACCCAGAAAGTTTCCCCTGCGGACTGTTGCTCCCGGTGGAACGGACTGAGGCGGGAGGCTGGCCTTCACCGGACATGCTCGAACGATTACCTGTGGGCCTGTTCGTCGACCATTCCGTTCCTCGTTCATTGGGAGTTCCGCCATGACCAGCCCCACCACCGCCACGATCCGCCCCGTGCTTGCCGCCGTCGAGGGCATGGCGGCCTCCGACGGGGCCGGCGTGCAGATGACCCGCATGCTGGGCACGCCGCGGCTGCGGATGCTCGACCCCTTCCTGATGCTCGACCTGTTCGGGTCGGACGAGCCGCAGGACTATCTGGCCGGCTTCCCCGATCACCCGCACCGCGGCTTCGAGACCGTGACCTACATGCTGGCCGGCCGCATGCGTCATCGTGACAACCACGGCCATGAGGGGGTGATCGAGACCGGCGGCGTGCAGTGGATGACCGCCGGCCGCGGCCTGATCCATTCCGAGATGCCGGAACAGACCGAGGGGCTGATGCGGGGCTTCCAGCTCTGGATCAACCTGCCGGCCAGCCTGAAGATGAGCGAGCCGCGCTACCAGGAGTTCCCGGCCGACCGCATCCCGGTGGAGCGGCGGGCGGACGGCACGACCGTCACGGTGATCGCCGGGGCGACCGCCGCGGGGACCGCCGGGCCGATCCGGTCCGACTCGACCGAGGCGCTCTATTTCGACGTCGCGCTGCCCGCCGGTGCCACCTTCACCGAGCCGGTGCCGGCCGGACACACCGCCTTCCTCGTCCTGTTCGAGGGAGCGGCGACGGTGGGGGAGGGGACCGAGGTGCTGACCGGGCCGCGCGTCGTCGTGCTGGGCGAGGGCGGGCAGGTGCGGGCGACGGCGGGGCCGGAGGGCGCGCGCTTCCTCCTGCTTGCCGGGCGCCCGATCGGCGAGCCGGTGGCCTGGGGCGGCCCCTTCGTCATGAACACGCGCGAGGAGGTGATGCAGGCCTTCCGCGACTATGAGGCCGGCCGCTTCTGACGCCCCGGCCCGGACGGACCGGGGGTTGTTGCTGCAACGCAACAGCCCCCGGTTCGTTTGACAACACATCGCTTGCGCAGGCCCCAACCGGGGGTATCATGCCGCCATCCGGGGTAGGACCCGAAACCAAGGGGCGAGGGGCCGAGGCGATGCGCGTGTTTCGTCTGCTAGGACGTCGTTTTCAGGGGTGCCTTGTCGCGGCGGCAGCCGTCCTCGGCCTCCAGCAGCCGGCCGGCGCGGTCGACTTTTCCAAGATGGGCACCGAGATGGGTCCCGAAGGCGCCTGGACCAGCCAGTGCGACATCGACCGCATGACCGACAGCAAGGTCTGCCGCCTGATGCACTACCGCCTGTTCGACGACGGCAAGGACGTCGGCTTCATCGCGCTCAGCGTCATTCCCACCGGCAACGATTATCACCTGTTCCTGACGACCAGCCAGGGCATGGTGGAGAGCTGCGCCATCCGCGTCGACCGCCAGCCGCGCATCGAGTCGCACATCGCCACGCTGAACATGTGCATGTTCCCGAACTTCATGTCCGGCCGCGTGGTGGACCAGTTCCGCAACGGCGCCTCGATCCTGGTGCGCGTCAACTTCCTGCGCGCCGGCAAGCGCGACATCGATTTCTCGCTGAACGGCTTCTCGCGGAACTTCGAGGAGATGCAGCGCAGCCTGCAGTAAGGCCGGCGCTTCGGTCCGCGGTCGCCGGATGACGGAACAGGCCCGACGGGTGATGCCCCTCGGGCCTTTTCCATGTCTCCGGGCGCCGCTCAGCGCCAGATTCCGCGGCCCCGGCCGCGGCGGTCGTCCTCGTCGAACAGCTCGGCGAGCTTGTTCATCATGGTGCCGCCGAGCTGTTCGGCATCCACGATGGTGACGGCGCGGCGGTAGTAGCGGGTCACGTCGTGGCCGATGCCGATCGCCACCAGCTCGACCGGCGAGCGGGTCTCGATCATCTCGATCACCTGGCGCAGATGGCGCTCCAGATAGTTGCCGGCATTGACCGACAGGGTCGAGTCGTCCACCGGGGCGCCGTCGGAGATCACCATCAGGATGCGGCGCTGCTCCGGCCGGGCGATCAGCCGGTTGTGCGCCCACATCAGCGCCTCGCCGTCGATGTTCTCCTTCAGGATGCCTTCGCGCAGCATCAGGCCCAGGTTCTTGCGCGCCCGCCGCCAGGGCGTGTCGGCCGCCTTGTAGATGATGTGGCGCAGGTCGTTCAGGCGGCCGGGGTTCGCCGGCTTGCCGGCGGAGACCCAGCTCTCGCGGGCCTGGCCGCCCTTCCAGGCGCGCGTGGTGAAGCCCAGCACCTCCACCTTCACCGCGCAGCGCTCCAGCGTGCGGGCGAGGATGTCGGCGCTCATCGCGGCGATGGAGATCGGCCGGCCGCGCATGGAGCCGGAATTGTCGATCAGCAGCGAGACGACGGTGTCGCGGAAGTCGGTCTCCTTCTCCTTCTTGAAGGAGAGCGGCAGGACCGGGTTGACCACCACGCGGGCGAGCCGGGCGGCGTCGAGAATCCCTTCGTCGAGGTCGAAGTTCCACGAGCGCTGTTGCTTGGCCAGCAGGCGGCGCTGCAGCCGGTTGGCGAGCTTGGAGATCACGCCCTGGAGGTGCTGCAGCTGCTGGTCCAGCATGTGGCGCAGCCGGGACAGCTCGTCCGGGTCGCACAGGTCGGCAGCGTCCACCACCTCGTCGAACTGGGTGGTGAAGGGCTTGTAGGCGTTGGGATCGACGTCGTTGCGCCGGGAATTCTCCGGCCGCCAGGGCTGGCCGGGACCGGCGGGCTGCTCCGCCCCCTCGCCCTCGCCCATCTCCTGGTCGCCTTCCTCGCCGCCGCCTTCCTCGGCGCCCTCGCCCTTCTCGGGCGAGTCGTCCATCTCGGAGGAGGACATCGAGTCGGCGTCGCTCTCGGCATCGTCGGAGCCGCGGGTCTGGCCGCTGTCGGGCTGGTTCTCGTCCTGCTCGGACTGGTCCTCGCGGTCGTCCTCCTCCTCCTGCTCCGGCTCCTGCCCGACCTCCATGTCGAGGTCGGCCAGCAGGCGGCGCACCGCGCGGGCGTAGGCGTCCTGGTCGTCGACGAACTGGTCGAGGCCCTTGAGGTCGCGGCCGAGCTTCTCGTCGATCCAGGGGCGCCACAGCTCCACCGCATGGGCGGCGGAGGGCGGCGGCGGCGCGCCGGTCAGCGCCTCGCGCGCGATCAGCCGCAGCACCTCGGGCAGCGGGACCTGCTCGCGCTCCTCCATGCGGTCGAAGCCCTGGCGGTGGTAGCGCTCGTCGAGCGCAGCCGCGAGGTTGGCGGAGACGCCGGCCATGTGGCGGGCGCCCAGCGCCTCGCAGCGCGCCTGCTCCATGGCCTCGTAGGCGGCGCGGGCGGTGTCGCCGAGCGGCATGCGGTGGGCGTGGATGGCGTTGTCGTGGAAGCGCAGCCGCAGCGACACGGCATCCGCGGCGCCGCGCAGCTTGGCGACGTCCTGCGGGTTGAGGTCGCGCGCCGGCAGCGGCACCCGCACCCGCGCGCCGGACAGGCCGGGCGGATCGGAGGAAAAGCCCACCTGCACATCGCTCCGGCCGGAGAGTGCACGCACCGTGGCGGCGGTGGACCGCTTGAAAGCCTCGACGGGGTTTTCGCGTTCGGACATGGGAGCTTCGGCAGGTTGACGATGGAAGGGAGACTACAGTGTCTTCACGGATCACACGGACTGACGCACGGACGGCATGGATTTCTCCTTCGACAGGACGCGCCGGATGTCGTGGCCGGCCCGCCGAAACTGAAAATCAGACCGACCTGCAGGCCGCTTGCGCGCAGGTGGTTCAGCACCTGCTTGACGTGCGGCTGGACGAGGGAACCTCCAACCCGACATCCTGGCCACGTTCACGGAGGTCATGGACCAGAGCCTTCTGATAGACCGGTCCCACGATGCCCTGGCCGAGCGTGTTGTAGACCTCGTAAGCGGTCCCGATGGCGCGCTCCGTCAGAGTTTTGATTTCCGGTCCGAGAAACACCCTCATCCGCAAAATCCGTGGATCCGTCCGGCAAAACCGTGAAGACCAGGAGCCTTCACGGTTTTTCGGACTTGCGTGCGGCTACACCAGGTTCGCCTGCACCCCGGTTTCCGGCAGTTCGACGCCGAAGCAGCGCTGGTAGTACTCGGCGACCGCCGGCCGCTCCACCTCGTCGCACTTGTTCAGGAAGGTGATCCGGAACGCGAAGGCGACGTCGTTGAAGATGCGGGCGTTCTCTGCCCAGGTGATGACCGTGCGCGGGCTCATCACGGTGGAGATGTCGCCGTTGATGAAGCCGCTGCGGGTCAGCTCGGCCAGCCGCACCATCGCGGCCACCGTCTCGCGTCCCTTGGGGGTGTCGTAGTCCTTCACCTTGGCGGCGACGATCTTCACCTCGGCGTCCAGCGGCAGGTAGTTCAGGGTGGCCACGATGTTCCAGCGGTCCATCTGGCCCTGGTTGATCTGCTGCGTGCCGTGGTATAGGCCGGTGGTGTCGCCTAGGCCGACCGTGTTGGCGGTGGCGAACAGGCGGAAGGCCGGGTGCGGGCGGATGACGCGGTTCTGGTCGAGCAGGGTCAGCTTGCCCTCGACCTCCAGCACGCGCTGGATCACGAACATCACGTCGGGGCGGCCGGCGTCGTACTCGTCGAACACCAGGGCGCAGGCATGCTGCAGCGCCCAGGGCAGGATGCCCTCGCGGTACTCGGTCACCTGCAGCCCGTCGCGGAGCACGATCGCGTCCTTGCCCATCAGGTCGATGCGGCTGATGTGGCTGTCCAGGTTGATGCGGATGCAGGGCCAGTTGAGGCGGGCGGCCACCTGCTCGATATGGGTGGACTTGCCGGTGCCGTGATAGCCCTGGACCATGACGCGGCGGTTGAAGGCGAAGCCCGCGAGGATGGCCAGCGTGGTGTCGCGGTCGAAGCGGTAGGCCTCGTCCACGTCCGGCACATAATCGGTGCGCTGGCTGAAGGCGGGCACCGTCATGTCGCTGTCGATGCCGAAAGTCTCGCGCACCGACACCGTCGTATCGGGCACATGGTCGAACAGGGCCGAGCTGGCCTGCGAAGCTCCGGGAGAGGGCATGGGAGGTCTTATCGTTCCAGCGGGTGACTGACGTCCGGCGGGCGCGCGGGCGGCACCTGCCGGGAGGATTTATACACCATAACAGGCTTTCAGCGTGTTGTAGGCCTGATTGATGATTTTCAGCTTTTCTTCGGCGTCCCTGTCGCCGCCGTTCGCGTCGGGATGGTGGATCTTCACCAGTTCGCGGTAGCGCGCCTTGATGCGGGCGAAGTCGACCGGCGGGGCCAGGTCGAGAATCAGCAGAGCCTCCTCCTCGGCGCTGCGGGCGGACTGGCGGCGCTGGGACTTCTCCTGCTCCTTGTCCTTGCCGGCCTCGCGCCCGAACTCGAAGCTGAAGCCCTGGGCGGCACGGTCGCGCAGGAACTTCTCCTGCGTCGCCCAGTAGCCGAGCGGCCAGCTCGGCCGCTGCCAGGTCGTGTCGCGCCGCAGGTCGGCCTCGATCTGTTCGGGCGACATGCCGGCGTAATAGTCCCAGGCGCGGTTGTACTCGCGCACATGGTCCAGGCAGAACCACCAGTACTCGTTCAGGCTGTTGCGGTTCTTGGGCGCGCGGTACTCGCCGCCGCCGGCGCAGCCCGGGTGGTCGCACGCGCGCGTCGCGGTGCGGGGGCTGGGATCCGAAGCGAATGCGTAGCGGGCACGGCTCTTGGTCATCCTCGGATTATGGGAAGCGGCGGCTGCCGTGGCAAGCGCGGGCGCCGTGGTCCTCCGTTGCCCCGGCGGGGGGCGGGAAACGCCCGCCGCGGCTTGACATTTGGCCGTCGAGGCACCCTCCTGGCGCGAGACATAGAAGAGGCGAGACCCCCATGAGCTACGCAACCCGAATCCGCACCAAGCTGGCCGAGGCCCTGGCGCCCGAGCGCCTGGAGGTCGTCGACGAATCGGCCCGCCATGCCGGCCATGCCGGGTCCCGCCCCGAGGGCGAGACGCACTTCCACGTCACCATCGTCTCGGCGGCCTTCGCCGGCCGGTCGCGCGTCGAGCGGCAGCGGATGGTGTACAGCCTGCTCGCCGATGAACTGCGGGAGCGTGTTCATGCGCTCGGCCTGACGACGCTCGCCCCCGGCGAGGGCGGCTGAACAGTTCGGCGGCCGGTCGCGGCCGGAATTACATACATAAGCATGCTACCCACGGTCGATTTTATTGGATCGGAAACGTGGAATAGGCGCGGGCGCAGTTGCATTTCTCGCTTCATTGAGTAAAGTGCGGGTTATGCAACCATTTATCGCGCCGTGGCAGGCTTTTGTTTCGCTCGCCTGCCAGCGGCTTCGTGGAAGGGGCTGCGGATGGCGAAGCGTGGGCCGAAGAAGCGGGTGACACCTCCTCCCACCGGGGTGGAGCCGCTGAGAAGCCAGAACATCATGATCGGCGGGCATCGGACCAGCATGCGGCTGGAGCCGTCCATGTGGGACGCGCTGGAGGACATCGCCCGCCGGGAAGGGATTTCGGTCAACAAGCTCTGCACCCGCATCAAGGAGCGCATCGGCGAGCAGGCCCGCCGCCGGGGCCTGACGGAGGATCAGACCGACGTGACCCTGACCTCGGCGGTGCGGGTGTTCATCGCCGCCTACTACCGCAGGGCTTGCACCGAGGAAGGACATCTGCGCGCCGGCCACGGCGGCAGCGATCCCTTCGTCGGCACGCCGTTCGAGCTGCTGCCGCAGTCGGAGGAGACCGAGGGTCCCGCGGCGGGTCCCGCGGCGGGCGCCGCCGCGGGGGGAGCCTTCCCGGCCACCGGTCCCCAGCACCTTGCCGCGCCGCGCCATCCCACGCAGCGGCTCGACGCCTGATCGCGGTAACCGGCCGCCCGGCGCTCTGACGGAGCGGCGGGCGGCTATTCCGCGGCGGCGCCGGCGGGTTCGTCGCCGGTGTAGTAGTCCGGCCAGTGCTTGCGGACGACGTCGCCGTCGCTGGCGAAGATATGGCACATGTTCAGGAGCACGGGACGCTCCCCGCCCGAGGGCTTGCGCCCTTCGGCCTTCGCCTTCTCCTCCTGGGCCCGGGCCAGGACCGGATAGATGGTCTGGAAGGCGGTGGTGGCCAGCGGCCCCAGAAGCTCCACCAGATGCGTGCAGCCCTTGGTGCCGCCCAGCAGCTCCTTGACCGCCCGCGTCCAGCCCGGACCGATGGGCAGCCCGACCAGCTTCTGGAAATTCGGCGTGATCGAGCCGCAGGTGCGGTAGGGGCTGTTGTCGGTGACCGCCACGATCTCCTTCACGGTCAGCCGGTCGTCCACCGTCAGCCGCAGCCACATCTCGTGCACGGGGTCGCCCGGCTCCAGCGTGCCGCGGTCGGCGACCTGGAAGGGATAGCTCTTGGTGTCGGTGAGGTGTCCCTCGATATCCCACAGACCGTCTGCGCGGCGGAAGCCCTCGCAGACCACCCGGCGGGTGTGGATGGGCTCGCGGTCGGCCGGCGGGGGCAGGGGCATCGGGATCTCGGTCGCACTGGTTGCCAGGATCAGCAACTATCGGCGGGGCATGCCAGAGGGTCAAGCAGCCCCGCCGCAATGCAGCGTTACCTATAGGTCAACCCAGCCGCCCCGGATCGAGGGGCCGGCTGCGCCGGTCACAGCGTGGCGCCGACCGAATAGTGGCTTCCGAAGATGAAGGCCTCGCGGTCGCGCAGCTCCTCCTCCAGATGGGCACGCACCACCGCCGAGAGGTCGCGGATGGAGACGATGCCCACCACCTCGTCCCTGTCGACCACCGGCAGATGGCGGTAATTGTGGCGGTCCATCAGCTCCATGGCGGAGAAGGCGGTGGCGGAGGGTTCCAGCGTGTCGGGCCCGCGGGTCATCACCTCGCCGAGGCGGGTGGCGGCGGGATCGCGTCCGGCGGCGACCACGCGGGCGGTCAGGTCGCGCTCGGTGAAGATGCCGGTCAGCCGGCGCCCCTCGGTCACGAGCACGGCGCCGATGCGCTTTTCCGCCATCAGGATGGCGGCGTCGCGGACGGTCGCGTCCGGCGGGAGGGTGGTCAGGTCCTGCTGCTTGACGACGTCGGGGATCAGCTTGCGGGTCGGCATTGGTCCTCCTTATCCATCGGTGCGGTGGAATGACGAAGGGGGGCGCGGCGCCTGTCGTTTAGTTGCGCAGGGCGCCGCCGCATTGCAATGCCGGGGCGGTGAACAATCCGCGTTATGAAACTTATTTAACCGATCAGCCGGCGAGCGACTCCGCCAGCACCTCGCGCACCGCCGCCGCATCGACGTCGCGCAGGGTGAAGGCCTGGCCGAGGCCGCGGACGAGGACGAAGGTGATGCGGCCGTCCTGCACCTTCTTGTCCTTGGCCATGGCGCGGACCAGCCAGTCGACGTCCCATGCCACGCCGGCCACGTCGGCGATCCGCACCGGCAGCCCGACCGCCTTCAGATGGGCGCGGGCGCGGGCGGCATCCTCCGCCGGGCAGAGGCCGAGCCGGACCGACAGGTCGAAGGCCAGCACCATGCCGATCGCCACCGCCTCGCCATGCAGCAGGGTCTGGCCGAAGCCGGTCGCCGCCTCCAGCGCGTGGCCGAAGGTGTGGCCGAGGTTGAGCAGGGCGCGGTCGCCGCTCTCCCGCTCGTCGACGCCGACGATGTCGGCCTTGGCGCGGCAGCTCACCGTCACGGCGTGGCGCCGGGCGGCGCTGTCGCCGTCCACCACGCGGGCGCCGTTCTCCTCCAGCCAGGAGAAGAAGTCGGGCAGCCGGATCAGGCCGTACTTCGCCACCTCGGCATAGCCGGCCAGAACCTCGCGCCTGGGCAGGGTATCCAGCGTGGCGGTGTCGGCGATCACCAGCTTCGGCTGGTGGAAGGCGCCGATCAGGTTCTTGCCGTGGCGGCTGTTGATGCCCGTCTTGCCGCCGACCGAGCTGTCCACCTGGGAGAGCAGGGTGGTCGGCACCTGGATGAAGTCGATGCCGCGCAGCGCGCTGGCCGCGGCGAAGCCGGTGATGTCGCCGATCACCCCGCCGCCGAGCGCCAGCAGCATGGTCGACCGCTCGATCCCGCGGCCGAGGATGCCGTCCATCAGGTCGGTGAAATGGGCGAAGTCCTTGGTCTTCTCCCCCGCCGGCAGCACGATGGCCGGGCTGGGCGCGATTCCCGCAGCGGACAGCGCACGCTCCAGTGTCGGCAGGTGGAGCGGGGCGACGTTCTCGTCGGTGACGACGATCGGGGCCTTGCCGCGGGTCAGGGCGGCGATGCGCGGTCCGGCCTCCGCCAGCACGCCGTCGCCGACCAGGATGTCGTAGCTGCGCGGGCCGAGGTCGAGGCGGACGATGTCGGGCGTGGCGGTCATCAGGGCTTCTCGGGCGAGGAGGTGGCGGTGTGGGGGGCGGAGCCGTGGGCGCCGTGATGGTGGCGCGACCGGTGGGGCAGGGCGACGCCGAAATGCGCCTCCAGCGCGTCGATCACCAGTTCCACCGTTGTGTCGGGCGGCCGTTCGTCGCTGATCACCGTCAGGTCGGCCTCGGCGTAGACGGGGTAGCGCAGTTCCATCAGCCGGGCGAGGATCTCGCGCGGGTCGCCCTGGTTCAGGATGGGGCGGTGGGTGCGCCGGGCCGTCCGCGCCACCAGCACGTCGAGCTCCGCCTTCAGCCATACCGACACGCCATGATCGCGGATGGCGGCGCGGGTCTCGGGATCCATGAAGGCGCCGCCGCCGGTCGCCAGCACATGCACCGGCTCGTCGCGCAGCAGGCGGGCGATGATGCGGCGTTCCACCGAGCGGAAGACCGTCTCGCCGTCGCGGGCGAAAATCTCGGCGATGGTGCAGCCGGCCGCCGCCTCGATCTCGGTGTCGGCGTCGCGGAAGGGCAGATGCAGCCGCGCGGCGAGCCGCCGGCCGATGGCGCTTTTCCCGGCCCCCATCAGTCCGACCAGGACCACGGAGCGGGGGATGATCGGCCGGGCGGAGGGTCCGGTCTCCGGCGGCGTGGCGGTGGCAGTCATCGATGCAAGCGGTCCTTCAAACCCCAGATCCTTCCCGAAACCTCAAGGCGGCGCCGCAGGCTTTGCCTTGGCCGGCGGGGCACGGGTTGCGTCCCCTGCCGTCCTGCGGCTAAAGTGGCGGCGCCCGCGATGGCGGCTGCCGGGCAACAGTCCGATGCTTTAGCAGAAAAGCGCACCCTTGTCCCAAGCCGCGGGGACGCCGGGTGTGTTAGGTCCCTCGCCCGCCCGATCCCGTACACAGAACACGTCTTGATGCCATGAGCCGGTTCCTCTCCGTCCTCGTCATTCTGCTGTTGCTCGTCATCGGCGGCGGTATGGCGTTCCTTGCCTCCTGGGACATGCCGGCTCCATCCAAGACGGTGGAGAAGGTCCTGCCGGATGAGCGCTTCCCGCGCTGACCGCGACCCCGCCGACCCGGCGCCCCTCCGTCCGGTTCTGGCCGTCCTTGCGCTGCCGCTGCTGGCCGGCGGTCTTGCGGTCGCCGTCCTGACGGACGGGCGGCCTGCCTTCGCGCAGGCGGCCGGCGGCCCGATCCGCCTCGTGCCGGCGCCGGCCACCCCGGCTCCCGACGCGTCCCCGATACCGGAGGTACCCGTCGCCGGGCCGCCGGCGGCACAGGACGCGCGTCCGCTGCCGTCGTCCGGCGTCCCTGGGGAAAGTGCCGCGGACGAGGCCAATCCCATCGTGAAGCGCCCGGCCGCCGTCCGGGCGGAGCCGCTGGGCGCGCCCGACCCCGACGGGGCCGGTCCGCTGACCGGCGCCCAGGGGATGGGGGACCAGCCCTGGCAGGGCGTCGCGCGGTCGGCCGTGCTCGATCTCGTCGCCGACCTGCCGGTTGCCACCCCCTCGCCCGCGGTCAAGACGCTGCAACGCCGCCTGCTGCTGAGCGCCGGTTCGCCCGCTGCGAAGCCGGAGGATCCGGCGCCGCCCCACGGCTTCGGCGCCCTGCGCGTCGCCAAGCTCGCCGCCATGGGCGATCCCCGCGGTGCCGCCGGGCTGGCCGCCCTGCTGCCGCAGGCGCTGGCCGACGAAGCGACGGCGCGTGCGCTGACGGATGCCGAGCTGCTGTCGGATGCCATCGACTGTCCGCGGGCGATCGAGCGGGGGAAGGCCTTCCAGGCGGCCTACTGGGTCAAGCTGGAGCTTCTGTGCCGGGCCCGCGGCGCCGACCGTGCCGCGGCCGGCGACCTGCTGCCGCGCCTGCGCGAGGTGGCGGAGCCGACCGACCCCTTCCTGCCCGTCGCCGAATCGCTGGCCGGCGGGGCGCCGCCCGCCGTGCGGACGCTGGCGGAGGCCGACGCGCTGACGCTGGCGGCCCTGCGGACCCTGCGCGTCGCCCTGCCGGCGGACAGCCTGTCGCTGACGGACCCCGCCCGCCTCGCCGCCGTCGCGGCCAGCGAGGCGACGGAGCCGGCCGTGCGCGCCACGGCGGGGGAACGGGCCGCCGCCTCCCTCTTCCTCGACGCCCGCGCCCTGACCGATATCTACCGGACCGTGCAGCCCAAGGGGGACGAGCTGCTGCGCATGGCCGACGTCGCCGCGCGCGACCGCTCCGCCCGCAGCCGGGCGCTGCTGCATCAGGCGATGCTCGGCACGATGGACGGCGGCCGCCGGGTGGCGCTCGCCCGGCTGGCGGTGGAGCTGGTGGAGCCGCCCCTGCTGTCCGGCCCGGTCGGCAACGCCGCCACCGCCCTGCTCGACACCGTATCGCCGACGCCCGATGCCGCCGCCCTGGCGCCGTCCGCGGCGCGGCTCTACTACGCGCTGGGCCGCGGCGACGTGGCGCGGCGCTGGCACGAGCTTGCCCTGCGCACCGGCCGCAGCGCCGACGTGGCTTGGCTGTGGCCGATGGGGGCCGTGCTGGGGCTGATGCGGCCGGACAGCCTCGCCGGCTGGCTGGACGAGGCGCTGCGCGGCGCCGACGACCCGGCGCGCGGACGGGTCGCAGGCCAGCTCGCCCTGCTGCAGGCGACCGGATTCCCGGTGCCGGAGGAGGCCTGGGTCAAGGCGACCGGCGCGGCGCCGCCGGCGGCACCCGACCGGCCGCCCACCGCCGACCCCGTGCTGTGGCAGCGCCTGACCGAGGCGTCGGCCGCCGGGCGGGTGGGGGAGACGGTGCTGGCCTCGCTCCTGCTGTTGGGAGAGGGCGGGCCGGCCGCCGCGGCGCCGCTGGTGACGGCACGGGTGGTCGCCGCCCTGCGCGGCATCGGGCTGGAGGCGGACGCCCGCGCGATCGCCCGCGAGGCCGCCGCCGTGCTGGCCGTACCTCCGGGAGCATGACGGCATGGGCGATCCGAAGATCGCGGCCGACCTGAAGAAGGCCGTGCCCGGCAAGGCCGAGGCGAAGCGCCGCGGCCGTCCGTGCAAGCCGCGCCCCGCGGCGGGGTCTCCCCATCTCGACGCCTTCCTCGACATGCTGACGGCGGAGCGGGGGGCGGCGCTGAACACGCGGCTCGCCTACGAGCGCGACCTGACCGACCTCGGCCTGTGGCTCGCCCAGCGCGGGCTGCCGCTGGAGCGGGCGGGGACGGAGGATCTGCGCGCCTATCTCGCCTTCCAGGGCAAGGCCGGCTTCCAGGACAAGGCCGACGGGCCGGGCAGGGCGGACGGGCAGGCCGCCCCGTCGCCCCGCACCGTCGCCCGCCGCCTGTCGGCGATGCGCCAGTTCTACCGCTTCCTGGTGTCGGAAGGTCGGCGCGCCGACGATCCGTCCTCGGCCCTCGACAGCCCCAAGCAGGGGCGCCCGCTGCCGAAGATCCTGACCGAGGCGGAGGTCGGCGCGATGATCGCCACCGCCCAGGCGCGCGGCGGGCCGGAAGGACTGCGGCTGGTGGCGCTGCTGGAGGTGCTCTACGCCACCGGCCTGCGCGTGTCGGAGCTGGTCGGGCTGCCGATGACCGCCATCCTGCGGGACGGGCGCGGCCTGATCGTCCGCGGCAAGGGCGGCAAGGAGCGGATGGTCCCGCTGTCCGAGCCGGCGACCGCGGCGCTCTTCGCCTATCTGCCGCACCGCAGCCATTTCCTGGTGCCGGGGCAGGAGGCGGCGCAGACGCCCTTCCTGTTCCCCTCGCGCAGCTCGTCCGACGGGCACCTGACGCGCCAGCGCTTCGCCCAGCTCCTCAAGGCGCTGGCGATCGAGTCGAACATCGACCCGGAGAAGGTCAGCCCGCACGTCCTGCGCCATGCCTTCGCCACCCATCTGCTCGACCATGGGGCAGACCTGCGCTCGGTCCAGAAGATGCTGGGCCATGCCGACATCGCCACCACCCAGATCTACACGCATGTGGTGTCGGAGCGGCTGCGGGCGGTGATGCACGACCATCACCCGCTGGCCCGCCGCGCGCCGGCGCGCTCGAAGGCGGAGTGACGCGCGCCTGCGCCTTTCGGCAGGCCTCCCTGTCCGGCATGCGACGTTAGGCCCTCCCTCCGCCGCGTTGGGGCGGTCCCGGAGGTTGTGCTATACGCTTGGGTCAACGACAGCACCGCGATCACGCGCGGCAGCAGGGGAGCGAGCGTATGGCCACCACAATCTCCGGTCTTGAAATCCTGGGTCCGATCAAGCCCGGCTACGAGGAGATCCTGACGCCGGAGGCGATGGCCTTCCTGGCGGAGCTGGAGGGCCGGTTCGGAGGCGAGCGCGAGCGGCTGCTCGGCGTCCGCGTCCAGCGCCAGGCGCTGCTCGACAGAGGCGAGAAGCCGGACTTCCTGCCGGAGACCGCGGCCATCCGGGCCGCCGACTGGACCATTGCGCCGCTGCCGCTGGACCTGCGCGACCGCCGGGTGGAGATCACCGGGCCGGTCGACCGCAAGATGGTGATCAACGCGCTGAACTCCGGCGCCAAGGTCTTCATGGCGGACTTCGAGGACGCCAACTGCCCCTCCTGGACCAACCAGATGGACGGGCAGATCAACCTGCGCGACGCGGTGCGCGGCACCATCACCTATGAGGAGCCGGCCAGCGGCAAGAAGTACCGGCTGAGCGACACGACCGCCGTTCTGAAGGTCCGCCCGCGCGGCTGGCACCTGGAGGAGAAGCACGTCCTGATGGAGGGGCGGCCGATCTCCGGCGGCCTGTTCGACTTCGGCCTCTACTTCTTCCACAATGCCAAGGCTCTGCTCGACAAGGGCTCGGGTCCCTACTTCTACCTGCCGAAGATGGAGAGCCACTTCGAGGCGCGGCTGTGGAACGAGGTGTTCACGGTGGCCGAGGAGTATGTCGGCCTGCCGCACGGCGTCATCCGGGCGACGGTGCTGATCGAGACGATCCTCGCCGCCTTCGAGATGGACGAGATCCTCTACGAGCTGCGCGACCATTCCGCCGGGCTGAACTGCGGCCGCTGGGACTACATCTTCAGCTTCATCAAGAAGTTCCGCAAGGACCCCGCCGCCGTGATGCCCGACCGGTCGGAGGTCACCATGGCGACGCATTTCCTGTCCTCCTACAGCCAGCTCGCCATCCGCACCTGCCACCGGCGCAACGCCCCGGCCATCGGCGGCATGGCGGCCTTCATCCCGGTCAAGAACGATCCGGCCGCCAACGAGGTCGCCTTCTCCCGCGTGCGGGCCGACAAGGAGCGCGAGGCCTCGAACGGCCATGACGGCACCTGGGTGGCGCATCCCGGCCTGGTGCCGGTGGCGATGGAGGTGTTCGACGCCTACATGCCCGGCCCCAACCAGATCGAGCGCAAGCGCACCGACGTGACGGTGACCGCCACCGACCTGCTGGCCGTGCCGCAGGGGCCGAAGACGGAGAAGGGGCTGCGCAACAACGTCGCGGTCGGCATCGGCTATATCGAGGCGTGGCTGCGCGGGCTCGGCTGCGTGCCGCTGTTCAACCTGATGGAGGATGCCGCCACGGCGGAGATCAGCCGCGCCCAGGTCTGGCAGTGGGTCCATACCGGCTCCGCCCTCGATGACGGCCAGCCGGTGACGATGGAACTGGTCGACCGGGTGATCGCGGAGGAGCTGGAGGGCTGGCGTGCCCGCGTCGGCGAGGCGGCCTACGCCGGCGGTCGCTATGCCGAGGCGGCGGCGCTGTTCCGCGACCTCGTCGGCCGTGAGGACTTCGTGGAGTTCCTGACCCTGCCCGCCTATGACCGGATCGTCGGGGAGGGGGCGTAGGCGCTCCCCGCCGCTGTCGCGCCTTCCCGAGGGGCCCGAACCCGAAGAGGCGGCGGTGAGGCGGGTTCGGCGGTCAGAACACCCGCCCCAGCCTCACCGTCAGCGGCCAGCGCACCGTCCGTTCCGCCTGCGGGTCGCCCCACAGCGGGGCCAGCGCCTCGGCCGCCGGCTCCAGCGGGTTGCGGCCGGTTGCCTGGATCGCCCGCTTCACCCCCGACCAGGTGCCGAGATAGCCGAGGAAGCGCGGCAGCGACCAGCGCGCCTCCATCGCCAGCGGCGGCACCGGCAGCGGGTCGAAGGGGAAGGGCAGGTCGCGGTAGCCGTTCACCACATGCCAGCGGTCGGCCGGCCAGTGGCTGCGCAGCGTGACGTCGTGCAACTCCCGCAGCAGCGAGTCGATGGCCGGGTCGCCGAACTGGTTGAGCCCATAGCTGACCAGCGCCACGGCCCCGCCCGGCCGGGCGGCTCGCCGCACCTCGGCGTAGAAGCGGTCGAGGTCGAACCAGTGGGCCGCCTGGGCGGCGACGATCAGGTCGCAGGAGCGGTCCTCCAGCCCGCCGGCCTCCGCCGGGGCGGCGGCATAGCGAATGTTGGGGTACGGTTCTGCCTCGGCGATCTGCCCGGCGCTGGCGTCGGTGGCGACCACCCGGGCGAAGTGACGCGCCAGCGCGACGGAGAGCTGTCCGTTGCCGCAGCCGACATCCCAGGCGAGGCCGCGGGAGGGGGCCGCCCCGGCCAGGAATGCCGGCAGCGCATCGGGATAATCCGGCCGCCAGGCGCGGTACTCGCCGGCATGTCCGGAAAAATGATCCTTGAAGCTCATGGTGAAGAAGGATACCTCCCGCACGGGCGGCGCGCCAGACCACCGCGATAAGCTGTGGCTTGCCCTGCCCGCCCGTGCTACGAACCCCGGTTCCCGCGTCGATCCCACCCGTGTCCGGCATGCAAACCTTCCTGGAATTCGAAAAGCCGATCGCCGAGCTTGAAGGCAAGATCGAGGAATTGCGCCATCTGACCAACGCCGGCGATCTGAACATCGCCGACGAGGTGTCGAAGCTGCAGACCAAGGTCGACAAGCTCCTCCGGCAGACCTACGCCAAGCTCACCCCCGCACAGAAGGTGCAGGTTGCGCGCCATCCCAACCGGCCGCACTGCCTGGACTACGTGAACGGGCTGATCGAGGACTTCACCCCGCTCGCCGGTGACCGCTTCTTCGCGGAAGACCGGGCGGTCATCGGCGGGCTCGGCCGGTTCCGCGGCCGGTCCGTCGTCGTGATCGGGCAGGAGAAGGGCCACGACACCGAGTCGCGCGTGCGCCACAACTTCGGCATGGCCAAGCCCGAGGGCTACCGCAAGGCCCAGCGCCTGATGGACCTGGCCGACCGGTTCGCCCTGCCGGTGATCTCGCTGGTCGACACCGCCGGCGCCTTCCCCGGCGTCCAGGCGGAGGAGCGCGGCCAGGCCGAGGCCATCGCCAAGAGCATCGAGCGCTGCCTGCGGCTGACCGTGCCGATGGTCGCCTCGGTGATCGGCGAGGGCGGCTCGGGCGGCGCCATCGCCATCGCGACGGCCGATCGCGTCCTGATGCTGGAGCACGCCATCTACTCCGTCATCTCGCCGGAGGGCTGCGCCTCGATCCTGTGGCGCAGCGCCGACATGGCGGGAGAGGCGGCCATCGCGCTCCGCCTGATCAGCCAGGACCTGAAGGAACTCGGCGTCATCGACCGCGTTGTCAGCGAGCCGATCGGCGGTGCGCACCGCGACCCGGAGATGACCGTCAAGGCGCTCGGCGACTGCATCGAGGAGTCGCTGCGCGAGCTGGACGGCCTCGACGGCGCCGCCCTGCGGGCCAAGCGCCGGGAGAAGTTCCTGGAGATGGGCCAGAAGGGGCTCGGCTGACGACCTGACGGAAGGAGAGGGATGCATGGCTGCCCGACGATCGACACTGGTGCGTTGGGCGGCCCTGCTGAATCTCGGGGCGGCCGCGGTGACGCTGGCCGCCTTTTTCATTCTCGCTTCCCTGGTCGCCGCGCCGGCCGGCATCGCCGACCCGGCGGCGCGGCTGGCCTTCTGGGCGCGGCTGGTCCTGTGGCCGGCGCTGGTGCTGGCGGCGATGGTCTTCGGGGTGATCGTCGCCCGCGGCCGGTCGCAGGCCTTCAACCCGATCGACGATGCGGAAACGCGCTTCCACCGCATCAGCCAGCGGGTGCTGAGCAACAGCGTCGAGCAGACGCTGATCTTCCTGCCGGCGCTGGCCGCCCTGGTGGTTCTGCTTCCCCTGCCGGATCTGGGGGCGGCGCGGGTGGCGACCGGGCTGTTCGTGCTCGGCCGCCTGCTGTTCTGGGCGGGCTACCTGGTCCACCCCTTCGCCCGCGCCCCCGGCATGGCGATGACGCTGTGCGTCAATCTTGCCGTACTGCTGTGGGCCCTGCTGCTGTCACTGGGGTAGAGGCGGTGCGCGGCGGGGGCTTGGTCGCCGGAGCGGCGCTGGCGACGAGGTCGAGCCAGCGGCGGTAGATCTCCGGCGGCAGCGGCTTGCGGTACTTGCGGCCGAGCCGGATGATCTCCGGCAGGGCCATCAGGATCTTCAGGTCGGTGGTGCGCGGCCCCTGGCGCAGGTTCTTCCAGCTGTTGCCGGCCCACACCCGCAGCAGCCGGCGCGGCATCATCCCTGCCGGGCAGCGGGCCAGTTCGCGGATCAGGTCGTTGCGGTGGTTGTAGAAGCGCTCCAGCCCCGGCTTGCGGCCCTTCATGCACTTGTCGTGGTAGATCATGATGTGGGGCAGGGCGATGATCCTCATCCCGGCGCCCATCAGCCGCAGGCAGCGGTCCTTCTCCTCGCCCTGGCGATAGAATTCTGGGATGTACAGGCCGATCCTGTCCACCGCGCTGCGCCGCAGGACATGGCCGCCGCCGGCATACCAGGGAACCTCGAAGGGCTCCTTGTTGCGCGGGTAGTAGATCATGCCGTCCGGCGTCTCGATGTTGCAGGTGGCGATGGCGACGTCGGGGTTGGCCTCCAGGAACTCCACGCAGCGGGCCAGCCCGTCGTCCCCCTCGAACCAGCTGTCGTCGTCCACCGACACGATGTAGTCGCCGGTGGTGTTCACGAAGCCCAGGTTGCGTGCCAGGATCAGCCCGGCATTGTGCGGCTGGCGGATGTAGCGGATCTGCGGGAAGCGGTCCGGCCCGAACTCCGTCCGCATCATCTGGTCGGTGCCGTCGGTCGAGCCGTCGTCCACCACCAGGATCTCCATCGGCGCCAGCGTCTGGGTCAGCAGGCGGTTGATGGCGGTGCGCAATTCCGGCGCCCGGTTGTAGGCGGCGATGACCGCACTGACGGTCGGCGTCCGCTTGGGCGTGGGAGAGGCGTTTTCGGGAGTAGGCGACATCACGGGCTCCGAACGATGTTTCGAGGGACCAGCTTCTGCGGGGCGACTCTCCGCGGGGCGCCGGGGCGCAGCGGGTCGTCTTCCAAAATTCCCCAGGCATGAAGAGCTCTGGTCAGCCCGATCCACAGCAGGATGGGCAGAAGCGAGAAGAAGCTGAACTTGACGATGGTGATGTTGCCGTCGCGGAACCACTGCAGCGACAGCGGCAGGAAGGCGCAGTAGAACAGCACGCCGTAGCGGTTCACGAACCCCTTGGTCCAGAACCAGCGGTGCAGCTTGCCCAGGATCAGGCCGACGACCGCCATGGTGACGATCAGCCCGAGCCACCCGCCGCTCATCCAGCCGTCGCCGGGCAGCGAGGTGGTGAGGTTGGCGAAATTGCCGAAGTCGTGGAGCTGCACCCACTTGATCGGCGCGCCGACCGGCTTGCCCGGCCACAGCACGCGGGGGATCGGCTCGGTGAAGAGCTGCAGGTACTGCGTGAAGTAGGTGTAGGTCGCCGACTGGCCCGGCACCACCCACAGGATGAAGGCGAGGAAGTCGAAGTTGGCCAGATCCTGGTTGGCCAGGGCGTCGATCATCCGGCCGCCGTCGTGGCTGGTCATCCGGAAGATGCTGGAGAAGGGCGCGTCGCCGGTGATCACGTCCTTCAGCGCGCCGCGGTTGTTGCCGAGCGTCGTGAAGATCGCCAGGACCGGCAGGCCGACGGCGACGTGCCACAGGCGGAACCAGCGGGTCCGCGTCCGGTACAGCATCAGCAGCACCAGCCCCAGGATGCCCATGATGATCGCCCAGCGCCCCCAGCCGAGATAGGCGCGGAAGCCGACGAAGGCGATGAAGGGGATGAAGGACAGCGGATGGAAGCGGCTGACCCAGATGATGCCCAGCGTCAGCGGCAGGCCCATCGAGTGGGCCTCGGCGATGTAGCCGGTGGTGTTGGTGTAGACCGGCTGACCCGTCATCGGGTCGCGTTCCATCTGGATGTCGCCGGTGCCGCTGAAGGCGTCGGCTCCCTGGCGCTGGATCGCCGAGTAGATGGCCAGCGGGGCGAGAAGCGCCGTGGTGATCAGGAAGGCGACGATGTCCGTGCGGTCGAAGCTGAAGGTCCGGGCTTTCGACAGGTCCGGCCTGACATGTCCCGCCGAGGCGCAGGCCAGCGAGAAGGCGATCAGCGCCACCGAACTGACGATCAGCGTGAAGACGAACTGCTGAGCGTCCGGCCAGTAGCCCATGAACAGCCAGGCATTGTCGAACCCGGCGCCATGGACCAGGATCGGCCGCATCACGAACACCAGGGAATGGAAGACCAGGTACAGCGTCAGCGGGTGGAACATCGAGGCGGTGCCGGTGCTGACGAACGCCACCGTCACCAGGATGACCACCAGGGTCTGCGCGATCAGCGCCATTTCGATCATGGCCGTATTCGTGCCTCGTCGGGTTGCGGCGACCCGGCCCGAACCGGTCGTCCGGCGGGCTCAGGCACTGCGCACCCTACACGCGGCGCGCGAGGGCCGCGGGGGTGCAGACGGCGTGCGCCGTTCGGGTGAGCGGGGCGGTCCCCCAAAGACGGCGGGGGCGTTACCGGAAGCAGTCCCGCCAGGAGCGCGGATGGTTCCGCACCCCGCCATCGGTGTGAAGGGCGCATCCGAAGCACCCCTTCCGCGGTTTTGAACCCGGCCGGGGCAATGCCGGTTTCGCTTCCGTGCTGAACGGAGGCGACATGGTCCGAGCGTATCTTTGCGTCCTGGCGGTGCTGCTGGCTGTCCTGGTCCTCCAGGCCCCGGCGGCGCTGGCGGCGGGGGAGAGCCATGTGTCGCCGCAGGGCGACGACCGCTGGTCGGGCCGCCTGCCGCAGCCGAACGCGGAGCGCAGCGACGGCCCCTTCGCCACGCTGGCCCGCGCGGTGGAGGCGGCGCGGCGCGGCGGGCCGAAGACCATCCTGCTGCGCGGCGGGGTCCATCGCCTGTCCGCCCCGGTCGTCCTGACGGCGGAGGACCAGGACCTGCGCATCGCCGCATATCCCGGCGAAAACCCGGTGCTGTCGGGCGGCGAGCCGGTCGGCGGCTTCACGGCGGAGCCCGGCGGCGTCTTCTCCGCCCCGCTGCCGCGCGAGCCGGGGCTGGACGTCGCGGTGGACGGGAGGCGGATGCGGGCGGCGCAGAGCGGCGCCTATGATCCGGCCGATCCGGTCCGCAGCGGCTGGATCGTCGCCCAGGCGGTGAAGGGGGGCGATGCGCGGCGGCTGCGGGTGGCTCCGGGAACGCTGCAGCCGGGATGGGCGGCCCCGGCCTTGCGGGTGCAGGCGCTGGACCGCGAGCGGCGGGGCGACGATCTCCTCGGCCTGTCGGCGATCCAGGCGAATGGCGTGGTGGTGTTCGACCGCGAGGGCCGGCAGCCCTTCCGCGACGGCTCCACCCTCCGGCTACTCGGCCATCCGGATTTCCTGAAGCATCCCGGCCAGTTCGCCTGGCGGGCGCGTGACAAGAGGCTGCTGCTGCGGCCAGAGGATGTGGAGAGCTTCCGGACCGGCGGCAGCGCGGTGGTGGCGCGGCTCAGCCCGCTGATCCGGGTGGAGGGTGCGCGCTGGATCACCATCGAGGGGCTTGGCTTCTCCGATGTGCCCCATGACGGGACGGCGGTCCTGCTGACCGGCGCCCGCGACGTCACCCTGCGCGGCAACCGCTTCTCGCTGGTCGGTACCGCGGTGACGCTGGAGAGCACCAGCGACAGCGAGATCTCGCGCAACCGGATGGAGCATCTCGGCACCAACGGGGTGGAGCTGCGGCCGGGCAGCAACGACAACCGCATCATCGCCAACAGCCTGGAGAGCATCGGCGAGGTGCGGCTGTCGGGTGCCGGCATAGCCATGGCCGGGGTGGAGCGGACGCTGGTCGCCCACAACGACATCCGGCAGGCGGCGCGCAACGCCATCGCGCTGAAGAACTGGAACAACGCCACCCGCTATCAGGACAACGTCATCGAGTACAACCGCATCCGCGACACGGCGCGGGAGACGGCGGACGCCGGGGCCATCGAGCTCCTCGGGCGCAGCGACCTGGATACCCGCACCCTCATCCGCTTCAACGACATCCGCGATACCGGCGGGCTCGCCACCGATGCCTCCGGCGCCTGGCTGGAACGCTACAAGGGCTACGGCATCTATCTCGACGAGCTGACCAACGGGGTCGCGATGGAGGGCAACCTTCTGCAGAACACCGGCATGGCCGCCGTCTGCATCCGTGGCGGCGACGGCAACCGGGTGACCAACAGCATCGTCGTCCTGACGGGGCCGCGCGACCGTTTCCTGCGTCTGGAGTGGGTGCCCAGGGCGGGGGTCGCGGGCTTCCTGCGCGGCAACGTCGCGGCGCGCAGCATCGTCCACGAGCGGGTGCCGGTCGACCAGATCGTCACCAGCCTGACCGGCGGCGAGCTTGCGCTGGAGCAGATCCTCATCGACCAGCGCAACAGCCGGGCGGCTCCGGCGCCATCGCCCGGCGAGGGCAGGCGGCGCGGCGGGCGGACCGTCCAGGGTGCGACGGCCGCGCCCAACCCGTACTTCATCGATCCTGCCCGCGACGATTTCCGGCTGCGCCCGGACTCCGCCGCCAGGCGCATCGGCTTCGTCGACCTGCCCTGGGACCGCATCGGCCCGGAGGGCGTGCGCTGAGCGGATGCGGTCTGCGACATTGGATGCGGCAAGAACAGACAAATTGCTGCGAGTCGTGACGCATCGCAGTGCGACAAACTGCCCGACCTCGGGCATTGACTAAAATTAATTACGTGACGAAACTAAGCTTTAACGGATAAGCATAGATGTTCGCGGCAGAGAGTTTCCGCAGAGGACTATGCCATATGTCCAGTATTATTACTGGATCGATGCATAAAATTTCGCGCACGTAGCAATTTTGTTTCAGACTTATAATTTGCGAAGTCAGGCGACCCCGATCCATGGATCGGGGCCGACCGGCGGCCTCATGCCTTGGGCAGGGCCAAGCCGGGTGGCACCAGGAATCGAAGAGCAAACGCAAGCAGAGAACACGGGAGTCGTGGGGGATGAGGGGGCGCCGCGCCGGGACTGGGCCGGGAACCTGCATCCTTCCTTCCGCCGCCGTGCCGAAAGAAGGGGAACTGTCATGAAGCTGCATCAGGTGCGGATCAGAACACGTCTTTGGGGGCTGGTTCTGATGATCGGTCTCGGCATCGCCGCCATCGCGGTGTTCGCCGCCTATACGATCCGCCAGGAACTGGTCGACGGGCGCGAGCTGATGCTCCGCTCGGTGGTCGATACCGCCTACGGGGTGGTCGAGCGGTACCATGACGACGTCGCCGCCGGCCGCCTGACCCGCGAGGAGGCGACCGAGGAGATGCGCAAGTCGATCAACAAGATCCGCTTCTACGGCCGCGAATACGTCTTCCTGTTCGGCATGGACGGTGTCGGGCTGGTCCATCCGGCGCGGCCCGACCTGGTCGGCAAGAACTCCTGGGACATCAAGGATTCCAACGGCGTCTACATCATCCGCAGCTTTGCCGAGCAGCTCCGCCAGGGCGACTATGCCCGGCTGCACTATTACTATCCCAAGAAGGCCGATACGGAGCCGCTGCCGAAGCTCGGCATGGCCCGCATCTTCAAGCCCTGGGACGTGATGATCAACGCGTCGGTGTTCATGGACGACATCGACCAGGAGTTCAACGCGGTGATCGCCAAGTTCTTCGGCGGCGCCATCCTGCTTCTGCTGGCCTGTTCCGCCGCGGCGGTGCTGATCGGCCGCAGCATCGAGAAGCCGATCGCCGCGCTCAGCGCGAAGATGAGCGCGCTCAGCGCCGGCGACCTGTCCGATCCCATCGCGGAGGCCGACCGCGGCGACGAGATCGGCGTGATGGGCAAGGCCGTTCGCGTCTTCAAGGAGAATGCCGAGGCCAAGCTGCGGCTCGAAGCCCAGCAGGCGGAGGCCGAGCGGCAGGCCAGGGAGGAGAAGCAGCGCGTCATGCACCAGCTCGCCAGCAGCTTCGAGCAGTCGGTCGGCGGCCTGATCCGCACGCTCGGCACCGAGTCGCTGCGGATGCAGGAGCAGGCGCGCGCCATGGCCGACGCCGCCAACCGCACCGACCAGCTCGCCACCGCCGTGGCCGGGGCGACGGAGGAGACCTCCTCCAACGTGCAGACCGTGGCGTCCGCCTCGGAGGAGCTGTCGACCTCGGTCGGCGAGATCGGCTCGCAGATCAACAGCGCCCGCAACACGGCGACCGAAGCGGTCACCCTGGCCCAACGTGCCGACACCAAGATCGGCGGGCTCGCCCAGGCGGTCGAGAAGATCGGCGCCGTGGTGGAGCTGATCAACTCCATCGCCGGCCAGACCAACCTGCTCGCGCTGAACGCCACCATCGAGGCGGCGCGCGCCGGGGAGGCCGGCAAGGGCTTCGCCGTCGTGGCAAGCGAGGTGAAGGCGCTCGCCACCCAGACCGCCCGCGCCACCGACGAGATCGCCGGTCAGGTCGCCGGCATCCAGACCGCGACCGGCGAGGCGGTGCAGGAGATCCAGGCGGTTGCCAAGGTGATCGAGCGGGTGAACGACATCGCGGTGGCGGTGGCCGCGGCGATCGAGGAGCAGGGGGCGGCGACCCGCGAGATCGCCCGCAACATCCAGCAGGCGGCGCTCGGCACCCAGGACGTGTCGCGCAACATCGCCGGGGTCACCGAGGCGGCCGACCAGAGCGGCCGGGCTGCCGACGACCTGCTGACCCGCGTGCAGACGGTGGCGGAGCAGACCGGCACGCTGAGCAGCGAGGTCGACCGCTTCCTCGCCGTCGTCCGCGCGGCCTGAGGACCGGGAGCGTCAGCCCGACTCGTCGGCCCGCCCGTCAGCCGACCGCGCGCCGTTTCGGACGGAGCGCGGCGGCCGGGGTGGGCAGCGGGCCGGCGATGCGGTCGAGCACCGCTTCGAAGCCGGCCTCCGCCGCCTCGTGGGCGACGCGGGCGCGGGTCAGCGCCTGCTCCGCCGCCATCGCCAGGGCGTCGCGGTCGGTCGCCCAGCGCGTCAGCACCGGCAGCGCCGCCTTGACGAAGTCCGACCCTTGCGGGACGAGGCCGCCGCGCGGGATGTCGCTGCCGATGCAGCCGCGGTCATAGGCCAGCACCGGCACGCCGGCGGCCATCGCCTCGAACAGCACCAGCGGCTGCGCCTCGTTCCGGTAGCGGGTCGGGAAGACGAAGACGTCGATGTCGCGGTAGAAGGCCTCCTTGTCCGCACCGCCCACCGGACCGCGATAGTCCACCGTGCCGTCGAAGGCGATCAGGCCGCCGGCGATCTGGGCATTGTCCCCCTGCTTCAGGCCGGGGCCGGCCAGCACCAGCTTCGCGTCGATCCCCTCCACCTGCAGGGCGCGCAGCAGGGTGAAGACGGTGTCCAGCCCCTTGTCGTCGCACAGGTTCGACAGGTGGCCGATGCGCAGCGGCCCGTCGACGGACGGGCGGGGCTGCGCGGCCGGCGGGGTGAAGATGGCGTTGGACATGGTCATGCAGGTCCGCGCCGCCGGATAGGTCTTCTGGAAGCGCATCTGCATGGCCGGGCAGAGCATCACATGGGTGCAGTCCGGCCCCGCCACCTGGGTCAGCAGGCGCATCCGCCAGGTCGGCCGGGTGATGGTGGCGAAGGAATGATGGTGCAGCACCCGCTCGTAGCCGAACAGCCGGGCGGTGCCGGCGATGGCGGCGGTATAGAGCGTGCCCCAGCCGGCATCGACCGGCATGTAGAGCCGGCGGTCCCGCTGCGCCTCCCCGCCGGACAGCCGTCCGGAGGCGATGCGGCCCATGGTGGACAGGACCTTCATCGCCTTCAGGACGTGGTAGCGCAGTCCGCCGCCGTTCCAGCCCGGCGACAGGTCCGCCACCTCGACGATGCTGGTCCCGCGCTCGCGCAGGCGGTCCAGCACGAGGGCGGTCACCCGGCTCATGCCGTCCGTCGGGGGCGGCAGCCGGCCGGAGACCAGGACGTGCGGCGGCAGGGTTCGGCGTTCCATCATCACCCCTCGCTTCCCCGCAGCACCGCGCCGCCGGCGGCATCGCCGGCCGGCACCGGGCGGGCACCCAGCGACGCCAGCGCCTTCTCCACCGCCTCGGCGAAGAAATCGGCATCGGCCAGCGCCTGGAACGGCCGTCCGTTGAGGCTGAGCCGGCGCCACTCCGCCTCGTCCCCCGCCACCGACAGCATATGGCGGGCGAGCCCCTCGGGATTGTCCGGCTCCACGATGTGGCCGTTCAGCCCGCTGCGGATCAGCACGTCGCGGGCGCCGCACTGGTCGGACAGGATGGTCGGCACGCCCATCGCCAGCGCCTCGTTCACCACCAGCCCGAACTGCTCCTCGACGGACGGCAGCAGCAGGCAGAGGGTGGAGCCCAGCGTCTGCGCGATGCCGTCCGCCTGCAGGAAGCCGCGGAAGATGATCTTGCCGTCCAGCCCGCGCTTGGTCACCTCGGCCCGCAGCTCGGCCTCCAGCGGGCCGGAGCCGCAGAGGTGCAGCGGCCGCGCCGTCTCGCCGGCCAGCTTCCGGTAGGTGTCGTAGGCCTCCACCGCGCGGAAGAGGTTCTTCTTCGGCACGAAGCGGGCGATGATCGTGAAGTGGCGCTCGGCGAAGGGCACGCCGCCCGGCGCCGGCTCCATTCCCGACAGGCGGCGGATGCGGTCGAGCGACAGCGTGTCGTAGCCGATGAACAGCCGGTCCTTGGGCAGGCCGAGCAGGCGGAAATAGTCCACCGTCCGGTTGCTGCCGCCGATCGCCGCCTGGTAGGGCGCGTAGAAGACGCTCTTCACCATCTCGCGCCACAGGACGCGCGGCTTGTCGTCGAACTTCGAGGCGTTCATGTTGATCACCTTGCGGCCGAGCAGCCGCATGGTGATCGCCAGCCCGAAGACGTCCGGATCCTCGTAATGGCAGAGGAAGACGTAGCGCGCATTGACGGACCGGCAGGCGCGCAGCAGCGCCCGGTAGACGGTCAGGCTGGAGAAGTCCGACTTCGATTTGCCGGGGAACAGGGTGATCTTGCGGAAATTCTGGCCGGACCCGGTCGAGTCCCAGGCGTAGGTGTGCGACTTCGATCCCACTTCCAGCCCGACCACGTCATAGAGGTGGCCAAGCCGCCGGCCGACCGCCTCCAGCCGGTCCATGTGGTAGGGCCCGAACATCTCCCAACTGAAGACGAGCGTCGGCTTGGCGTTCGCATCCGTCATCCACGGTCTCCGACAAGCAGTTTGGCGTAACGGTCGAGCGCGACCTGCCGACTGGCGTTCTCCTCGACCCAGGTCCGGCCACGGCGGCCCATCGCGATGCGGCGGTCGGGATCGTTCAGCAGCGACGCCACCGCCTCGGCCATCGCGCGCGGCTCGTCCGGCGGGGTGGTGAGGAAGGCGCCGATCTGCCCTTCCAGCACGGAGAGCGCCGAGCCGGGCAGGCAGGTGGCGACGAAGGGGCGGCCCGACGACAGGATGGTGACCGCCTTGCCGGGCATGGCGAAGGCGGCCCCCTCCGGCCGCTGCGGGACGAGATGCACGTCGCCCTCGGCCATCGCCTCGTTCAGCTTCTCCTTGGGCGCCAGCGGGCTGAACTGCACGTTGGCGAGGCCCATCTCGCGGGTCTTGGCCTTCAGCTCCTCCTCGATGCCGCCCTGGCCGCGCAGCAGCACGCGGGCCTCGGGCGCCAGCCCGCGCAGGTGGGCGGCCATGTCCAGAACCTGGTCCAGCCCCTGCTTGCGCGCGAAGGCGCCGCTGTAGAGGACGGTCGGCGGCTGGCCGTCCGGGCGGGGCAGGGGATGCACGGCGTCGGCGTCGACATGCGGCGGGATCACCGTGATGGGGCGGGTGACCCCCAGCTCGCGCAGCACCTCGCGCATCGGCTCCGACAGCACCACGATGCCGTCGGCACGGTTCAGCGCCGTGCGCTCGATGGCGCGGATGGCCTTGAGCGCCGCACCGCCGCCCATGCCGAGCGCTCCCGCCAGTCCCGACTGGATGTCGTGGACGATGGCGATGTGGCGCCCGCCGGGAGCCCGGAAGCGGTCGGCCATCGCGACGCTGAAGATGGAGGGGCAGAGCGACAGGACGGCGGCATGCCGGCTCACCCGGCCGCGCATCAGCGCGGCGGCGAAGCCCGCATGCAGCACCCCTTCATGGATCAGCCGCGCCTTCATCCCGCCGCCGGCCGGCGGGATGGTCGGCAGCCGCTCGATCGTCACGCCGGCGACGACGGTGCGGTCCTGGTTGCCGTCGGCGTAGCCGTCATAGACCTTGGCCCCGGGATAGTTGGGGCGGGCGGTCAGCACGGTCGTCTCCGTCCCCGCCGCCGCGAAGGCGGTGGCGAGGTCGGTCATCATCGGGGCGCTTCCCGCCGGTTCCGGCCAGTAGCTCTGCGCCACCAGCAGGACGCGCGGCGGCAGGGCGGACGGCCGTGCGGCGGGTCCGTCCGGCCGCCGCACGGCGAAGCTGTCGTCCGGCATCACCGTTACTCCGCCGCCTGCGTCGACCGGGCGGGCGTCTCCGGCGCCGTCCTGGCGCCGTTCGCCAGGAACCACTCGTAGGAGCGGCGCACCCCCTCCTCCAGCGAGACCTTCGGCCGCCAGCCGGTGGCGAACAGACGCGACACGTCCATCAGCTTGCGCGGGTGGCCGTCGGGCTTGCTCAGGTCGTGGGTCAGCGCCCCCTCGTAGCCGACCGTCCCGCGGATCAGGTTGGCGAGGTCGGCGATGGCGATGTCCTCGCCGGGACCGACGTTGATGATGTCCTCGCCGTCATAGCTGTCCATCAGGTGCAGGCAGGCGTCGGCGAGGTCGTCGATGTAGAGGAACTCGCGCCGCGGCGTGCCGGTGCCCCACAGGGTGACCGACGGCTGACCGTCGATCCTGGCATCGTGGAAGCGCCGGATCAGGCCGGGCAGGACGTGCGAGTTCTCCGGCTCGTAATGGTCGCCGGGGCCGTAGAGGTTCGACGGCATCGCGCTGATGGCGTTGAAGCCGTACTGGCGCCGGTAGGCCTGGCACATGGTGATGCCGGCGATCTTGGCGATCGCGTAGGGCTTGTTCGACGGCTCCATGGCGCCGGTCAGCAGGGCCTCCTCCTTCACCGGCTGTTCGGCGAACTTCGGATAGAGGCATGAGGAGCCGAGGAACAGGAGCTTCTTCACTCCGCTGCGCCAGGCGGCGTCGATGACGTTCGTCTGGATCAGCAGGTTGTCGCGGATGAAGTCGGCGCTGAAGCGCTCGTTCGCCAGGATGCCGCCGACCTTGGCGGCGGCAAGGAAGACGTACTCGATCTTCTCGCGGTCGAAGAAGCTCCTGACCGCCGCCTGGTCGGTGAGGTCGAGCTGCGAGCGGTCGCGCAGGACGAGGTCGGTGCAGCCCGCCTCCGCCAGCCTGCGCAGGATGGCCGACCCGGCAAGGCCCCGGTGGCCGGCGACGAAGATACGGCTGTTGCGGTCCATGGGCTCCATCTCCCTTTTCCTCGCTGCCTTACTCTGCCGCCTGGCCGACCGGGCCGGCCGCGACCGACCGGGTGCGGGCGGCGTACCAGTCGACGACGCCCGGCAGGCCCTGGGCCAGCGGGATGCGCGGGGTGAAGCCCAGCGCGGTCAGGCGGCTGATGTCGGGGCAGCGGCGGTCGGTGCCGCCGGGAGCCGGCGGGCCTGCCAACACCTCGGCCTCGCGGCCGAGGCAGGCGACCGTCTGCCGGGCCAGCTCGGCGATCGAGACCTCCTCCGGGTTGCCGACATGGTAGATGCCGAGATGCTCGCCCCGCTCCACCACCGTCACGATGCCGTCGATGGCGTCGTCGATGTGGACGAAGGCGCGGGTCTGGCTGCCGTCGCCCTGGATGGGGAAGGGCACGAGGCCGGTCGGCGCCAGGTCGACGGCGGCGACGGCGCGGCGCACGAACTCCGGCACCACATGCTCCCAGCCCATGTCGGGGCCGTAGACGTTGTGCGGACGGAAGATCGCGACGCGGTCGAAGCCGGTGCGGCCCCAGTTGACCGCCAGCAGCTCGGAGATCAGCTTGGAGCCGCCGTAGCTGTAGCGGGCGTTCAGCACGTCCGGCACGACCAGCGGGACGTCCTCCGGGGTCGGGATCGCCGGCGGGGTCTGGTAGGCCTCGGAGGAGGAGGCGACGACGAGGTTGCCGACGCCGTTGGCGCGGCAGGCGTCCAGCACGTTCAGCATGCCGCGCACGCCGACGTCCAGCACCACCTCGGGCTTCTCGTAGAAGTGCTTGGTGCCGTTGACGGCGGCGAGGTGGAGGACGCTGTCGACCCCCTTCACGGCCTTCGACACGGCGTCGGCGTCGCGGATGTCGCCCTGGACGAACTCCACGGCCTCCAGCACGTCATGCAGACGGCCGGTGTGGCCGCGCGAGTTGTCGTCGAGCACGCGCACCTTGTGGCCGTCGCGCACCAGGCGACGCACCAGGGCCGCGCCGATGAACCCGCTGCCGCCCGTGACGAGATAGTGAGTCATAATCTCCAAACCCTTCTTGTTCCTGGAACTTTTCCCGCCGAACCCGGTCAGGCGACATGCGCGAAGCGCGCCGCCCCGTGGCTGCCCAGCGCCACGTAGGCGGTGCCGTCCGGCAGGTCCACGTCGCGGCTGTTGAAGTTGTTCCAGAAGTCGTAGATCACGCCCGGCCGGTCCATGCGGTCCGCCAGATCGGGCAGCGGCATGGAGGTGAAGACCGGGTGGTTGTTCAGGATGACCGCCAGATTGGCGCCCGACACGGCCTCCGCCATGCTCGGCGCCGGCTCCAGCCCGAAGGAGCGGATGTCCTCCGGCGTGACGACGGCGTCGAAGCCGCGCCAGCGGGCGTTGGGGAAGCGGGTGCGCAGCTCGTCGAAGACCGGCTTGGCCATGGTGCCGCGCAGGTCGTCGGTCGCCGGCCGCCCCTTGAAGGCCAGACCCATCAGGCTGATGGTCGGCTGCCTGGGGAAGCCCTGCATGGAGTTGGCGAGGCGTCCGAGGAACTCCGCCACCTCGATCGGCTGGGTTTCGTTGATGCGGCGGCCGGCGGCGGTGATCGGCATGTCGACGCCGAAGGCGCTCGCCGCCTCGATCAGGATGTGCGGGTCCTTCTCCAGGCAGGGGCCGCCCACCGGGCCCGGCAGCGGCAGGTTGGTGCGCGGGTAGCCGAGCTTGCCGGCGCGCGCGACCTCGACGGCCGAGATCTCCATGGCGTTGCACAGCCGTGCGATCTCGTTGGAGAAGGCGAAGGTGACGTCGCGGTAGGTGTTGTCGACCAGCTTGATCAGTTCCGCCGTCTCCAGCGTCGAGACCTTCACGGTGGTCGGGTGAGGAAGCCGAAGATCTGGGCGGCGCGGGTGGCCACCTCCATGCTCTCGGCCCCGATGATCTGGGGAAGCTGGTTCAGCTCGATCAGCGCCTGGCCTTCCAGGGTGCGCTCCGGGCAGAAGGCGATGTCGAAGCGCTTGCCGGTGGCGCGCAGGATCGGCGCCACGATGTTGCGGGTGGTGCCGAGCTTGACCGTCGAGCGCAGGATGACGAGGTCGCCGTCATTCAGGCAGGCGGCCACCTGGCGGGTCGCGGCCTCGATCATGTCGGTGCGCACATGGCCGTCCTTGGCGAGCGGCGTGCCGACCGTGATGATGTAGACGCTCGACGTCTCGCAGCCCTCATGGCTGTCGGAGAAGGTGAAGCGCCCCCGCGCCGTCACATGGCGCAGCTTCTCGGTGAGGCCGGGTTCGTGGAAGTGGGGGATGCCCTTGCCCAGCTTGTCCAGCACGTCGCGCCGGATCTCGACACCGTGCACCTGGAAGCCGGCGTCCGCCATGGCGACCGCGAGCGTCAGCCCGACATAGCCAAGGCCGAGGACGCAGACGTTGCGGTCGGTGAAAGTCTTGGGAAGCATAGTCGTTCGATCCTGCCTCTGTTGGTCAGCCGTCGATCAACGAGCGCATAGTCCAGAGAAATGACCCGCCTCGCCTGCGATGGACCGACTCCGAACGCCGGTTGTATGCGAAGGTTCCGGGTCTCGTTAGTGACGGGAAAGGGGAGCGGAGGTATTCATTCGAGGGGTCCGACTCTCCTTGATCCCCGTCTGGTGATACTTCGGAAATGGTGCGCTGCATCATTCGGGTGAGGATGGCCGTCATGCCGTCACCCCTTTCAGCCGGCGCAGGCGGGCCGGCCGGATCAGGCCGGTCAGCACGGCCATCGCCCCATAGATCCCGACGATGACGATGCCGCCGCCGAGAACGGTGAGCAGGGCGTGGGGCTGCGCATCCTCCGGGATCGCCCGCTCCAGCGCGCCCCAGCCGCCCATGGCGACCAGCGCGCAGAGCAGGGCCCGCCCGGCGATGCCGCCATAGAGCCGCCCGACCGCCTTGCGGTGGTGCCAGGCCATGCCGGCGGTGGAGGCGACGACCGACGCCACCGTCGCGACGGCCGCGCCCTCGATCCCGTAGCGCGGGATCAGGACGACGTTCAGCGCCGCATTGACCGCGCCGCCGCCGAGGATGGCGGCCATGTAGGCGGTCTGCCGGTGCCACAGCATCAGCGGGTTGCCCAGCACCATGTTCAGGTAGGTCAGCGCCGTCGCCACCATCAGCAGCCGCAGCGCGTCGGTGGCCGGGGCGTAGTCCGGACCGAACAGCAGCGCCACGATGGCCGGGGCGAGCGCCAGCCCGCCGGCGGCCACCAGGAAGCCGGCCGACAGCATGGCGGTGGCGAAATCCTCCATCCGCCGCCGCACCAGGCCGCTGTCGCCATAGGCGGCGGCGAGCTGCGGCAGGAAGGCGTTCATGACGATGTGGCCGGCCGTGCAGGACAGCACATAGACCCGCACGGCCGAGCTGTACCAGCCGACCTCGCCCTCGCTGCGCAGGAAGCCCAGCATCACGAGGTCGAGGTGCGAGAAGACCGCCCAGGCGAAGGCGCTGACCGCCATCGGGGCGGCCGGGCGCAGGATGGCGCCCCAGGCCTTCAGGTCCACCCGCGGGCGCAGCCGGCCGAAGTCGCGGTGGAAGCGCGCCAGCATCAGCGCGGCATTGATGACCAGAGAGCCGGCGGTGATGCCGGCGGCGATCGGCGCATCCTCCGGCCCGCGCACCAGCAGAAGGACCAGCACCATGCTGCCGAGCGAGGTGCCGATCTCGCGCGAGGCGATGACGCCCATCCGCTCCGTCGCCTGATAGACGAAGTCGAGCACCAGCGCGTTGCCGAGGAGCTGGACCGCCTGGACCAGCAGCACCGTCCTGACCAGGGCCGACTTGTCGAGGGTCAGCACGAAGGCGGCATAGGCGGTGCCGACGACGACCGCCAGCAGGACGCGCAGGGTCAGCACATGTTCGGCCAGCACCGTCACCTGGGCGCGGTCGCGGGCGATCTCGCGCACCGCGTAGGTGGACAGGCCGAGATTGACGAACAGCGCCGCCCAGGCCATCAGCGAGGTGCCGAAGCCCAGCACGCCGAAGCTCTCCGGTCCCAGTACGCGCGCCGTCCATGCGGCGGTCACCAGGGCGCCCAGCAGCGTGGCGGCCTTGGCGACCGCGAGCGCGCGGATGTTGAGGAGAAGGCGGCGTCCGGCGGTCATGCGATCCTGCGGTCGGCTGGAAGGGCGGTCGGCTGAAAGATTGGCGGGCCTCCCCCCGTCCCCGATGGGCCTGGGGCCGACGGGGGCGGGGAGGAGACCGGCTGGCGGGGTGGTTGGCGGTACGGCTGGCGCCGGCTGTCAGGTGGCCCGGCTGTCAGTTGGCGTAGTAGCGCCGGTAGCCGTGGTAGCGGCCGCTGTCCGGGAACTCGTACTGGGCGTGGCGGCGCAGATCGACCTGGCTGAACAGGAAGCCCACGACCTCGCCACCGGCCTCGACGACCTCCTTCAGGCCGGTCAGGGCGGTCTCGCGCCGGGTGTCGCCCCAGCGGACGATGAAGACCGTCTGGTCGGCCATCGCAGCCAGCAGCTTGCTCTCGGACACCGCCAGCACCGGCGGCGAGTCGAGGATCACGCGGTCGTATTCCATCGACAGGCGGCTGATGAGCTGGTGCATGCGGTTGGAGCCCAGCATGTCCTGCGGCAGCGCGTTGCCGCGGCCGGTGGCGATGAAGTGCAGGCCGGTGCGCGGGTCGGTCTGGATGACGTCGCCGATCGCCGCCTCGCCGGTCAGCACCTCGAACAGGCCGCGGTCGTTGCGCAGGTTCAGCATGCCGTGCAGGCTTTTGCGCCGCATGTCGCAGTCGATCAGGATCGTGCGCTGGCCGGAGTTGGCGCAGATGCGGGCGAAGGCCGCGGCCACCGAGCTCTTGCCCTCGCCGGGGACGGAGGAGCTGAACAGCGTGACCTTCTGCCGGCCGTCCGGATTGGCGAGCAGCAGCGAGGTGCGCAGGCTCTGGATCGACTCCGCGAAGGTCGACAGCGGCTTGTCCACCACGTAGGAGGCGGGGGAGCCGGCCAGCCGCGGGATGCGCGGCACGAGGCCCAGGCTGCGCACGCCGGTCGCCGTCTCGAACTGGTGGGGGCTGCGGAAGCCCGTTTCCGACCGTTCGCGCAGCATCGCCAGCAGGACGCCCAGCGTGCCCGAGGTGATCAGGGCCAGCAGGATGATCAGCTTGCGGTTCGGCTGGGACGGGTTGAGGGGGATCGCCGCCTCGGACACCACGCGGGCATCGGGCTGCTGGATGTCGGTCTGGGCCGCGATCTCCTGGAAGCGGGTCAGCAGGGCCTCGTACATGGTCTGCGAGGTCTCGGCGTCACGCTCCAGCGTCCGCAGGCCGACGGTGGACTTCTGCAGCTCGTCCTGCTTGGCCTGCATCTGGTCCAGGCTGGTCTTCAGCCCGGCCTCGCG
Source organism: Azospirillum thermophilum (assembly GCF_003130795.1). Classification (NCBI taxonomy): domain Bacteria; kingdom Pseudomonadati; phylum Pseudomonadota; class Alphaproteobacteria; order Rhodospirillales; family Azospirillaceae; genus Azospirillum; species Azospirillum thermophilum. Next base: position 566,089 of record NZ_CP029353.1, read on the forward strand.
CGATTTCGCCAGCTCCACCTCGTTGGCGAGGTTGGAGACGATCTTGCCGACGTCCGTCTTGATCTGCCCCTGCAGGTCGCGCAGCTCGCTCTGCAGCGACTGCAGCATCGGGTGCTTGTTGCCGTAGCGGTTGGCCGCGTCGGCGATCTTGCGCTGCAGCTCCACCTCCTGCTGGCGGAGCGCCTGGATCAGCGGCGAGCCCAGCACGTCGCCCAGCGCCGACACGCCGCGCGGCGAGTTGGCGAGCGCCGTGACCTCGCGGTACTTCGCCTCGGCCTCCTGCCGCTTGGTGCGCGCCAGGATGTAGTTGGTGTTCAGCTCGGCGAGCTGCTGCGAGATGATGGTGTTCTCGCCGTTGGTGGCGGTCAGGCCGTTCTGGGCGCGGTACTTCTCGAGCGCGTCGCCGGTCGTCTTGGCCTCGCTGCGCAGCTCGGTGATCCGCTCCTCGAGCCAGCGCGTGGCGCGCTGCGAGGCCTTCAGCTTCTCGTCGAGCTGGTCGACCAGATACAGCTCCGCGATCGTGTTGGCGATCAGCGACGCCTTGCGCGGGTCCTCGCTGTCGTAGTCCACCGCGATGACGTAGGAGCGGCCCTGCGGACGGACCGACAGGTTGTCGAGGAAGGTGTTGACGACCGAGGTCCGCTGGTTGCGCGCGACCTCGTCGGCCGACAGGGTGAACTCCTCGCTGCGGCCGCGCAGGGCGTCCATCCAGCTCTTCGGAATCCAGTTCTTCGGGTTCAGCGCCGCCATCAGGCCGCCCGTTTCCGGGCGCAGGGCGCCGTTGAACTCCGGATCGTTCATCAGGCCGAGCTTGTCGACCACCTTCTCGGCGAAGGCGGGCGATTTCAGGATCGCCACCTCGCTCTGCAGCACGCCGATATCGGGATTGAGCTCCGACACCACCTCCTGGAAGGCCATGACGGTGTTCTTGCGGTGCTCCACCATGATCAGGGTTTCGGCGGTGTAGAGCGGGGTCATCCGCATCGCGGCCACGGTGGCGATACCGGTGCCCAGCACGATCACGGTGCCGATCAGCAGCTTGTGCCGCAGAAGCATGCCGGTGGTGCGTCGCACCGCGTTGGCCGCGGTGACGGAGAGGTCGTAGGAGACCGGTCCGATGTTCCGCCGCGTGGGCTGTTCCTGCACGTCCTGGGTGGCCAAAGGGATCCTCCTCGCATGCCGATCGGCGACCCGGGCACAATTCACCCCCGGAACGCCATTGCCGGAGGCGCATTTTCGATGAGAGACCCCCTCCGGGCACCCGGTGCATGCGGCGAGGAGCGGGTGCGCAGTGGGTAGCCCAGTGACTCTGCTGCGCTGCACTATGGACCTGGGGCCGCCACCGTTCGATAATGGCTACACTCGAAGGGAGAAGGGTCATATGACGCTGCCGGACACCGCCTGGACCGACGCCTTTCCGGCCCTGTCGCGCCTGGAGGCCGATGCGCGCGCCCTGGTCGCCTCGGCCGGCGCGCGGGTGGCGGTGCCGCGCGGCACGGTGCTGTTCCGCCCCGGCGACCAGTGCCACACCTTCCTGATGGTGCTGGGCGGGTCGGTCCGCGTGCAGATGACGTCGGAGACCGGGCGGGAGATCGTGCTCTACCGTGTCGGCCGGGGGGAGACCTGCATCGTCACCACCGCCTGCCTGCTGTCCAGCACCGACTATGGCGCGGAGGCGATGGCGGAGAGCGACATCGACGCCATGACGCTGGCGGCGGCCCCCTTCCACGGGCTGCTCGCCTGCTCGGCGGTCTTCCGCAACTTCGTCTTCGCCTCCTTCGGCACCCGGCTGACCGGCATGATGATGCTGGTGGAGGAGGTCGCCTTCGGCCGCATCGACCTGCGGCTGGCCCGCTTCCTCGCCGACCACCGCGACGCGGCGGGCGGGCTGGACATCACCCATCAGGCGCTGGCGGTCGAACTCGGCACCGCCCGCGAGGTGGTCAGCCGCCAGTTGAAGGAGTTCGAGCGGCGGGGGCTGGTCGAACTGTCGCGCGGGCGTGTCGGCGTGCCGGACCCGGCGGCGCTGCTGGCGCTGGCCGAGGGGGACTGACGGGCGCTTCCGCTTTCGCCCGCGCAGTGTGATTCCGTCACCGACGCGACGGGCGGAGCGGGCAGACTGCCGGCCATCGTCGTCCATACCCCAATCCGGAGGCAACGCCATGTTCTGCCAGAATCTCGGGCCCGTCGACCGTGCGCTGCGCGCCATCGTCGGCCTGGTCCTGATCTCCCTGATCTTCGTCGGTCCGCAGACCCTCTGGGGCCTCGTCGGCCTCGTCCCGCTGCTGACGGCGGTGATCGGCTCCTGCCCGGCCTACACGCTTCTGGGGATCCGGACCTGCCGCACCGACGGCCGCACGGTCTGACCTGCGGGATTCGCCGGCGGCAAGAGCAGGCAAAGAAAAGGCGGGGCGGCTGAAAGAAAAAGCCGCCCCGCCATTTTTTTCGGAAAGTCGCCGCGCGTCAGCCGCGCGGCGCGTGCTTGTTCAGGATGCGCTGCAGCGTGCGGCGGTGCATCTTCAGCCGGCGGGCCGTTTCGGAGACGTTGCGGTCGCACTGCTCGAACACGCGCTGGATGTGCTCCCAGCGGACGCGGTCGGCCGACATCGGGTTGTCGGGCGGCTGGGGCAGGGGGCGCCCATCGGCCAGCAGGGCGGCTTCCACCGCGTCGGCGTCGGCCGGCTTGGGCAGGTAATCCACCGCTCCCGCCTTCACCGCGGCGACCGCGGTGGCGATGTTGCCGTAGCCGGTCAGCATGACGATCCGCGCGTCCGGCCGGGCGTCGCGCAGCGACTTCACCACGTCGAGCCCGCTGCCGTCGGCCAGCCGCAGGTCCACCACCGCGAAGGCGGGGGCCGATTCCTGCGCCACCTCGATCCCGAGCTGGACGCTGTCCACGGCCACCACGTTGAATCCGCGCTTTTCCATGGCCCGGGCCAGACGGATCCGGAACGGGGCATCGTCGTCCACAACCAGAAGACTGCGGGTCACGTCACCTGAAAAGGTCAGCTTGACGGCGTCTCCCGTCGGGATCTCGTCCGTGGTCTTTAGCGTGTCCACAGCTCGTCCTCTACTTGGTCGTTGACGGAAAGCCAGCGTACGACAACTCGGGCACCGCCGCCACGATTATTGCTGTACGTTACGCTGGCACCTGTTTTCTCTAGCAAGGTCTGTGCGATGAAGATGCCGAGCCCCATGTGCCCCGTCCGGTCGGCCCGGGAGGACAGGTAGGGTTCGCCGATGCGGCCCAGCAGGTGCGGGGCATAGCCGGGGCCGTCGTCCATCACCGTGATGGTGGTGGCGCGCTCGTCCCAGGCCACGGCGACGGTGACCTGCCGGTTCGCGAACTGGTGGGCGTTCTGGATGAAGTTGCCGAGCCCGTGGATGATCTCCGGCGCGCGGCGGACCACCGGTTCGGGGATGTCGCCCTTGCCGTGGCGCTCCAGGACGAAGGAGATGTGGCCGAGCCGGTGCGGTGCCGCGGCCGTCTCGATCAGCGCGGTGACGGGCAGCCGCTCGAACGGGTCGCCGCCGTCCGCCTCCGGCTTGCGGGCCAGCTCCGCCAGGATCTCCCGGCAGCGCATCACCTGGCTCTGCAGCAGCCCGACATCCTCGGCATGCGGGCTGTCGGGGCCTAGCTCGCGCCCCAGCTCCTTGGCGACCACCGCGATGGTGCCGAGCGGGGAGCCCAGCTCGTGCGCAGCCGCCGCGGCCAGAGCGCCCAGCGACGACAGCCGCTGCTCGCGGGCGAGCGCCACCTGGGTGGCGGCCAGCGCGTCGGCGAAGCGCCGCGCCTCGTCGGCGACGCGGAAGACGTAGACGGCGATGAAGGTGGCCGAGACGGACAGCGACAGCCACACCCCGAAGGCGTAGAGCGGGGCCATGGCCGGCACCGGCTCCTGCCAGGGCAGGGGGAAGTGCCACAGCGCCAGGATGGTCAGGCAGATCAGGTTCAGCCCGGTCAGCAGCACCACGCTGTAGCGCGACAGGATGGCCGCCCCGACCGTCATCGGGGCCAGCAGCAGGATGGCGAAGGGGTTGCTCAGGCCGCCGGTCAGGTACAGCAGCAGCGTGAGCTGCAGCATGTCGTAGCCGAGGTAGAGCGCCGCGTCGCGGTCGGCCAGCCGCATCCGGCCGCCATGCTGCGCCATCGCCACCAGGTTCAGCAGCACGGATGCGCCGATCGCCGACAGCACCGGCCCGATCGGCAGCGGGAACAGCAGCATGAAATGAACGAAGGCGACGGTGGCGAACTGGCCGACGATGGCGATCCAGCGGATCACGATAAGCGTGCGCAGCGTGATGCGCCCGTCGAGGTTGGTCCAGCGCGCGGGCATCGAGCCTCCGCCTGCGGAGGGCAGGAGGTTGTGCCGGAAGATTTCGGCGGCAGCGGCGATCGTCATGGCACGCGCGTCCCCTTCCCATCCGCCTGCAAGGCGGCTTTGCGTTCCGACCGGGCTGGCGCTTGCGGCGGGACCGGCCATATTCTCCGACTATGACTCAGCATGCTATCAGGGCCGATCGCCTCACGAAGCGCTTCGGGACCGGCCGGACCGGCGAGGTCACGGCCGTCGACGCCATCTCCTTCACCGTGGAGCGGGGAAGCGTGACGGGGTTGCTCGGCGGGAACGGGGCCGGAAAGACCACGACCATCTCCATGCTGCTGGGGCTGCTGCTGCCCACGGCCGGCACGGTGGAGGTGCTCGGCGTCGACATGGCGCGCCATCGGCATGCCGTGCTCCCCCGCATGAACTTCTCCTCCCCCTATGTCGAGCTGCCCATCGTTTGACGGTGCGGGAAAATCTTACCGTCTACGGGCACCTCTACGGTTTGACCTGCGTCAAAAAGCGCGTCGAAGAGTTGGCTGAGCAGCTTGACCTGACGCGATTCCTGAATCGGCCCTCCGGCGGGCTGTCCGCCGGCCAGAAAACGCGGGTGGCACTCGCCAAATCCCTGCTCAACCGGCCGGAGGTGTTGCTGCTCGACGAGCCGACGGCCTCGCTGGACCCCGATACCGCGGACTGGATCCGCACCTACCTGGAGCGCTACCGCGCGGAGACGGGGGCCACGATCCTGCTCGCCTCCCATAACATGCTGGAGGTGGAGCGGCTGTGCGACAGCGTGCTGATGATGCGCCAGGGGCGGATCGTCGACCGGGGCGCGCCGCCGGCCCTGCTCGCCCGCTACGGCCGCGGCACGCTGGAGGAGGTCTTCCTGGACATCGCCCGCTTCACCGGCAAGGGGGAGGTCGCCGATGCCGCCGAATGACGCGCTGGCCCCCCACGCCTTTGCCCGGCCGGCCGCCGGCTTCTCGGCCCGGCGGGTCGGGGCGATGGTCCTGCGCTACTGGTATCTGCTGCGCGGGTCCTGGCCGCGCATCCTGGAGTTGGCCTACTGGCCGACCATGCAGATGGTGCTGTGGGGCTACATCAACCAGTTCATGGCCTCCTCCAGCGCCTGGGTGGCGCAGGGGGCGGGGGTGCTGGTCAGCGCGGTCCTGCTGTGGGACGTGCTGTTCCGCGGCCAGCTCGGCGTCTCCATCTCCTTCCTGGAGGAGATGTGGTCGCGCAACCTGGGCCACCTGTTCGTCAGCCCGCTGCGGCCGGGGGAATGGCTGGTCTCCATGATGGCGATGAGCCTGATCCGCACCGTGCTGGGCGTGGTGCCGGCGGCGCTGCTGGCGATCCCCTTCTTCGGCTATTCGGTCTTCGACCTCGGCCTGCCGCTGGGGCTGTTCTTCGCCAACCTGATCCTGCTGGGCTGGTCGCTGGCGCTGGTGATCATCGCGCTGATCCTGCGCTACGGCATGGGGGCGGAGGGGCTGGCCTGGATCGTCGTCTTCATGCTGGCTCCGGTCAGCGCCGTCTACTACCCGGTTTCGGTCCTGCCCGGCTGGCTGCAGCAGGTCGCCTGGATCCTGCCCTCCTCCCACGTCTTCGAGGGCATGCGCGCCGTCCTGTTCGGCGGGGCGATGCGCTGGGACCATCTGGCCTGGGCGGTGGGGCTGAACGTCGTCTACATGGCCGTGGCGGTCGGCATCTTCCTCTATGCCTTCCGGCAGGCCCGCGTCCGCGGCGCCCTGCTGCAGACGGGGGAGTGAGCGTTGCCGGGGGCCATCTCTCGCCCGGCTCGCCACCCCCCTCGCCACCCCGATGTCCGGCGTGCTAGGGTCCCGGCCCTGCGTTGAAGCCTTCCATCCGGGTGTCTCCCCATGAAGCTGTCCGAGATCGCCGCCGCCCTCGACGCCCAGGTCGAGGGGGATGCCTCCATCGAGATCCGCCGCGCCGCCCATCCCTCCGAAGCGGAAGGGCCGGAGGATCTGGCGCTGGCCATGGACAAGGATCTGCTGGCCCTGCTGCCGGGCTGCAAGGCCGTCGCCGCCGTCGTCTCCGAAGGGGCCGAGCTGCCGGAGGGGATCCGGGGCGCCATCCGGGGCATCATCGTGGTGAAGCGGCCCCGCTATGCCATGGCCGGGCTGCTCGACCTGTTCGAGCGGCCGGTCCATGCCGAGCCTGGCGTCCATCCGCAGGCCTTCGTCGATCCCACCGCCCGGGTCGGGGCCAACGTCTCCATCGCGCCCTTCGCCTATGTCGGGCCGCAGGCGGTGATCGGCGACAACGCCATTATCCTGCCGCACGTCACGGTCGGTGCCGGGGCGGTGATCGGCGAAGGCTGCCTGCTGCACCCCGGCGCCCGGATCGGCGAGCGGGTGGTGATGGGCGCGCGCTGCATCATCCATCCCAACGCCGCCGTCGGCAACGACGGCTTCAGCTTCGTGACCCCGGAGCCGGGCAGCGTCGAGTCCGCCAAGGCGACCGGCCGGGTGGTCGGGACCAACGTCCTGATCCGCCGCGTCAACTCCATCGGCACCGTCGTGCTGGGCGACGACGTGGAGATCGGGGCCGGCGCCACCATCGACCGCGGGACGGTCACCGCCACCCGCATCGGCAGCGGCACCAAGATCGACAACCTCGTCCAGATCGGCCACAACGTCCAGGTCGGCACCAACTGCATGCTGTGCGGCCATGTCGGCATCGCCGGCAGCACGGTCATCGGCGACCGGGTGGTGCTGGCCGGCAAGGTCGGCGTCGCCGACCATGTGAAGATCGGCAGCGACGCGGTGGTCGCCGCCAACTCCGGCGTCGGCATGGACATCCCGCCGAAATCGGTCTGGATGGGGTACCCCGCCGTGCCGCGCGCCCGCGCCTTCGAGCAGTACAAGGGCCTCGCCCGGCTGAAGCGGCTGTTCGCGGACGTGGCAGACCTGAAGAGCAGGGTCCGCGCACTGGACGGCAAGGGTACCATCTCCGGCGGAGCCCCGCCGGAGAGCACGGAATGACCGACGCCGCAGCAGCGCATACCCCCTCCGACATCGACGCCGACATCCTCGCCATCCTGTCCGACAAGGGCCGGGTGGCGCGGGACCTGCTGGTGCCCGAGGCGGCTCTGGCCGACCTCGGCATCGCCTCGCTCGACGTGATCGAGGTGGTCTTCGCCCTTGAGGACCGCTTCGACATCGAGATCCCCTTCAACGCCAACGACGCCCGGCAGGAGTTCACGACCGTCGGCGACGTGCTGGCCGCGGTCCGCGCGGCGGTGGCCTCCAAGTCGGCTGCGAACCCCGCCACCAATCCCGCCGCCTGACATGCGCCGCGTCGTCGTCACCGGGCTCGGCGTCGTCTCCCCCATCGGGCTCGACCGTCCGTCCTTCGAGGAGGGGCTGTTCGCCGGGCGCTGCGGCATCGGCCCGCTGGGCCTGGTGCCGACCGACCGGCTGGCGATCCGCCTGGCCGGCGAGGCCAGGGGCTTCGTCCCGGCCCGCCATTTCGACGAGCGGCGCCTCGGCCTGCTCGACCGGGTCAGCCAGTTCGCCGTGGTCGCCGCCCGCGAGGCGGTGGCGGCGAGCGGCCTCGCCTTCGACGAGGCGCTGGGCAGCCGCACCGCCACCATCCTCGGGACCGGGGTCGGCGGCATCGGCACGCTCGACGACAGCTACCGGAAGCTCTACGGGGAGGGTGCGGCGCGGCTGCATCCCTTCACCATCCCGCGGCTGATGGTCAGCGCCCCGGTCTCCCACGTCTCCATGGAGTTCGGGCTGACCGGCCCGGCCTTCACCGCCGCCAGCGCCTGCGCCTCGGCCGCGCACGCCATCGCGCTGGCCTTCCAGATGGTCCGCGGCGGGGCGGCCGAGGTGGCGGTCACCGGCGGGGCGGAGGCCGGCCTGACCGTCGGCGCGCTGAAGGGCTGGGAGGCCATGCGCATCGTCAGCCCGGACGGCTGCCGGCCCTTCTGCCGCACCCGCAACGGCATGGTGCTGGGCGAGGGGGCGGCCGTGCTGGTGCTGGAGACGCTGGAGCGGGCCGAGGCGCGCGGGGCGGCGATCCTGGCGGAGGTCGCCGGGGCCGGCATGAGCGCCGACGCCCGGGACATCACCTGCCCGGACATGGAGGGCGCCGCCCGCGCCATGCGGGGGGCGCTGACCGACGCCGGGCTGGACGCCGAATCGGTCGGCTACGTCAATGCCCACGGCACCGGGACCGCGGCCAACGACGCCACGGAGGCGCGGGCCATCCATGCGGTGTTCCGCGACCATGCCCGCCACCTGACGGTGTCGGCGACCAAGTCGATGACCGGCCATGCCCTGGGGGCGGCGGGTGCGCTGGAGGCGGCGGCGACCGTGCTGGCCCTGCACCGGCGGACGGTGCCCCCGACGGTCGGGGTGGTGGAGCCCGATCCCGCCTGCGGCCTGGATATCGTTCCGGGAGAGGCGCGCCCGGCTCCCGCCCTGCGCGCCGCCCTGTCGAACTCCTTCGCCTTCGGAGGGCTCAACGCCGTCCTGGCCTTCAGGAGGGTGTGAGCTTACTGGAAGGCGATCTTGACGTTCTCGCCGGGGTCGGGAGCCTCGCCGGTCAGCTTGGCCTTCACATAGCCGTAGGCGTAGACCATCGCGCTCGACGGGCTGTCCCAGTACTCGGCATGGTCGACGGTGATCTTCAGGAGGGCGATCTCCGGATCGTCCGGCCCCTTGGGGAACCAGGTGCTGAGGATGTCCCGCCACAGGAAGCGGATCTTGTCCGGATCGCGCACCGTCTCGCCGATGCCGGAGATGGAGACGTAGTTCTCGTTGCCCGGGTCGGCGTAGGCGAGGTTGACGCGCTTGTGGGTCGCCAGCTCATGCACCTTCGGCGAGTCGATCTGGGTGAAGAACCACAGGGTGCCGTCCTCGAACCCGGCATGCGGCAGGGTCGCCATGGGCCGGGAGTTCAGAAGCCCGTTGTCGTCCAGCGTCGTCATCATGGCGACGCGGATCCCTTTGATCAGTCCCCACAGCTTCTCGGCCGCGTCGCGGTCATTCGGCGTTCGGATCATGGTCTGCCTCTCGTTCGGTAGCCCAACCGTTTCCGCTCAACGCCCACCCGGTGCAAAGGTTCCGGCCAGCAGGTTCACTCCCCCGACGGCCCAGGCCCCCGCGGCCTGCCCGTCCGCCGGGAAAAAGTCGATCCGCGTCAGCGACCAGGGGTCGATGCGCAGCCGCAGCGCGGCGTCCGGTGTCAGGTCGAGCGCCAGGGCCAGCGCCGCCCGGATCGATCCGCCATGCATCACCGCCACGAGGTCGGCGCCGGGATGTCCGCCGGTCAGGCGGGTCAGCGCGGCGGCCACCCGCTCCATCACCGCGGCGAAGCTCTCGCCGCGCGGCGGCGCCTCGGTCGCCGGCGAGGACCAGAAGCGCTTCGCCCCTTCGGGATGCCAGACCGCCACGCTGTCGTGCGACAGCCCCTCCCACACGCCGAAATCCTGCTCGGCGAGGCCGGGCTCGACCAGCGGGGCGACTCCGGGGCGCAGCGCCTCGGCCGTCTGGCGGGTGCGGCGGAGAGGGGTCGCCACCCAGACCGCCGCGTCGGGCAGGATCCGCGCCAGCGCCCGCGCCGTGGCGAGGTCGCCGGTGTCGGCCGAGGGGTCGCTGCGGCCATAGATCAGCCCGCCGGGGTTCGGCACCGGCGCATGGCGGATCAGCCACCAGCGCGTGACGGTGCTCATCGCCGGCCCCTCGTCGCCCCGACAGGCACCGCCCGTGCCGTCATCTGAGAGCCACCAGGGTCAGCAGCACGGCGACCTCGCCAAGCTGCTGGGCGGCGCCGTAGACGTCGCCGGTCTGACCGCCGATCTGCCGGATCGCCGAGCGGCCGACCAGCAGCGCCGCCGTCCCGGCCGCGACCGCCGCCGCCAACCCGGCCCAGCCCGCCGCCCCCACCGCCGGGAGAAGGCCGAGCAGAAGCGCCAGGGCCACCGTCCGCACCGGCGGCCGGCCCTGGGCGGCGCCCAGCCCGTCGCGGCGGGCGGGCGGCATCAGCCGCGCCATCGGCGCCAGCCCGGCCCGCGACAGCGCCCCGGCGGCGATCAGGGCGGCGGCGACCGCCCCCGGCTCGGCCAGCGCCGCGATGGCGGCGGCGCGGAGCGACAGCGACAGCAGCAGCGCCAGCACGCCATAGCTGCCGACCCGGCTGTCGCGCATGATCTCCAGCTTGCGCGCCGTGCTGCGCCCGCCGCCGAAGCCGTCGGCGACATCGGCCGCCCCGTCCTCGTGCAGGCCGCCGGTCAGCCAGACCATGGCCGCCAGCGCCAGCAGCGCGGCGACCGGCGGCGGCAGGGACAGCAGCCCGGCCAGCGCATAGGCCGCCCCGCCGGCCAGCCCGACCAGCGCCCCGACCGCCGGGAACCACGCGATCGCCCGCGCCGCCGCCCCGTCCGCCAGCGGCCCGCGCAGCGGCAGCGGGATGCGGGTCAGGAACACCAGCGCCAGCGCCGCGTCCTGCGCCACGCTGGGGCGGCGGTCGCCGGGGTGCCGGAGGCGGCGTCCGGCGTGGGGGAGGAGTCTGCGGTCATGACGTCCGACCTACGCCTTGGCGGCGGCCGGCGCAACGGGTTCCTGCAGGAGGCCCGCGGCGGACCGGATGGGGCGGGCCGGATCGGGCATATTGTGCAGCGCGTTTCCGGCGCACAATGCGTCGCAGGCCGGCTTCTTCCTTTTCCGGCAAGAGCTTGCCGTCATCCATACGCATACGGTCGTTGTGCGGGGGCTGCACGACGGCGCAGGGCACAGGGCGGCCGGTGATGGTGGGAGTATAGCGGGTCCGGCGAAACGGAACAAGAACGGCCGAAGCGGAGCCGCCTCACGCCGTCACGCCTCGTGCGGAGTGCCTTGAAATTCGTATCGTCAGACGATACGTTGCGCTTTAACGCATTGGTGGGTTCGTCGTGATCGCGAGCATCAAGGGGAAGCTGGTCGAGGCCATCTGGAACGGAGCGGGGGTCAAGGGGTTTCCCGCCGATCTGGTCAGGCCGGCACAGCGCAAACTGGCGATGATCGCCGCCGCCGTCGAACTGACCGCGCTCCGGCAGCCGCCGGGGAACCGGCTGGAAGCGCTGAAGGGCGATCGTCTCGGGCAGCATTCGATCCGGACAACGACCAATGGCGCATCTGTTTCGTCTGGCGCGACGGTGCGGCCCACGAGGTCGAAATCGTCGACTATCATTGAGGGATCGCGGATGCGGCTTCGGGGATGGCGTGACCGGGGTGTTCGACACCCGCCGCCGCGGCCGGCAGTCTCTTCGTCCCGGACAGCAATGCCCGGGCCTCATGGAAAGGCCCGGGCCTCATTGAAAGGCCTCGTCATGATCGGTCCCAATCCGCCGGTCCATCCCGGTGAAATCCTGCGGGAGGAGTTCCTGGTTCCGCTGAACCTGACCGCCTATGCCGTGGCGCGGGACTGCCATGTGCCTCGTACCCGGATCGAACGCCTGTCGCGCTGCGAGGGGCCGGTGACGGCGGATACCGCGCTTCGGCTCGGCCGCTATTTCGGGACCGGGCCGGAATTCTGGATGAACCTGCAGTCCCTCTATGATCTGGCGATGGCGGCGCAGGCGGCGACGGACATCGGCGCCATCGCGCCGCGGGCGGCCTGAGCCATCTCCCGTTCCACCGGACCTCGCGCCGACCACGACGCGCTTTGACTTGCCCGGCTGTTGGGTGCAAGGTCGCGCCGCATTTCGCCAAACCGACCGGGCGGCGGCGTCCGACCGGTCAACCAGGACTTCAGCCGGGACTTCCCAATCATGAGCAACCCCCAGCCCGCCGTCACCTTCGAGGAAATCCGTGCGCTCGTGCGCAACCTGCCGGGTCCGGACATGGATGCCGGCACGGCCGCCCTGCAGCGCGAACGGCAGCTCACCAAGCCGGCGGGGTCGCTCGGCCGGCTGGAGGAGATCGCGCAGTGGGTGTCGACCTGGCAGGGGCAGCACCCGCCGGACGTGCGCCGGCCGCGCGTCGCCGTCTTCGCCGGCAACCACGGCATCGCCGCCCACGGCGTGTCGGCCTTCCCGGCCAGCGTCACCGTCCAGATGGTCGCCAACTTCCAGAACGGCGGCGCCGCGGTGAACCAGCTCTGCGAGGTGGCGGACGCCGATCTGCGGGTCTATGAACTGGACCTCGACAATCCCACCGCCGACTTCACCCAGGGCCCGGCCATGGGCGAGGAGGAGTGCTGCCGCGCCATGGCCTACGGCATGATGGCGGTGGAGATGGGCGTCCAGCTCCTGGCGCTCGGCGAGATGGGAATCGGCAATTCCACCGCCGGCGCGGCGATCTGCGCGGCGCTCTACGGCGGCGACGCGCGCGACTGGGTCGGCCGCGGCACCGGCATCGACGACGCGGGGCTGGCCCGCAAGGTCGCGGTGGTCGAGGCCGGGCTGAAGGCCAATCCGCAGGCCAAGGACGATCCGTTCGAGGCGCTGCGCTGCTTCGGCGGCTATGAGCTGGCGGCCATCGCCGGCGCCGTCCTGGCGGCGCGCATGGCCCGCGTCCCGGTCCTGCTGGACGGCTATGCCTGTACCGCCGCCGCCGCCGTGCTGCACAAGGCCGACCGCCGGGCGCTCGACCACTGCATGGTGTCCCACCGCTCGGTCGAGCCCGGCCACACCCGCCTGATGGCGGAGATCGGCAAGGAGCCGCTGCTCGACCTCGGCCTGCGGCTGGGCGAGGGCTCCGGCGCCACGCTGGCGATCAACATCGTCAAGTCGGCGGTCGCCTGCCACGCCGGCATGGCCACCTTCGCCCAGGCCGGGGTGAGCGACCGCGAGGGCTGACCGGCCCCGGCCCGGTCTCGCCGGCCGGCGTTCTCACCCGCCGGCCGCGAGGCGCCGGATCAGCTCGTGCAGGGTTTCCGGCGTGACCGGCTTGACCAGCAGGTGCGAGCCGATGCGGCCGACCTCCAGCGCGCGTTCGGGCTTGGTGTCGCCGGTCAGCACGATGGCCGGGACGGGGAAGTTGCAGTAGCTGCGGATGTCGCGCACCACGTCGGTGCCGGTCGCCGGGCCGTCCAGCGTGTAGTCGGCGATGATCAGGTCGGGACGGCGCCGGCTGCCGGCGATCGCCCCCATGGCATCCGGCGCGGTTTCGGCCGTCAGCACCTCCCACCCCCATTCGTCGAGCAGGATGCCGAGTGCGGTCAGGATGGTGGTGTCGTCGTCGATGACGACGGCCAGCGGCCGGTCCGCCGTGCCGCCGGCGATCAGCAGGGGCGGGCGCTGCGGCGCCTCGACGGCGCTGCCGGCGCGCGGGACGGCGATCGAGAAGACCGAGCCCCGGCCCGGCCGGGAGCGCACCCCCAGCTCGTGCCCCAGCAGCCGGGCGAGGCGCTGGACGATCGACAGGCCGAGCCCCAGCCCCTCCGCCGCGGTGGGCGGCCGGTCGCCGAGCTGGACGAATTCCTCGAAGATGGCGGCCTGCTTGTCCTCCGGGATGCCGCAGCCGGTATCCCACACCTCGATGCGGAGCTGGCCGCCGCGATGCCGGCAGCCGATCAGGACCTCTCCCCGGTCGGTGTATTTCAGCGCGTTCTCCAGCAGGTTGCCGAGGATGCGGCCGAGCAGCAGCGTGTCGCTGCGCACCCAGGCCTGCGAACCGACCAGCCGCAGCCGCAGCCCCTTGGCCGCCATCCGCGGCTCGTAGTCGGCCTGCAACCGCTGCAGCAGGGCGATCAGCGGGAACTCGGTCACCTTCGGCTCCACCGCGCCCGAGTCGAGACGGGAGATGTCGAGCAGCGTGTCGATCAGCGACTTCATGCCCTCCAGCGCCTGCTGCATGGTGGCGACCAGCGCCTGGGCCGGATGGTCGCGCAGCCGCTCGTGCAGGGCGTGGGCGAACAGGAAGAGGGTCTGGACCGGCTGGCGCAGGTCGTGGCTGGCGGCGGCGAAGAACTTGGCCTTGGCCGCGATGGCCAGCCGCGACTCCTCCAGCGCCAGCCGCAGCGTGGCCTCCATCGCCTTGCTCTCGGTGATGTCCTGCAGCATCAGGTTGATGGCGCCCAGCGTGCCGTCGGGATGGCGCAGCGGGTGCAGGCTGACCAGCCAGTGCCGCTCCGGCCCGGTCCCGTCGGGCAGCCGGGCGACCGCCTCCTGGTCCTGCACGGGGAGCCCGGTCTCCATCATGCGGCGGCACAGCGGCTCCAGCACCGCCGCCAGCGGGGCGGGCAGCGCCTCCCCCAGCTTGCGGCCGAGATAGGCGTGGGGCGGCAGGGTGCCGAGGGCGGCGAAGCGCTGGTTGATGTGGCGCAGCCGCAGGTCGGGATCGACGACGCACAGGCCGGTGGGGGCGGTGGCGTAGAGCGTCTCCAGCACCGCCTCGGTCCGGCGGCGGCCCGACACCTCCAGCTCCAGCGCGGTCTTGGCGGCGCGCAGCGCCTCCTGCGCCTCCAGGTAGGGGGTGATGTCGCGCAGGATGCCGATCATGCGCGCCGGCCGGCCCTGCTGGCCGGCGATGCTGCGGCCGAGGCAGATCAGCCAGCGCCGGCTGCCGTCCGGCTGGTCGAGGCGGCAGCGGAAGTCCAGGTCCGCCTCCTCCCGCATGGCATGGGCGACGGTCTCCAGCGCCGTTTCGCGGTCGCAGGGGGTGGTGAAGTGGCGGGCCAGCGCCAGGGGGTCGAGCACCTGCGGCTGGTCCACGGCGGAGTCGGGCAGCGGGGGAAGCCCGGTGATCGCGCGCGACCAGACGATCCGGCCGCTCTCCAGATCCCAGTCCCAGGTGGTGATGCCGGCGGCCTCCTGCGCCAGGCGCAGGCGGCTCTCGCTGTCGCGCAGCGCCGCCTCGGCCTGGCGCAGGTCGGTGACGTCCAGCGCCAGGCCGTCCCACACCACCGCCCCGTCGGGCAGCGACATCGGCGCCGCGACGCAGCGCAGCCAGCGCCGGCTGCCGTCGGACATCACGACCTCCTGCTCGAAGCAGACCGGCGACTGGCTTTCGCCGAAGCTGCCCACCGGCATCTCCGGCAGGTCGCGGATCTCGCCCGACAGGCCGCCGGCCCGGAAGTCGTAGCGGGAGGTGCCGTCGGGGAACTCGGTGCGGCGGTAGATCAGCCCCGGGATGTGGGCGGCGATCTCGGCCAGCCGCCGCTCCGCCGCCAGCGCCGGGCGAAGGGCGGCCCGCGCCCGGATGCGGCCCGAGACCGCCCAGCCGGCGGCCAGCGAGACCAGCAGGGCGATGCCGGCCGCCAGCGTCGCGAGCGTGGCCGGGGCGGCGCCGGGCGGCGTCTCCATGAAGCGGTCGGACAGGGGGTGCTCGGCCGCCGCCAGGACGACCCTCCAGCCATGGGGCGCCAGCTCGGCCCGGGCGGCATGGACGGTGCGGTCGCCGGGCAGGCCGGCGGTGAAGACGCCGTGTTCGTCGGCCACCCCAGGAGGGCGGCCGGGGCGGGCATGCCGACCTCCATCTCCGGCCCGGAGAAGATGCCGCGGCGGGCGACGATGCGGTCGCGCTGGTCGATGACCAGCAGTCCGCCGGGGGCCCGGTCGGCGGAGCCGCGCATCTGCGCCTGCAGCAGTTCGGCGAAGCGGCTGGCCGGCACCAGCGCGATCAGGACATAGCGGGCGACCCCGCTGCGCACCACCGGCACCCGCACCGCGACCAGCGGCTGGCCGAAGCGGTAGCGGTCGGCGAGGACCGGCGACAGGTCCGGCCGGCCGGCCTGGAGGACGCGCCAGATGTCCGACGGCAGGTGGAGGGGCGGCATCTCCTCGCCGCCGGTCACGCGGGTGTTGACGATCTGCCGGCTGTCGTCGGCCAGGATGATCCCCAGCCAGCCCAGCCCGTTGCCGAGCGCCCGCTCGGCCTGGGCGCGGAAGGCGGCATGGTCGGCGGTGTCGAGCGCGGCGGCGCTGGCGAGCGTGGTCAGGGCGGCGATGTCGCGTCCGACCGCGGCGGCGGCCTGTGCCGCGACCTCCCGTGCGGCCGATCGAAGTTCCAGTCCGGCATGAAGGTCGGCGCCCCGGTCGAGAAAGACCAGGAAGGTGCCGAGGCAGACGACCATCGGGGTGAGGACCGCCGCAATCAGTCCGAAGAGATGGCGCAGCTCGACCACGACCTTGCCCCCACCCGCGGAATTGTGCCTGCCGATAAGGAATATCATCGTATGCGAATGTTAGAAGAATTCGAATAAGGAGAGCAATCGGAAAACCGGCATATGATGATTATTGCCATTTCGAAACATAGTAGTGAGTTGTGACGCGCCTTATCAAAGGGTTGAGGGCCGTTTTGTTAGGAGCCTTGACTCTTTTCGCTGCGGCGCCGCGTTTGCACTGCAAAATATCCGGAGCGTCGGCGTGCGAGTTCTAACCGGCCGATGTTGCCTCAGCCGGTTACTTTACGATGGGAAGCGCGGAAGGGGAGGGGTTACAGCAGGCCGTCGGCGTAGTCGGTGACCAGGGCCGACAGGAACAGGTCGACCAGGACGAGGGCCGCGGCGGCCGGGCCGGAGATGTCGAGGGCCGTGCGCAGGACGAACCACTCGTAGGTCAGCATCGCCATCATCACGCCGAGCACCAGCGCCTCGGCCAGGACCGGCGGCAGCAGGCCGGTGGCGGACAGCACCACGACGGGCAGATAGACCGCCATCTGGACGACCGCCGACCAGTTGTAGGCGCAGACGGCGCCGGGGAAGCGGTCGGCGCGGTCGAGCAGCCCGGCGATGCGGTGGAGCGCCAGGGGGAAGGCCGTCCAGCTCACCACATAGGCGATGGCCTCGACGGTCAGGAGCTGCGGCAGGGGGGTGTCCTGGATCTGCGGCCACAGCCGGATCGCCAGCAGCAGCGCATAGGCCGGCAGGACCACCACCGCGGCGTAGAAGGAGGCGAGCGCCCCCTCCGGCCGGCGGTCGAGCAGATCGAGCCCGCCGCGGTCGAACCGCGCGAGCCGGTAGGCCGCATAGAGCGAGATCAGGATCTGCCGGCTGCTCGGCGGCATGGAGGTTATCCGGCGAGGCGGTCGAAGACGCCGTTCAGGATCCGGCCGTAGATGTCGGTCAGCCGGGCCAGATCCTCGACCGCCACATGCTCGTCGACCTTGTGCATGGTCTGGCCGACCAGCCCGAACTCCACCACCGGGCAGTGGTCCTTGATGAAGCGGGCGTCGGAGGTGCCGCCGGTGGTCGAATATTCCGGCCGGCGGCCGGTCACCGCCTCCGCCGCGTCGGCCACCAGCTCGGTCAGCGGGCCGGGCGGCGTCAGGAAGCTCTCGCCCGAGCACTGGATCTCCAGCTCATAGGCGCCGCCCACCGCGTCGAAGCACCGGCGCAGCCACGACTCGATGCCGGCCGGGGTGTGGGCGTCGTTGAAGCGGATGTTGAAGGTCGCCCGCCCCGCGGCGGGAATGACGTTGTTGGCCGGGTTGCCGACGTCGATGGTGGTCAGCGCCAGGGTGGAGGGCTGGAAGTGGGCGGTGCCCTCGTCCATCGGCGTTTCGGTGATGGCGGCCAGCATGCGCACCAGCCGCGGCAGCGGATTGTCGGCGAGATGCGGGTAGGCGGTGTGGCCCTGCGCGCCGAAGACCGTCAGGTACCCGGTCAGGCTGCCGCGCCGGCCGATCTTGATCATGTCGCCGAGCGCCCCGGGGTTCGTCGGCTCCCCCACCACGCAGGCGTCGAGCCGCTCGCCGCGCTGCTTCAGCCAGTCCAGCACCTTCTTCGTGCCGTTGATCGCCACCCCTTCCTCGTCGCCGGTGATGAGGAGGCTGATCGAGCCGCCGGGCCGGCCCTTCTCCGCGAGGTGGCGGGCGGTGGCGGCGACGAAGCAGGCGATGGCGCCCTTCATGTCGACCGCGCCCCGGCCGTAGAGCCGGCCGTTCCGGATCTCGCCGGCGAAGGGATCGATCGACCAGCCCTTCAGCTCGCCCGGCGGCACCACGTCGGTGTGGCCGGCGAAGCAGAAGTTCGGCCCCCCGGTCCCCAGCCGGGCATAGAGGTTGTCGACCGGCGCCGTGCCCTCCTGCTCGAAGCGCAGGCGGTGGCAGGTGAAGCCCAGCGGCGCCAGCGCCGCCTCCAGGACGTCGAGCGCGCCGTCGTCGCGCGGCGTCACGCTGGGGCAGCGGATCAGGTCGCGGGCCAGGGTGACGGCGAGGTCGGCGGGCGGGGAGGCGGCGTCGGTCGTCATGGAGGGGCGTCCGGTCAGTCGCGCAGCAGGTCGTTGATCGAGGTCTTGGAGCGGGTCTGCTCGTCCACCCGCTTGACGATGACGCAGCAGTAGAGGCCCGGGCCCGGAGTGCCGTCGGGCAGCGGCTTGCCCGGCAGGGTGCCGGGGACGACCACCGAATAGGCCGGGACGCGGCCGATGAAGACCTCGCCGGTGTTGCGGTCGACGATCTTGGTCGAGGCGCCGATGTAGCAGCCCATGGAGAGCACGGCCCCGCGCTCCACCACCACGCCTTCCACCACCTCGGAGCGGGCGCCGATGAAGCAGTCGTCCTCGATGATGACCGGGCCGGCCTGCAGCGGCTCCAGCACGCCGCCGATGCCGACGCCGCCCGACAGGTGCACGTTCCGGCCGATCTGGGCGCAGGAGCCGACGGTCACCCAGGTGTCGACCATGGTGCCGCCGTCGACGTAGGCGCCGAGGTTGACGAAGCTGGGCATCAGGATGACGCCCGGCGCGATGTAGGCGGAGCGGCGCACGATGGCGCCCGGCACGGCGCGGAAGCCGGCGGCCTGGAACTGCTGCTCGCTCCACCCCTCGAACTTCGGGGCGACCTTGTCGAACCAGGAGGCGCCGCCGGGGGCGCCGGGGATCGCCTCGTTCCCGTTCAGGCGGAAGGACAGCAGCACCGCCTTCTTGAGCCACTGGTTGACGACCCAGGCGTCGCCCTTCTTCTCCGCCACGCGGAGGTCGCCGGCGTCGAGGCCGTCCAGCGCCTCGTTGACGGCGTTGCGGATGGGTCCCTGCGTCGCGGTGGTCACCGTGTCGCGGTTCTCCCAGGCGTCGTTGATGGCGGCTTCGAGGGTGGCGTGGCTCATGGCGCGGTCGTCCGTCTGTGACGCCGGCCGGTGGACCGGCGTCGGTTGGCGGGTGAAAAGGAAAGGGACCGCACCATGGAGCGGCCCAGGACGGCTGTCAACGGGTGCGCCCGCCAACCACTGCACCGGCCGACCGATGCCCCTGCCAACCAAGGCCGCCGCCAGCCGGGCCGGCCGGCCGCGGCCTCAGCCCGCCAGCCCCGCCACGGCGGCGAGCCAGGAGGGCAGGTCGTCGACCGTGTGGTCGATCTGCAGGCCGGCGCCGACGCCGGCGCGCTCGTAATCCTGTTCGCCGCGGACCCAGACGGTGGTCATGCCCAGCGCATGGGCGGGGGCGAGGTTGCGGGCGATGTCCTCCACCATGCAGGCGCGCGCCGGGGCGATGCCGAACCGCTCCACCAGCGTGGCGTAGGGCCGCGGGTCGGGCTTCGGCACATAGTCGGCGGCGGCGATGTCGAAGACCGCCTCGAACCGGTCGGCGATGCCGAGCCGTCCGGCGACGTTGGCGGCATGCTTCACCGACCCGTTGGTGAAGATGATCTTGCGGCCGGGAAGCCGGTCCAGCGCCTCGGTCAGCAGCGGCGACGGCGCGACGCCCGTCACGTCGATGTCGTGGACGAAGTCCATGTAGGCGACGGGATCGACGTCGTGCTCCACCATCAGCCCGCGCAGCGTGGTGCCGTAATCGCGGAAGAACTGCTTCTGGCGGGTGCGCGCCTCGTCGAAGGGGATGCCGAAATGACCGGCGATGAACTCGCTGATGCGGCGGTCCACCTGGGCGAACAGGTTGCAGGAGGCCGGATAGAGCGTGTTGTCGAGGTCGAAGACCCACACCTCCGTCTCGCGCAGGGCGGCGAGGCCGGCGTCCCGGCCATCGGGGCCGCGGGCCGCGGAGAGGGCGGGGGAGAGGGGAGTCGTCCGGGGCGGGTTCGTCTGGCTCATGCGGCGGAGAATGGGGTGCCGCACGGCGTCCGGCAAGCCGCGACATTGCCGGGACACTGGAAGATGGTCGCATGCAGCATCCGACCGCGAGGCCTGCTGGTTGATTGCGGTCGGACCGGCGAACCGGTAGCATGTCGCCTTCCGATCGGACGATCGCATCCGTAAGTTTTGCCCGTGGCCGACATTTCGCCTGACCGTTCCGGGGCCGGCTCGCCCCCGGTTCCCTTCGCCGACGCCGGTCGTGCCGCGTCCCCCTCGGCCGTCGTGGCGGCCTATCCGGGGCCGGCGCTGCGGCTGGCGCCCGACGGCTCGGTGGCCGAGGCGAACGCCGAGGCGGAGCATATGGTGGAGAGCGATCCGCGCTGGCTGGCCGACGTGCGGTCGTGGCTGGCCGGCTCCAGCGTCGCGCCGGGGCTGCGCTCCGTCCCGGTGGAGACGGTCCGCGGCATCATGATCGTGGAATGGGCCGGCGTGCCGCTGCCCGACGGCGGCGCCCTGCTGCTGGGCCGCGACGACACGCTGGAGCGCCAGCTCCGCCACACGCTGACCGAGTCGCGCCGCCGCTACAAGGATCTGGTGGAGGTCTCCTCGGACTTCGCGTGGGAGACCGGGCCGGACGGCCGGTTCGTCTTCGTGACGCCCAAGGGGGCGCTCGGCTACACCGCCGAGTCGCTGATCGGCCGCGACCCGCGCAGCCTGGCGATCGACGAATGGGGCGACCTGCCGCTGCCCTTCGACAGCCACCGCCCGGTGGACCAGAGCGAGCTGTGGCTGAAGACGGCGGAGGGGACGCCGGCCTGCCTCGTCGCCTCCGCCCTGCCGCTCTACGACACGGACGGGACATGGCTCGGCGCGCGCGGGGTCTGCCGCGAGGTGACCGACCAGGTGCTGCGCTCGGCCGAGCTGGCGCGGGTGCGGAACCGCGAGAAGCTGCTGGCCCACATCGTCCACACGCTGCGCGACCGGCTGGACGCCGCGGAGGCGCTGGCGGTCGCCGCGGCGGAGACGGCCCGCGCGCTGGGCGCCGACGGCTGCCGCATCTACCGCGCCACCGACGGCGCGCCGCTGCTGCTGGCGGCGGAGTTCGGCGGCGAGATTCCCGCCGGCGTGGCGGAGGAGGCCCTGCGCCCGCTGCTGGCCGGCGGCCAGCCGGACCCGAGGGCGGAGGAGGGGGCCGAGTCGGTGGTCGCGCGCCGCTTCGACGTGGCGCACACGCTGGCCGCACGTACCGAATACCGCGAGGGCATGACCGGCGCCGTGCTGGTGTGGCGCGGCGAGGATGCCGAGCCGTGGGACGAGGAGGACCGGACCCTGCTGTCCGGCGTGGCCGACCATATCGGCATCGCGCACGCCCACCTCGCCTACCAGGAGCGGCTGCGCCGCCTGTCGGAGCGCGACGGGCTGACCGGCCTGTTCAACCGCCGCACCTTCTTCGAGCGGCTGGAGGAGGCACTGTCCCGGCCGGAGAGCGGCCCGTCGGCCCTGCTCTACGTCGACCTCGACAATTTCAAGGCGGTCAACGACCTGCACGGCCACCAGCAGGGCGACGTGGTGCTGAAGTCGATCGGCACGCTGTTGTCGACCGGCGTGCGGCCGGGCGACCTGCCGGGCCGGCTGGGCGGCGACGAGTTCGTGCTGTGGCTCGGCCGCACCGACGAGGAGCGGGCGAAGATCGTCGCCGACCGGCTGCTGACCGGCATCGCGGCGCTGCGCCACCTGTCGGCCAGCCCGGACAAGCCGCTGGGCCTGTCGATCGGCATCGCCGTGCATGTGCCCGGCCACGGCGAGTCGGTGCAGGAGCTGACCGACCGCGCCGACGCCGCGATGTACGACGCCAAGAAGCACGGCAAGGGCCATTACGCCCTGGCCCCCGCCCATTCCGGGACCCCGCGCCCGCAGGGGGCGGAGACTGTTGCGGAGACGGCACCGTGAGCCAGCGTCCCGATACGCTCGATCCGACCGATTACGAAGCCGCCAAGCAGATGGCGCGCAGCGCCGACCCGGCGGTGCGCCGTCGGGTCGCCGAACACCCGCGGACCCGGCCGGAGCTGCTGTATTTCCTGGCCGCCGACACGGCGGCCGAGGTGCGCAAGGCCATTGCCACCAACCACGGCACGCCGCGGCAGGCCGACCTGCTGCTGGCCAAGGACCGCGAGCTGTCGGTGCGCAGCGCCGTCGCCAAGAAGGTCGCCCGGCTGCTGCCCGACCTGTCGGCCGACCAGGCGGCGCAGATCGAGCGCTTCACCGTGGAATGCCTGGAGACGCTGGCGCGCGATCAGGCGAGCGAGGTGCGCGGCATCCTGTCGGAAGCGCTGAAGGACCTGCCGAACGCGCCGCACGGCGTCATCAACACGCTGGCCCGCGACGTCGAGCTGTCGGTCTGCGCCCCGGTGCTGCAGCATTCGCCGATCCTCACCGAAGAGGATCTGGTCGACATCATCATGAAGGGGCCGGTGGCCGGCGCCATGTCGGCCATCGCCAGCCGGCGCGAGGTCTCGGCCTCGGTCGCCGACGCCATCGCCCGCTCCGACGACGAGGCGGCGGTCACCGCCCTGCTCGCCAACCCCTCGGCCCAGATCCGCGAGGAGACGCTGGACCGCATCCTGGACCAGGCGCCGCAGCACGAACCCTGGCACGCCCCGCTGGTGCGCCGGCCGCGCCTGCCGGCCCGCGCCGTCGCCCGGCTCGCCAGCTTCGTCGCCGACAATCTGCTGAAGGCCCTGCAGGAGCGCAGCGACCTTGCCCCCGACGCCGCCCGCGCCCTGGCCGAGGCGGTGCGGGTGCGGGTGGGCAAGGCGGCCTCCGGCCAGGGGCCGGGCCGCCCGCTCGGACCCGTCGATTTCGGCGAGGAGCTGGCGGCGGAGGAGAAGCCGGCGGAACGGCCGTCCGACCGCGCCGCCCGGCTGAACAAGGAAGGCAAGCTGACCGAGGCGTTGCTGGAAGGATCGCTGACCGAGGGCGACCGCGCCTTCGTGCTGGCCGGGCTGGCCGAGCTGGCGCAGATCGGCCTTCCCATCGTCGACCGCATCATCGGCACCCACGCGCCGCGCGCGGTCACCGCGCTGGTGTGGCGGGCCGGGCTGAGCATGCGATTCGCCCGGCAGGTGCAGCTCCGCATCGCCCAGATCCCGCCGAAGACCGCGCTCAACGCCCGCGACGGCGTCCATTACCCGATGACCGACGAGGAGATGCGCTGGCAGCTCGAATTCTTCGGGATCGAGGCGAAGGGCTGACGGCCGGGGAGCGGCGGACCCGGTGCGGAGGACGGCCCGTCTCCCTGGATATGCCTGGTGCCTGATATGCCCGGTGCTCCTCCCCGGCTGCCGGGGCGGGGAAAATTCCGGATGAAAGCGGTCGTCCCGGCTGTTGATGGCGGGGTGACCGGTATTGAATGGAACGGTTCATGCGCTCGCTGTTCGCCGCCGTCTGTCTCGCCCTGTTGTCCGTCCCGCTGTCCGCGCCCCTGTCCGTGGTCCCCGCCAGCGCCGCGCCACCGCGGGCGACGGCGGAGGAGCGTGAGGTCGCGGCCGTCTTCGAGTCGGCCCGTTCGGCGCTGGCCGCCCATCGCGGCGGCGACGTGGTCCCCTTGCTCTCCCGCGCCTCGGTCCGCTCGCTGGAGTCGGTGCGGACGGCGGCGCGCACGCCCGGCGACGGTGCCGTGGAGAAGCTGGAGCCGGCCGAGCGCTTCGCCGCCATGGGGCTGCGCCGCTACGTCAACCCGGCCGAGCTGCGCCGCATGTCGCTCGGCGATCTGGCCGACCATGGGCTGAAGCAGGGCTGGCTCGGTCCCAACATCATCGCCGGCAGCAGCCTGGGTCCCGTGCGGGTGAAGGGCGACCGCGCCTCCGGCCTGCTGATGGTCGACAACCGGCCGGCGCTGGTTCCCGCCGACTTCGTGCGCGAGGGCGGCCAGTGGCGCATCGACCTGGCCGGCGTCTTCGCCTTCGGCAGCCAGATGCTGAAGGGCTTCGCCGCGATGTCGGGCAAGGACGAGACCGCCTATATCGCCGATCTGCTCGACAAGCTGCCGCCGCCCAAGCCGGCCGTGCTGCGGCGCTGAGGCGCCGGGCGGCGGCCATCCGGGGCAAGTCGGTGGGGCGGTTGCGATTATCCTATCGGTTGGGGTACACTCGCGCCGCACACACAAGCTGTTGGCGCTTCCCATGACCGCTCCGGATGGCTCTCCTCACCAGGGGATGGACGACGGGTTCGACCTGCCCGGCCGGTCGGCGCCGGCTCCGCGCTGCCATCTGCTGCGCTGCTGCCCCCGGCTGAAGGCGGCGGTCCTCAGGCTTGCCGCCGCGCGCGGCTGCGACCCGTCGGACATCGCCGGCGCCGCCCTGTTGCTGGCGCCGGCCGCGCTGCCCGATCCGGGCTTTCCCGAGGCGTTCGAGACGCTGGTCCTGCGCCTGCCCGCCGGGCTGGAGGAGGGGGCGGCCCGCCGGGCGCTGGCCGCCGCGGTGGCGCTGGCCGACCCGTCCTGGCGGCTGGTGCCGCGGGCGGAGCTCGACCGGCTGGAGGGGGCGGCCGAGTCGCTGGCCTACCGCAACAAGGCGCTGACCCAGGCGCTGGAGCGGGTGTCCTTCCGGCCGCTCGACGGGCAGGTGACGCAGGTGCGCGACGCCGCCCAGCTCTTCGGCTTCGTCAACGAATGGTGCTTCGACGAGGACCGGGTGGTGAAGCGGTTCCGCGAGCTGGCGCCGGTCTACCATCCCGACACCGGGGTGGTCGCCTGCCGCGAGCGGATGGCGCAGCTGATCGAGGCGCGCAACCTGCTGATCCGCCATGTGCGGACGGCCTACAGCTCCGGCGCCTGGGTGGGACGCCGCCCCCCGTCGCGCGAGGGATCGCGGGAGGGTTGAGGGGGCCGTCAGGCCACCGCCAGTCCGATGGCGTCGCCCGACTTGGCATCGTCGAGAATGGCACCGTCCATCGACGCCCCGGTCAGGTCGGCGCCGGTCAGGTCCGCCTCGCTGAGGTTGGCGCCGCGCAGGTCGGATCCGGCGAGGTTGGCGCCGGCAAGGTTCGCCTTGCGCAGGTCGGCGTTGCGCAGCTGAGCCATGCCCAGCCGGGCGCGCTGCAGGTTGGCGCGCCAGACGTGGTTGCTCATCGACTGGATGTGCACCGGGCCGAGCTGGGCGCCGGACAGGTTGGCGCCGGTCAGGGTCGCCCGCTCCAGGTTGGCGCCGCGCAGGTCGGCGCCGGTGAAGTCGACGTTGCGCAGATCCGACAGCGACATGTCGGCGATCGCCAGCGTGGCGCCGGGCAGCGAGGCGTTGCGCAGCGTGATGCATTGCAGGATCGCCGCCGACAGGTTGATCCCGTCCAGCACGCGGCCCGACAGGTCGATGGCGGAGAGGTCGGCGCGCTTGCCGTTGCGCCCGCCGCTGTCGATCCAGGTGGCGTGCAGCAGCAGGATCTCCCGCAGATCGTCCTCCGGGTTCTCCAGCACCTTGGCCATCACCGCGGCCTGCAGGTTGGGTGAGCGGAGCTGGGCGGCGTCGAGGATGGCGCCGATCAGGGTGGCGCCGGCGAAGTTGGTGCGGTTGATGGCGCAGCCGGTCATCACCGCGCCGGACAGGCGGGCGCCGGTGAGGTTGGCCTCCGTCAGGTCGGCGTCGCTGAGGTCGCAGCCGGTCATGTTGGCGTTGGTCAGGTTCGCCCGCATGAACTTGGTGCCGCGCATGATGGCGTCGGTCAGGTCGGCCTGCATGACGAAGGCGTTGGCGACCTTGGCGCGCGACAGGTCGGCGTTGCGCATGCTGGCCGCCGTCAGCTCCGACGTCAGGACCGAGTTCTCGAACTCGTGCGGGTTGATCTCGCCGCCGGCGCCGTAATGCAGGAGCGTGCCGTCGCGCAGGTCCACCTCGACCATCGAGGCCTCGCTGAGCACGGCCCCGCGCAGGCAGGCGCCGCGCAGGTCGGCGCGCCGCAGGTCCGCCCGCTCCAGGTTGGCGAGCCTGAGGTCGGCGGCATAGAGGTTGGCGTTGGACAGGTTGGCGCCGCTGAGCCGGGCGCTGAACAGCTTGGCCCCCGACAGGTCGGCATCCGACAGGTCGATGCCCGAGAGGTCGAGGTGGGACAGGTCGCGCAGCTTCAGGTTCGCCCGGACGCCGCCCGGCTGACTCTTCCGGAAGGCCTGATGCCGCATCAGGATGGCGTTGAGCTGGCCTTGCGTCAGCTTCGTGCGCGGCATGTTCGACCCGAAGCCTTGCGCGGACGACATTACCCTCGAACCTTCATAATGGTGGTTGCCCAGTCTATCGCGAATACGCCAAAATTTCGTTAACTCCGGGTAAGAACCTGCTTAGGACGGTCACATTTTGTGACATCTCGACCCTTGGTTCCGGTGCCGGACGCGCGGCGGTCGCCGGCTGTTGACTCCGGCCGCCGGCTTGCCTATCTTCCGCCGACCTGTCTTCCGCCAAGCCGATAGACCGGGTACCCCGGCCCGACGCCGGGTTATCTCCGCCAGTCCGCGAGTGTCGCGCACTGGCGCTTTTGGCTTTGTGCGGACGACGGACCCGTATGTGAGGATCACTGGCCCATGTTCGAAGGTCTGACCGGACGCCTCGGCGACATCTTCGACAAGCTGCGCCGCCGCGGCGCGCTGAGCGAGGAGGACGTCAATGCAGCGCTGCGCGAAGTCCGCGTCGCTCTGCTGGAGGCCGACGTCGCCCTGCCGGTGGTCAAGCAGTTCGTCAGCCAGGTCAAGGAGCGGTCGGTCGGCCAGGAGGTCCTGCGCTCCATCACCCCCGGCCAGCAGGTCATCAAGATCGTCCACGACAACCTCGTGGAGATGCTGGGCGAAGGCTCCGACATCAACCTGAACTCCGCCCCGCCGGTGCCGGTCCTGATGGTCGGCCTGCAGGGCTCGGGCAAGACGACCTCCACCGCCAAGATCGCGCTGCGGCTGAAGACCAAGGACCGCAAGAAGGTCCTGATGGCCTCGCTCGACGTGCGCCGCCCGGCGGCGCAGGAGCAGCTCAAGGTGCTGGGCGAGCAGGTGGGCGTCGCCACCCTGCCGATCGTCCCCGGCCAGGATCCCGTCGCGATCGCCCGGCGCGCGCTGGAGACGGCGCGGCTGGAAGGCTACGACGTGGTCATGCTCGACACCGCCGGCCGCCTCGCCATCGACGAGGAGCTGATGGCCGAGGTCGCGGCGGTGCGCGACGCGACCCGGCCGGCGGAGACGCTGCTGGTCGCCGACGCGATGACCGGCCAGGACGCGGTGACGGTCGCCACCAACTTCAACGACCGGGTCGGCATCACCGGCATCGTGCTGACCCGCGTGGACGGCGACGCCCGCGGCGGTGCGGCGCTGTCGATGCGCCGGATCACCGGCAAGCCGATCAAGCTGCTGGGCGTCGGCGAGAAGGTCGACGCGCTGGAGCCCTTCCACCCCGACCGCATCGCCGGCCGCATCCTCGGCATGGGCGACGTGGTGTCCCTGGTCGAGAAGGCCATGGACACCATCGACAAGGACGAGGCCGAGAAGCTCGCCCGCAAGATGGAGAAGGGCCAGGGCTTCGACCTGGACGACATGGCCTCCCAGCTCAAGCAGCTGCGCAAGATGGGCGGCATGTCCGGGCTGATGGGGATGCTGCCGGGCATCGGCAAGATCAAGAACCAGCTCAAGGACGCCAACATCGACGACAAGATGATCAAGCGCCAGGAGGCGATCATCTCGTCGATGACCAGGAAGGAACGCAAGAACCCCGACATCATCAAGGCCTCGCGCCGCCGGCGCATCGCCGAGGGCTCCGGCACGAGCGTGCAGGAGGTCAACAAGCTGCTCAAGCAGTTCGAGACGATGCGCGGGATGATGAAGCAGGTGCAGAAGCTGGGCCAGAAGGGCCTGATGCGCCACGGGCTGCAGAGCCTTCTGCCCAAGAATTTCCGCGGTCCCTCGTAAGGCCGCGGCGAACCGTTCAACCAACGTCTTTCAACATCAGCGAAGAAAGAGTTCCAACCAATGTCCCTGAAGATCCGTCTGGCTCGCGGCGGCGCCAAGAAGCGCCCGTTCTACTCGATCGTCATCGCCGATGCCCGCAGCCCGCGTGACGGCCGCTTCATCGAGAAGATCGGCACCTACAACCCGATGCTGCCGCGCGAGCACGAGCAGCGCGTGGTTCTGGACGCCGAGCGCGCCAAGCACTGGCTGGGCGTCGGCGCGCAGCCGACCGACCGCGTCGTGCTGTTCCTGGCGAACGCCGGCCTGGTCGAGAAGCCGGCCGTCCGCGAGACCCCGAAGAAGTCGGCTCCGAAGGCCAAGGCGCAGGAGCGCCTGAAGGCCGAGGCCGCCGCCAAGGCCGCCGCGGAGGGTTGAGCCTGATCCCCTCCCCCGCATGGGGAGGGGACCCGGTTCGAAACCATCGCCGTCCGGAAGACCACAGCCATGTCCGCCCCTGTCCCTTCCCGGAAGGTCTGCGTCGGCCAGTTCGCGGGATCGCACGGCGTGCGGGGTCTGGTGAAGCTGCGCAGCTTCACCGGAGACCCGGCGTCGGTGACCGCCTACGGCCCGCTGACCGACGAGGAGGGCCGGCGCAGCTTCCGCATCACCCTGCAGGGCACCGTCAAGGACCAGTTCCTGGCGCGGGTCGACGGGGTGAGCAGCCGGGAGGAGGCGCAGGCCCTGGCGGGGCTGAGGCTCTATGTCGACCGCTCCGCCCTGCCGGAGACGGAGGACGAGGACGAGTTCTACCACGCCGACCTGATCGGCCTGCGTGCCGAGCTCGCCGACGGAACCCGTTTCGGCATCGTGAAGGCGGTCTATGACTTCGGCGCCGGCGACGTTCTGGAGATCCGCACGGAAAGCGGGGCCCTGGAGATGCTTCCCTTCTCCAAGGCCTGCGTTCCGCTGGTGGATGTCCGGGGCGGCCGGCTGGTCGTCGACCTCCCCGCCGTGATCGAAGCCCGCCCGGACGACCGGGACGGCGACGGCGACGGCAGGGAGGAGGGCGGGGCAGGCCCTGAAACCGGTGAAGGCGGGGAGGGGGAGCCGTGAATCACGGCGCCGCCGGCCCGCTTGCCTGGACCGTCAAGGTTCTGACGCTGTTCCCGGAAATGTTTCCGGGGCCGCTCGGCCACAGCCTGGCCGGCAAGGCGTTGGAAAATGGAGTCTGGGCGCTGGAATCAGTGGACATTCGCTCGTTCGCGCGCGATAAACACCGCTCCGTCGACGACACCCCCTTCGGCGGAGGGGCAGGCATGGTCATGCGGCCCGACGTGCTGGACGCGGCTCTCACCGCGACGGCAGGGCCTGCGGGGGCGGCGGGGCGCGGTCGGCTGATCTATCTGTCGCCGCGCGGACGCGTGCTGGACCAGGCCCTGGTCAAGGAGCTGGCGGCGACCCCGACGGTCACGCTGCTCTGCGGCCGGTACGAGGGGGTGGACGAGCGGGTGCTGGATGCGCACGGTCTCGAGGAGGTCAGCCTCGGGGACTTCGTGCTGTCCGGCGGCGAGCCTGCCGCGCTGTGCCTGATCGACGCCGTGGTGCGCTTGCTCCCCGGCGTCATGGGCAATGAGGCGACGGCGGGCGAAGAGAGTTTCGAACGGGGATTGCTCGAATATCCCCACTACACCCGGCCGGCCGTCTGGGCGGACGGGCAGGGTGTGGAACGCGCGGTGCCGGACGTCCTCTTGTCCGGGCACCACGAAAGGGTTCGCGCCTGGCGGCTCGCCGAGGCGGAGCGCATCACGCGGGACCGTCGTCCCGACCTGTGGGCGCGCTACGAGGCGGGCAGGACGGCCGAGGATCGGAAGAAGTCGAACAAGGGTCGCAGGGCGGCGCGCCGCCCCGGCCCGGAACCGGAGTGACGGTCCGCCGCGAGGCGCACCGATTAGAAAGGGCAGTGCTATGAACCTGTTGCAGAAGCTCGAGCAGGAGCAGATCGAGAAGGTCCTCGGCGACAAGACCATTCCGGAGTTCTCGCCGGGCGACACCGTCCGCGTGAACGTGAAGGTGGTCGAAGGTTCGCGCGAGCGCGTCCAGGCCTACGAGGGCGTCGTGATCGCCCGCCGCAACGCCGGGCTGAACTCCTCCTTCACCGTGCGCAAGATCAGCTACGGCGAGGGCGTGGAGCGTGTGTTCCCGCTGTACTCCCCGCGCATCGACTCGGTGGAGCTGGTCCGCAAGGGTGACGTCCGCCGCGCCAAGCTGTACTACCTGCGCGACCGCCGCGGCAAGTCGGCCCGTATCGCCGAGCGCACGACCGGCCGCGGCATGAACGACAAGGCCGCCGCCGAGTAATCTCGGGGCCGTCCCTCCGTTCGCCCAACAGGTTCGTAAGAAGGGCGCCCGCAGCCGTCAGGCCGGCGGGCGCCGGTGTTCAACAGTCCAGTTCAGGAGTCAGGTGCCGTGAAGCGCACGTACCAGCCGTCCAAGATCGTCCGCAAGCGCCGTCACGGGTTCCGCGCCCGCATGGCCACCGTCGGCGGCCGCAAGGTCATCGCCCGCCGCCGCGCCCGCGGCCGCAAGGTCCTCAGCGCCTGATCCCGCGATGGCGGCGCCGGACCGAGCGGTCGGGCGCCTGAAGCGGCGGCCGGAATTTCTGGCCGTGGCCGGGACCAGGCGAAAGCATGTGGCCCCCGGCCTGATCCTGCAGGTGCGCCGACACGACGAACGGCAGCGGCCCGCCCCCGGCGAGCCGCTGATTCGTCTTGGCCTGACCGCGAGCCGCAAGGTCGGCAACGCGGTCGTGCGCAACCGGTCGCGCCGCCGCCTGCGCGAGGCCGCCCGCCTGCTGCTCCCCAGCCACGCCGCCCCCGGTCACGACCTCGTGCTGGTGGCGCGGGCCGGAACGGCGGAGCGGCCCTGGGCCGAGCTGCTGGGCGACCTGCGCGCCGCGCTGAAGCGCCTCGGCCTCTGGCGGGACGCCGGCAGCGGAGGCGGGAGCGGGGAGGGCGCGATGCAGGACCCGCCGCGGCAGGCCCCGGCCGGAGAGACGTCATCATGAGCCCGCTTGCCCACGGCTTGCGGGCTCTTGTCGTTCTCTACCGCTGGACGCTGTCGCCCTTCGTCGGCTGGCATTGCCGCTTCCAGCCCACCTGTTCGTCCTATGCGCTGGAGGCGCTGGAACGGCACGGCGCCATCCGCGGCGGCTGGCTGACCGTCCGCCGCCTTCTGCGCTGCCACCCGTGGGGCGGCTGGGGCTATGATCCGGTGCCGTCCGCGGACGGATCGCCGCAGACCTCGCAGCAGACCTCTGGAAACGGGCAGGGGGGCATCCCCACCTGCTGCGGGCACCACTCCACCCACCAGGACCATGCCGGGGTTGCCGTGCATGGCCAAAACCGATAAGCAAGGCCGCGTTTCGCCGACCTTCGTGTAAGGCCTGACGCCATCCGGGACGCCATGACCGATCAACGCAACCTCATCCTCGCGATCGCCCTGTCGATCGCCATCCTTCTGGGCTTCCAGTTCTTCTACGAGAAGCCGCGGATCGAGCAGCAGAAGCAGCTCGCCGCCCAGCAGGCCGCCCAGACGGAACAGACGGTCCCCGCCCCCGGCACGGCGCCCGGCGCTGCGAACCCGCAGATCCCCGGCCTCGCGACGGCGGAGTCGGCCAAGGACCGCGCCGCCCTGCTGGCCGAGCAGCTCGCCGCCGGCAGCCGCGTCAAGATCGACACCCCGTCGCTGCACGGCTCGGTCAACCTCGTCGGCGGCCGCATCGACGACCTGACGCTGGCCACCTACCACGAGACCCCGGATCCCAAGAGCCCGGAGATCGTGCTGCTGGCCCCGGCCGGCACGCCCGCCGCCTACTATGCCGAGTTCGGCTGGGTGCCGGAGGACCGTTCGGTCGCCGCCCCGGGCGCCGACACCCGCTGGACCGCCAACGGCACCGCGCTGACGCCGGACAAGCCGCTGCTGCTGACCTGGGACAACGGCAGCGGCCTCGTCTTCGAGCGCAAGGTCGAGGTCGACAAGGACTACATGTTCACCGTCACCCAGACGGTGCGCAACGCCGGCTCGCAGCCGGTCCGCCTGCTGCCCTACAGCCTGGTGACCCGCAGCGGCACGCCGCTCACCTCCGGCTACTACATCCTGCACGAGGGTCCGCTCGGCGTCTTCGACGGCAAGCTGTCGGAGAAGTCCTATGACGACCTGAGGAAGGCCGGCAAGCCGCTGACGCAGGAGACCACCGGCGGCTGGATCGGCATCACCGACAAGTACTGGCTCGTCTCCCTGGTCCCCGACCAGAAGGACAAGGTCACCGCCCGCTACGTCTATTCCAGCCCGGGCAACAGCGACCGCTATCAGGTCGACCTGCTGGGCACGGCGATCGAGGTCGCGCCGGGCGCCACCGCGACGCAGACCGGCCGCCTGTTCGCCGGCGCCAAGCAGGTGAAGCTGCTCGACGCCTATGCCGACAAGCTGGGCATCACCAACTTCGACCTGGCGATCGACTTCGGCTGGTTCTACTTCCTGACCAAGCCCTTCTTCTACGCGCTCGACTTCCTGGGCCGCGTGCTGGGCAACTTCGGCCTCGCCATCCTGGTCTTCACCGTCATCGTCAAGGCCGCCTTCTTCCCGCTTGCCAACAAGTCCTATCAGGCGATGAGCAAGATGAAGAAGCTGCAGCCGCAGATGCAGTCGCTGCGCGAGCGCTTCGCCGACGACCCGCAGCGGATGAACCAGGAGCTGATGGGCCTCTACAAGCGCGAGAAGGTCTCGCCGGTGTCGGGCTGCCTGCCGATCCTGATCCAGATCCCGGTGTTCTTCGCGCTCTACAAGGTGCTGTTCGTCACCATCGAGATGCGGCACGCGCCCTTCTTCGGCTGGATCCACGACCTGTCGGCGCCCGATCCCACCACCATCTTCAACCTGTTCGGCCTGATCCCGTGGGACCCGCCGGCCATGCTGCATCTCGGCGCCTGGCCGCTGATCATGGGCGTCACCATGTGGCTGCAGCAGCGCCTGAACCCGGCGCCGCCCGACCCGGTGCAGCAGAAGGTCTTCGCGTTCCTGCCGATCATCTTCACCTTCATGCTCGCCGGCTTCCCGGCCGGTCTGGTGATCTACTGGGCCTGGAACAACCTGCTGTCGGTCGCGCAGCAGTGGACGATCATGCACCGCATGGGCGTCAAGGCCTGACGCGACGGGCCGTCCGCCGCTTCCCGCCGCCCGCTCCCGCCCTTGCGGCAGGGGCGGGCGGCTCCATTTCCGGCACCATGTGCAACAGACGAGACGGAAGACCCTGACCATGAGCACCCCGACCGGGCCCGGCGTGATCTCCGGCTTCGACGAGGCCGCCATCGAGGCCGGCCGGCTGCTGTTCGCCAAGGAATGCGACTTCGTCTGGGGGGCGGCGACGCTCGACCAGCTTCCCGAGGCGACGCTGACCGAGGTGGCCTTCGCCGGCCGCTCCAACGTCGGCAAGTCCAGCCTCGTCAACGCCCTGACCGGCCGCAAGACGCTCGCCCGCACCTCCAACACGCCGGGCCGCACGCAGCAGCTCAACTTCTTCAACCTCGGCAACCGGCTGATGCTGGTCGACATGCCCGGCTACGGCTATGCCAAGGAATCGAAGGAGAAGGTGGAGGCGTGGAACGACATGGTCCGCCGCTACCTGAAGGGCCGCGTCACGCTGCGCCGCGCCCTGGTCCTGGTCGATTCGCGCCACGGGCTGAAGCCCAGCGACCAGGAGATCATGACCATGCTGGATCAGGCGGCGGTGCCCTACGTCGTCGTGCTGACCAAGGCCGACAAGGTGAAGCCCAACGCGCTGGACGCCATCCGCCGCGCCACCGAGGGCGCGCTGAAGAAGCATCCCGCCGCCTTCCCCGGCGTGCATGTGACCAGCTCCGAGAAGGGGGTGGGCATCGCGGAGCTCCGCGCCAGCCTCACCCAGCTCGCGGCGCTCGGCTGACGGGGCGGGGCCGACGGCCGTCATGAGCCTGCCGCCGACCCTGCTGTTCCTGATCCAGGCGATCGTGCTGATCGCCGGCCCGTTCTTCCTGTGGCGGCTGACCGGGGTGAAGCGGCTGGCCCCCATGGTGGTCGTGCAGATCCTCTTCGGGATCGCGCTCGGCCCCTCGCTCTTCGGCAGGCTGGCGCCCGACCTGTGGGCCGCCCTGTTCGCCCCGGCCACGCTGGCCCCGCTGTCGGGCCTCGCCCTGCTGGCGGTGCTGTTCTTCGCCTTCCTGACCGGTCTGCATCTCGACCTGGCGGAGTTCCGCGGGCGGGGGCGCTCCTTCGTCGCCGTCAGCCTGACGAGCATGCTGCTGCCGACCCTGCTGGGCGTCGGGCTGGGGCTGTGGATCGCCGAACGCTTTCCGTCCATGGCCGGGCCGAAGGCCGATCCCTGGCTGTTCGCCGCCGGCTTCGGCGTCTGCGTCGGGGTGACGGCCCTGCCGGTGCTGGGCGCCATCCTGCGCGAGATGGGGTTGCTGGAGCGGCGGGTGGGGCGGCTGGCGCTGGGCTATGCCGCGGTCAACGACGCGCTGCTCTGGGTGCTGATCACCGGCCTGCTCGCCTGGGCTGCCGGAGGTGGGGCTGCCGGAGGTGGGGCTGCCGGAGGTGGGGCTGCCGGAGGTGGGGAGGGCAGTGCGGCCGGACTCGGCGAGGTGGCCAGGGTGGCCCTGCTGGGCTTCGCCTATATCGGCGTGACCGAGCTGGTGGTGCGCCCGCTGCTCGACCGGCTGATGGAGCGGGTGGCGCCGGACGGGCAGGTGGGCGATACGGCGGTGGTGGTGACCTGCACCGCGCTGCTCGGCTCCGCCGCGGTGACGGAGCTGATCGGGCTGCACTACATCCTCGGCGCCTTCGTCGCCGGGACCGCCATGCCGCGCCGCCTCGCCGCCGCGATCCTGGCGCGGCTGGAGCATTTCGCGACCCTTGTGCTGCTGCCCTTCTTCTTCACGCTGACCGGGCTGAAGGTGTCGCTGGATTTCGGTGCCCCGGCGCAATGGGCGGTCTTCCTGCTGGCGACCGGGGCGACGCTGGCCGGCAAGCTGGCGGGCACCACGTTCCCCGCCCGGCTGGCCGGGGAGCGCTGGGGCGACGCGCTGCAGCTCGGCGCGCTGATGCCCTGCAAGGGGCTGATGGAGGTCATCGTGCTGACCATCCTGCTGGAGGCGGGCGTGCTGTCGCCCGGCTGCTTCTCCGCGCTGGTTCTGATGGCGGTGGTGGTGACGGCGCTGACCCAGCCGATGACGCGGCTGGCCGGCCGGCTGGCGGGGTAGGCGCGCTACAGCGGCCTGCGGACGTTCGCCGCGCTGCCGGGATCGGCCGGCGGCTCCCGGGAGTCGTCCGGGATCCGGCGGTTGGCGTCGGTCACGCTCTGCCGGTCGGGGGAGTCGTAGAGGCGGCGGGCCTTTTCGGCGTTCTCCTTGGGGTCGCTCTTCAGCGCCTCGGTGAAGGGGCTCTTCGGAGTCGGCATGCGGCGGTCGTCCATGGGGGCCTCCGTCGGTCGGGGACGGAGGGAAAACCGCCCGGCGGACCAAGGGGTTCCCGGTGCGGGGCAGGGTACGAAAAAGTCCCCTAGGCACCCCCGGAGCTTTCCGTTAAAGACATGACCGACGCACCATCTCCAGCGACGGACACAGCCGTGCAGAACACCACCCGCGACGAGTGGCTCTCCAAAGCCCGCACCCTGTCCGAGGCCCTGCCCTACATGCGCCGCTACGCGGGGCGCACCTTCGTCATCAAGTACGGCGGCCACGCCATGGGCGACGCCAGCCTGGCGGAGAAGTTCGCCCGCGACATCGTGCTGCTGAAGCAGGTCGGCATCAATCCGGTGGTGGTGCATGGCGGCGGGCCGCAGATCGGCCAGATGCTGGAGCGGCTGAAGATCAAGTCCAGCTTCGTCGACGGCCTGCGCGTCACCGACAAGGAGACGGTCGAGGTGGTCGAGATGGTGCTGGCCGGCTCCATCAACAAGCAGATCGTCGCCGCCATCAACGCGGCCGGCGGCCGGGCGGTGGGCCTGTCGGGCAAGGACAGCAACCTGATCACCGCGCGCAAGCTGCGCCGCGTCCAGCGCGATCCCGACAGCAACATCGAGAAGGTTCTGGACCTCGGCTTCGTCGGGGAGCCCTACCAGGTCAACCCGCAGATCCTGCACGCGCTCGCCCAGTCCGACATCATCCCGGTGATCGCGCCGGTCGGCTTCGACCGCCAGGGCGACACCTACAACATCAACGCCGACACGGCGGCGGGCGCGGTGGCGGCGGCGTTGGGCGCCACCCGCTTCTTCCTGCTGACCGACGTCGCGGGCGTGCTGGACAAGAACAAGCAGCTCATCGAGAAGATGACGCTGGACCAGGCGCGCGCGGCGATCGCCGACGGCACGGCGTCGGGCGGCATGATCCCGAAGATCGAGACCTGCGTCGACGCGGTGGAGCAGGGGGTGGACGCCGCCGTCATCCTCGATGGCCGGGTGCCGCACGCCCTGCTTCTGGAGATCTTCACCGAGGGTGGGGCCGGCACCCTGATCGGGCGCGAGTAGAGCGCCCATATCAGAGGGCGGACGTCTCGGCAAAGGAGGACGCCAATGTCCGATCCCCGCGGTTCCGATCCGCGCAAGGACCTGCTCCGCCAGATCAGGGCCATCCGCGAAGAGCTGGACCCCAAGCTGGTCGAGCGGGCGAAGCTCGCGGTGTTCGGCAAGGTGCCGTACGACCGCGACAACGCCCGCGCGGCGGTGGCCCATTTCCTGGCCGGCCGCAAGGACGGCGAGGAGCTGCGCGCCGAGCTGGAGCGGACGCTGGGCGAGGAGCTGCCGGACGTCGGCGCCTCCGGCCCCGAGCCGATCAGGTCCGAGCCGGTCAAGCCCGACTCCGCGGCCAGGCATCCGCTGAAGCCGCGCCGCATCGGGCGCATCGTCTGACCCCGGCCGGCGGCCGGCCCCTGGCCGCCATTCCTCAACCGTCGCCAAACCGGAGAGCCGACGCCCGTGCTGCATGCCTTCGTCCGGGACGAGGGGCTTCTCCGCTGGGCCAGGGAGCTTGACGGAGCGGCCGACCCGCTGCCCGACAGCACCGTCTGGATCGACCTGCTGTCCCCCACGCCGGAGGAGCTGGCGCGGGTGGAGGCGCTGGTCGGCACCCCGCTGCCGACGCGCGAGCAGATGGCGGAGATCGAGGAGTCGAGCCGGCTGCGGCTGGTCGGCGGCGCGGTGCACATGACGGTGATGGTCCTGGTCTGGGCCGACACCGATCGGCCGCGCATCGCCGAGGTCAGCTTCGTGCTGGTCGGCGGCCGGCTGGTGACGATCCACCACATCGACCCGCAGCCCTTCCTGGCCTTCCGGCGCACCCTGTCTCACCGCAGCATCCCCTGCACGGGGGCCGAGGCGGTGCTGGCCTATCTGGTGGACGCGGTGGTGGAGCGGACGGCCGGGGTGCTGCGCCGCGTCGGGCTGGAGCTGGACACCATGAGCAGCCGCGCCTTCCGAGGCCGGACGCTGCGCCCGCGGGGCGAGACGCGCGGCGACAGCCGCTCGCTCCGCCGCATCGGCCACACCGGCCACCTGATCGGCAAGGCCCATGTCAGCCTGGCAAGCCTGCAGCGCATGCTGGACTTCCTGTCGCGCAACGACGGCCGCATGGGCGGCTGGAGCGGCAGCAAGGCGACGCGGCGCTGGGCGCGGGCGACCCTGCAGGACGTCACCGGCCTCGACGAATACGCCACCTTCCTGTCGAGCAAGGTCAGCCTGCTGCTCGACACCACGCTCGGCCGGATCAACGTCGAGCAGAACGAGATCGTGAAGATCGTCTCGGTGATCACCGTCCTGCTGTTCCCGCCGACCCTGGTCGCCACCATCTACGGCATGAACTTCACCGACATGCCGGAGAAGGACTGGATGTACGGCTACCCGATGGCGTTGCTGCTGATGGCGCTGTCGGCGGTGCTGCCGATGATCTTCGTGAAGCTGCGGCGCTGGCTCTGACCGGCCGTCCTACTTCGCCCGCGCGGTCAGCAGGATGCCGGCGCAGATCAGCGCGACGCTGATGGCGACGCCGACCGTCAGCGGCTCGCCCATGAAGGCGGCGCTGAGCAGCAGGGCGACCACCGGCACGAGACAGACGAACTGGCCGGCCTGGCTCGCCGGCATCACCGCCAGCGCCTTGCTCCACCACCAATAGCAGAGGCTGGTGGCGATCAGCACGTTGTAGGCGATGACGAGCAGCAGCGGCTGCGTCAGGTGGATGGGGCGGTGGCCCTCCATCGCCAGGGCGAAGGGGATCATGGCGAGGCTGCTGAGCGCGATCTGCCAGAAGGTCTGCGTCCAGAAGGGGGTGTGCCAGACCCGGCGGCGGTAGAGCGTCGCCCCCAGCGCCCAGGTGGCGGCGCAGGCCAGCAGAAGCCCGTTGCCGAGCAGGGCGCGCCCGTCGCTCCAGTCGACCAGCAGCGGGTTGAAGAACACCACCACTCCGGCGAAGGCCAGCAGCGCCCCGGCCAGCCGCCGGGCGGAGACCCGTTCGCCCAGGATCAGGACCCCCAGCGGCAGGGCCCACATCTGCATGGTATAGACCAGCACCGCCGCGCGGCCCGGCGCCACATACTGCAGCCCGACGTTGCTCAGCGCCATCATCAGCCCGACCTGCATCAGGCCGATGGCGGCCAGCGGCAGCCGGTCGCCGCGGGCCGGCAGCAGGGGAAAGCGCAGCAGCGGCGCCAGCGCCATCACGCCGATGGCGGCCCCGAACAGCCGCACCGCGCAGAAGGTCAGCGGCCCCATGTCCGCAAGCGCGATCTTCATGAAGGGCCAGTTGGAGCTCCAGAACAGCACGATGCCGGCGAGCTGGGCATAGACCGTCAGCCCGGGACCCGGCTGTGCGGCGCTGCTCTGGACGGCGGACGACTGGTTGCTCATGACCCCTCCGGTTTGGTGGGCGCATCTTATGGTGTCCAAACGGAAGACAGTCCTGCTTTCCTTTGACAGCAGCCGCGCGCTCCGCCACCATCGGCGCGTTTCCAGGGGGGTCCCGTAGGGGGCTGAGATACCACCGGCCGTTCGCCCGAAAGGGCGACCGGCAACGTGGTGACCCTTCGAACCTGATCCGGGTCATACCGGCGAAGGGAGGATTTTGCAGACCGGGCCTTGCCGCATCGACCGCGGCCGCCTGCCTGCCCGCCGCATCACGCGGCCTGCAATCCGTCACCTCCGTCCGCAGTCCCGGGTTTGTCCGGCAACCTCGTTCGTGACGGAGAAACCCAGTGCCCAAGGACTTCGACCAAGCCGCCATCCGCATTTCGACCGGCCCGCTGCCCGCCTCGCGCAAGGTGCATGTGCCGGGGACGCGCTTTCCCGACCTGCGCGTCGCCCTGCGCGAGATCGAGCTGAGCGGCGGGGAGCCGCCGCTGCGCGTCTACGACTCCTCCGGCCCCTACACCGACGACGCCGTCGCCATCGACGTCCGCCGGGGGCTGCCGGCGCTGAGGCGCGACTGGATCCTGGCCCGCGGCGACGTGGAGGCGACCGCCGGCGGCGCGCTGCGCGCCAGGGGCGGCGCCGCGGTGACGCAGATGGCCTACGCCCGCGCCGGCATCGTCACGCCGGAGATGGAGTATATCGCCGTGCGCGAGACTCTCGGCCGGGCCGCGGCGCTTGAGGCGGCCGGCGGGGCGGCCAATGGGGCGGCCGATGGAACGGGGCGCGACGGCGAGGATTTCGGCGCCAGCATCCCCGATGTCGTGACGCCGGAGTTCGTGCGGGACGAGGTGGCGCGCGGCCGGGCGATCATCCCGTCCAACATCAACCACCCCGAGTCGGAGCCGATGATCATCGGCCGCAACTTCCTCACCAAGATCAACGCCAACATCGGCAACTCCGCCGTCACCTCCTCGATCGAGGAGGAGGTGGAGAAGATGGTCTGGGCGATCCGCTGGGGCGCCGACACGGTGATGGATCTCTCGACCGGCAAGGACATCCACCAGACCGCGAGTGGATCCTGCGCAACGCGCCGGTGCCCATCGGGACGGTGCCGATCTACCAGGCGCTGGAGAAGGTCGGCGGCAGGGCCGAGGACCTGACCTGGGAGCTGTTCCGCGACACGCTGATCGAGCAGGCCGAGCAGGGCGTCGACTACTTCACCATCCATGCCGGGCTGCGGCTGGCCCACATCCCGCTGACGGCCAGGCGGGTCACCGGCATCGTGTCGCGCGGCGGCTCGATCATCGCCAAATGGTGCCTGGCGCACCACCGCGAGAGCTTCCTCTACGAGCGTTTCCCGGAGATCGTCGAGATCTGCCGGGCCTATGACGTGGCGCTGTCGATGGGCGACGGGCTGCGGCCGGGCAGCCAGGCCGACGCCAACGACGCCGCCCAGTTCGCCGAGCTGGAGACGCTGGGCGAGCTGACGAAGGTCGCCTGGGCGCGCGACGT
Organism: Azospirillum thermophilum; assembly: GCF_003130795.1. NCBI lineage: Bacteria > Pseudomonadati > Pseudomonadota > Alphaproteobacteria > Rhodospirillales > Azospirillaceae > Azospirillum > Azospirillum thermophilum. The sequence goes on from NZ_CP029353.1 coordinate 606,701, forward strand.
GCAGGTGATGATCGAAGGGCCGGGCCATGTCCCGATGCACAAGATCAAGCACAACGTCGACAAGCAGCTCGCGCTGTGCGGCGAGGCGCCCTTCTACACGCTGGGGCCGCTCGTCACCGACATCGCGCCGGGCTACGATCACATCACCAGCGCCATCGGCGCGGCGATGATCGGCTGGTTCGGCACCGCCATGCTCTGCTACGTCACGCCGAAGGAGCATCTCGGCCTGCCCGACCGCGACGACGTCAAGGCCGGCGTGATCGCCTACAAGATCGCCGCCCATGCCGCCGACCTCGCCAAGGGGCATCCGGCCGCCCGGCTGCGCGACGACGCCATGTCGCGGGCGCGCTTCTCCTTCCGCTGGCGCGACCAGTTCGCCCTGTCGCTCGACCCCGACACCGCCCAGGCCTTCCATGACGAGACCCTGCCGGCCGAGGGGGCGAAGACGGCGCATTTCTGCTCGATGTGCGGACCGAAATTCTGCTCGATGAAGATCACCCAGGACATCCGCGACGCCGCGCAGTCGGGGAGATCGCGGCCGGACTGGACGAGATGGCGCAGAAGTTCCGCGAGTCGGGCGGGGAGATCTACCAGCCCCTGGCCTGACGCGCCGCGGCCGCTAGGCGGCGCCGCTCTCCAGCGGCGCCAGCCCGGCGGTGAGCATGCGGAAGCGTTCGAGGAAGCGCGCCCGCTCCTCCTCCCGCAGGTCGAAGGTCAGGTGGAGGCGGCCGGCGCGGCCGGCATCGACCGACCGCACCTGCGCCGGCACCGCATCCAGGCCGGGCAGGGCGACCTGCACGGCGGCGCCGGCGGCCAGGGTGGACAGGACCTCCGGCGGGACGGCGCTGACCTGGGCACCGCCTTCCGAGGCGTTGTCCAGCGTCACCGCCAGCTCGCGCCCGCCGACGGCCAGCCGGCCCGGACGGTTCAGCACGTAACGGCTGGCGGAGCGGCGGTTGACCTCCGGCGTCGCGGTGCGGATCGCCTGGATCAGCACATGGCGCAGGTCCGCCACGCTGTGCGCCACCTGGGAGGACAGGCCGTTGACCTGCACCGCCCGCTCGCCGGTCGTCGTCGCCTCGCCGGAGACGCGGGCGATGCGGGTCGCCACCTCCTGCGCGGCGCCCGAGGTCTGGATCACGTTGCGGGCGATCTCGCCGGTCGCCGCCTCCTGCTCCTCGATGGCGGCGGCGATGGTGGCGGAGACCCGCTCGACGCTGCGCACCATGCCGGCGATGCCGCGCACCGCCTCCACCGCCTGTCCGGTGGTGTGCTGGATCTCGGCGATCTGCGCCGCGATCTCCTCCGTCGCGCGGGAGGTCTGGTTGGCGAGGCTCTTCACCTCGCCGGCCACCACGGCGAAGCCCTTGCCGGCCTCTCCGGCGCGGGCGGCCTCGATGGTGGCGTTGAGCGCCAGCAGGTTGGTCTGGCCGGCGACGTCGTTGATCAGGGTGGTGACCTCGCCGATGCGGGTGACGGCATCGGCGAGGCGCTGGATCGTCTCTTCCGCGCGGGTCGAGGCGCCGGCGGCCTCCGCCGTCATGCTGCTGGCGGTGCCGACCTGCCCGGCGATCTCGCGGATCGAGGCGCTGAGCTGTTCGGAGGCGGCGGCGACGGTCTGGGCGTTCGACAGGGCCTGGGTGGCGGCGGCGGCGACGCTCTGGCTGTTGTCGCCCACGGCGCGGGCGGACTCCGCCATCCGCGTGGCGTTGTCGGCCATCGCCTGGGTCTGCCGCGCCACCGCGTCCACCGCCTGGGCGGCCTCGCGCTCCACCGTCTCGGCCATGCGCTGCAGGGCGGCCTGCTTCTCCCGCTCGGCGCGGCGCCGCTCCTCCTCCTGCTGGCGGCGCAGCCGGTCGGCTTCGGCGGCGTTGAGCTTGAACACCTGCAGGGCGGCGGCCATCGCCCCGACCTCGTCCTGGCGCCGCACCGCCGGCACCTCCACCGTCAGGTCGCCCTCGGCCAGCCGCTTCATCGCCGCGGTCAGCGCCACCACCGGCTTCACCACCCAGCGCAGCATGCCGAGCACGCCGGCCACCACGACCGCCAGCACCAGGGCGGAAACGCCCCACACCGCCGCCATGAACAGCGTCTTGCGGTCGGCGGCATAGACCTCGGTCTCGGCATTGTAGCGGTTGGTCGCGGCGACGATGCCGTCGACCACCGCCCGATGGGCGGCATAGGCCTCGGCGATGCGCCTGTAGGCGCTGGCGGCGGCGGCGGAGTCGCCGCGGGCCAGCGCCGGCAGGAAGCTGCCCTCCACCTCCGTCCAGAAGCGCTGGACATGGGCGTGGGAATCGCGGGTCAGCCGGTCGCGGATCGCCGGTTCGAAACTCTCCTTCTTCCAGTAATCGTGGCGCTCGTCATAGTCCTTGCGGAGCTGCGCCAGCCGGTCGCGGCGGGCGGGCAGGGAGGACGGGTCGTTGAGCGCCAGCGTGGTTTCCAGATAGGCCTCGATGACATATTCCGGCGGAGGCAGGATGTCGGCGATCAGGTCCTTGCCCAGGATGATCCGGTCATAGATCGGGCCGCCGACCTTCAGTTCGCGGATCGCGAGGTAGCCGGCCGCCACCGTGACCACGAGCCCCAGCGTGATGACCATCCCGAACAGGTGGGTCAGCGCGGCGATCCTCAAGCGCGACAACATGCTGCAACCTCCCGGGGTTCACGGAAATGTCATACCCCGAAAGATATTGAGTGGAAGAATAAAAGAAAAGTGTCTCTTCCGCTAATGTTATTGAAATGATGTTTCTTTAAGCAGGCTGCTTCAGCTTTGGGCAAGGTTTGGGCGAAGAGTGGTCAACCCTTGCCCGCCCCCCTTACATGAAGAAGCTGCCGCCGATCCAGCCGACCACGGTCAACAGAATCAGCATCACCATCGTCGTCATGATGAGGATGTTGGTCTTGCGAATCGCGCGGCAGTTCGGACAGCCGGGCATGTCCGCCGGGTAGGGGCGGTGGCAGCGCTCGCAGCGGATGGTATCGTCCGCGGGATCCTGGGTCGGCATGGCGGTCGCTCGTTCCTCTGGTGGCTACGACGGGAGCGGCCGGACGCTACCACAGGGCCGCCGGGCGGCCAAACCGGTGCGGCATCGCGTCCGTCCCGCGTCGTCAGTCGGCGGCGCGCAGCTCCGGCGCCTGCAGCCGGCGCGGCGCATGGTCGAGCGGGTCGAGCAGGGGGATGTCGCTGCCGGGCGGGGCGGCCTCCAGGTCGCGGAAGCGGCGGGCGCTGACCAGGACGCGCGACTCCAGCGTGCCGACGGCGGCGTTGTAGCAGCCGACCGCCTTGTCGAGCTGGCCGCCCAGCTTTTCCATATGGCCGCCGAGGTCGCACAGCCGCTTGTAGAGCTCCGCCCCCAGCGCGCTGATGGCGCGGGCGTTGTCGGCCATGCGTTCCTGCCGCCAGCCATAGGCCACGGCGCGCAGCAGGGCGATCAGGGTGGTCGGGGTCGCCAGGATCACCCGGTGGTCGATGCCCGCCTCGATCAGCGCCGGATCCTGCTCCAGCGCCGCGGAGAAGAAGTTCTCGCCGGGCAGGAACAGCACGACGAATTCCGGCGTATCGTCGAACTGGTCCCAATAGGCCTTGGCGCCGAGCTGGCGCATATGCTCGCGGACATGGCGGACATGGCGCGCCAGCCCCTCGGCCCGCTGCCCGTCGCCGTCCGCCTGGATGGCGTCGAGATAGCCTTCCAGCGGGGTCTTGGCGTCCACCACGATGGTCTTGCCGCCGGGCAGCCGGACGATCAGGTCGGGGCGCAGTTTCCCGCCGGGGCCGTCCACGCTCGCCTGTTCATGGAAGTCGCAGTGGTCGAGCATGCCCGCCATCTCGCAGACGCGGCGGAGCTGCATCTCGCCCCAGCGGCCGCGGGCGGCGGGGGTGCGCAGGGCGCGCACGAGGTTGCCCGTCTCCGTCCGCAGCAGGGCCTGCGTCTCCACCAGCGAGAGCACCTGCTGCCGCAGCCCCTCATAGGCGCCGGCGCGCGTCGTCTCCATCTCGCGGATCTGGCGGTCCATCGCCTCCAGCGTCTGGCGCACCGGGGCGACGATCTCGCCGATGGCGGTCTGCCGCTTGTCGAGGTCGCCCTTCGCCTGCTCCTGGAAGCTCGCCAGCGTCTCGCGGGCGAGGTCGAGGAAGCTGCGGTTGTTGGCGCGCAGCGCCTCGGCCGACAGGGCCTTGAAGCTGTCGGACAGGGCCGCCTGCGCCTGTTCGAGGATCGCCAGCTTCTCCGCCGCGGCGGAGCGTTCCTTGGCCAGCGTGGTCGCCAGCTCCGCCTGGCGTTCGCGGGCGGCGGCGACCTCGCCCTGCAGCCGGGCGATCTGGTGGTCGCGCGCCTCGATCCCCTCGCGAAGCTCCTCTTCCATCCGGTCGGCGAAGTCGAGGCGGGTGGCGAGTTCCGCCTGGATGGCGGCGGCCTCCGCCTCGGCCTGGGCGGCGGCGGAGCGCAGGATGACCCAGGCGAGCCCGACCCCGAGCAGCAGCCCGCCGATCAGCCCCAGCACCAGCGACGTCCCGTCCACCGCGACCTGTATCCCGCCCATCACCGCACCGGCATCTTCAAACGCAGGATGCAGCCTAGCGGAACGAATCGCGAATTGGAACAGGCGGAGAACGGAGGAGGGGACCTGTCGGAACAACGCAGCCCGGAGTAACGCCGCCAGTCCTCAGGCCCGTTCTGGCGGGCGACGGGCATGGGAGGCGGGTTTCGTGTAGCTGGTCCAGCGTTTCGCGGAGGTCTTCCAGCAGGACGGATTGGCTGCCGGCAAGCGTGGTCGCGGCCGGCCGCGAAATTCGTCCGCCCTCCAAGCGGTCCCGCTTGCGCCCCGGCGGCAACCGCGCCATATCGGACCCATGCCGAACGACACTCCCCCCAGCAGCGGTTCCCCCAGCAGCGGTCCGAGGGTGATGACGATCCCGCCCGGCGAGGACCGCGAGCGGCTGACCTGTCCCGACTGCGGCTACATCGCCTACAGGAACCCGCTGATCGTGGTGGGGGCGGTGGCGGTCTGGGAGGACGGGCGCATCCTGCTGTGCCGCCGCGCCATCGAGCCGCGCAAGGGCTACTGGACCCTGCCGGCCGGCTTCATGGAGGAGCGGGAGAGCACCATGGAGGGGGCCGCCCGCGAGGCCTGGGAGGAGGCGCGGGCGCGGATCGAGATCGATGCGCTGCTCGCCGTCTACGACATCCCGCGGATCAGCCAGGTGCAGATGATCTTCCGTGCCAGGCTGCTGTCGCCCGACGTCGAGGCCGGGCCGGAAAGCCAGGAGGTCGGGCTGTTCCGCTGGCAGGAGATCCCGTGGGACGAACTGGCCTTCCCGACCGTGACCTGGGCCCTGCGCGAGCACCATGACCGGCTGGGGCGCCACGACTTCGCCCCCGCCCTCAACCCGACGCCGGACACGCTCGCCCGCTGGGACCGGATGCTGTAGGGCGTCCGCCTCACTCCGCCGGGAATTTCGCCAGCAGCTCGACCCGGTCGCCGCCGCGCCGCACGGTGAGGGGGAGCCAGGTGCCCGGCGCCTGGCGCTGCACGGCCGAGGTCAGGTCGGAGACGCTGCGCACCGCCTTGCCCGCCGCCTCGGTGACGAGGTCGCCGGCGGTCAGGCCGGCGGCGGCGGCGACGCTGCGGTCGCTGACCGAGGCGATGCGCACCCCGTCGCCGGCCGGTTCCAGCATCACGCCCAGCCGTGGCTTCGGCGGCTCGGCGGCCTCCTCCGGCGGGGCGAGGCCGAAGACGGCGTCGGCGATGCGGCCGTCGAGATCGGCGCAGTCGCGCTCGCCGTCCCAGGGCAGCAGGACCACCGGATCGGCCATGCCCAGCGCCTGGAGCTGGTGGGGGACGCCGCCGCGCCATTCGACATGGCCCTGGCCGAGGATGGCGACGACCATGCGGCCGGTGTCGCGGCGGGTGTCGGCGATGCGCTCGGCCATGGCGCGGTCCCAGACGGTCTGCGCCTCGACGAAGCGCTGAAGCCCCTGGGCGGCGGGACGCTCGCCCGGGCCGTGGGCGGCCATCGCCTTGTCCAGCCGGTCGCGGTACTCGTCGGTCGCCGGGGCCGGGTCGCCCACCCCCTCGCGCTCGGCCTTGGGGATCGCTGCCCAGCCGTCGCGGGCGGTGCGCGAGATCAGCTTGCGCTCGACGTTCAGCGCCACCACCGGCAGCCGGTTCATCCGGGCGAAATGCAGGATCGGCAGGTAGAGCTGCGGGTCGAAGCCCCACAGCGTGCGCCACTCGCTGGCCTTGAGGAATTCGGCCTCCGTCAGCTCCCCGGCCGACCAGCGGTCGAGCACCGGCTGGACCCGGCGCGGCAGCATCTCCAGCCCGACGGCGATGTCGGGGTTGAGCGCGTGCAGGGCGGCCAGCGTGTGGAGCTGCCAGCGGTGATGCTCCGCCTGGTCGTGCCGCTCGCCGAGCAGCACGGCGGGCGCCTCGGCGATCCGGCGCAGCGTCGGCACCGGCTCGGCCGGCTTGCCGGCCCCGTCGGCCCACACCCCGGGCGGCACGCAGGCGCTGCCCGACCGGGCGGGCGAGCCGGCCGGCGCCGCGGCGGGAGTCGCCGTGGCGGACGGGGCGGGAGACGCCGTGGCGGCGGCAGCCAGGGCGGCGGGACCGGTGACGGCGCAGCCGGCGCAGATCAGCGCGGCGAACAGACGGGACAGCACGGGTACGGGTTCCCCTTCCGGAGGACGGTATCGCTGAAGGTTGGGCGCGGCGGCTGTCCAGTCAACAGGCGGGATCCGCGGACAGGCGATTGCCGTGCCGGTTGCCGACGCGCGCTGGCGCGGGCCGGTGAAGCGCGCTAGCATGGCGCCATGTCGCACCGCAAGACCGTCATCCTGACCGGCGCCAGCCGGGGCATCGGCCACGCCACCGTCCAGCGCTTCAGCGCCGAGGGATGGCGCGTCATCTCCTGTTCGCGCGAGGACGTGCCGGAGCACTGCCGCCGCGACCCGAACTGGACCCACCACATCCCCGCCGACCTGTCGGACCCGGAGAGCCGCGCCCGCTTCGTCGAAGAGGCCAACATGGCGCTGGACGGCGCGCCGCTGCATGCGCTGGTCAACAACGCCGGCATCTCGCCGAAGACCCCGATCAAGGAGCGGCTGGGCTGCCTGAACGGCGCCATCGAAGGATGGCACCGGGTGTTCGAGTTGAACTTCTTCGCCCCGCTGGTGCTGTCGCGCGGCTTCGCCGCCCCGCTGTCGCGCGGCAAGGGGGCGATCGTCAACGTCACCTCCATCGCCGGCCATGCGGTGCATCCCTTCGCCGGATCGGCCTATTCGACCTCCAAGGCGGCGCTGTCCGGCCTGACGCGCGAGATGGCGGTGGAGTTCGCCGAGATCGGCGTGCGCGTCAACGCGGTCGCCCCCGGCGAGATCGAGACGGCGATGACCGGTCCGGAATACGACGTGCTGATCCCGCGCATTCCGCTGAAGCGCATGGGCACGCCGGAAGACGTGGCCGCGGTGATCTTCACGCTCTGCGGTCCCGATTCGGGCTATGTGACGGGGACGGAGGTGTTCGTCACCGGCGGCCAGCACCTGTTCTGACCGCCGGCGGACGGGGCATCCCCGAAGGCGGGCTGCCCAAGATCCTGCTTATCCCAGATTGTGCCTATCCCAGATTATGCTTGGCGACCACGGCGGCGAAGTCGTCGCCGAAATGCTCGCCGACCCGGATGACGGAGACGCCCTGCGGGATCTCCTTGAGCGCCGGGTTGTCGAGGTCGAGCGAGGTGAGCAGCGCCATCGGCACGCCGTGCGTCACGCTCATGGCGCGCAGGCCGCGGATCAGGTCCAGGCCCGACAGCCCGTCCATGACCATCGAGGCGATCAGCATGTCCGGCGGCACGCGCACGGCAAGGCTGATCGACTCGATCGGATCGCTGACCGTCACCGTGCGGAAGCCGCAGGCCGCCAGCTCCGCCCCGACCTTCTTGGCGACGACCTTGGACGGCGTGACCAGCATGATTTCCACATTGTGGACCTCGATGTCGGTCACGTTGAACTCGTAGCGCACCGGCAGGGCGCGGATGATGCGGTTGGTCTCCGCGATGTGCGGCTGTTCGGCCCGGTCGACCAGCTCGGCGATGCGGTCGACGAAGACCTGCGCGTCGGAATATTCGCGCGCCTCCATCCGCTTCAGGCCGCTGAGGTAATCCTCCATGCGGTGGGCGATCAGGCTGACGGTGGGGAAGCCGAAGGTGGTTCCCATGCCGCGGAAGTTGTGCGCCTCCAGCCGCAGGACGCCGATCACCTCGCTGTCCGTGCGCTGGCCCTTCTGGCCGGCGGCCAGGGCCTGGTTCATCACGTCCAGCCGGTCACGGGCGTCGTCGATGAACTCTAGGCGCAGACGGTCTTCGAGGTCGTCGGGCGACAGGTGGGCGGCCATGCAGGAATTCCCGTTGGAGTCGGTTGGTCTGGTGCCATCCCAAGGTACACCATCGGGGTTACCGCGAACAGACATTCGCAGGGCCCGCACACGCCGGCATGACACGCAGACGCGAACGGCGGCACGAAGACGTGCCGCCGCCGGATAATCGGGGGCCGGGTCCGGCCGGGACGGGGGTCAGAGGCGGGCCAGCAGGTCCTGGTACCAAGCGAGGCGCTCTTGCGTCTGGGCGATGTCATGGTCGAGCCAGTCGGCGAAATGGCCGTCGGTGCCGATGCTGGCCTTCTTCAGGTCGCCCAGCCGCGCCAGCTCGGTCTCGCACAGCGAGACGAGGTGGTCGATCTGGTCCTTCTGCGACTCGCCGTCGAGCAGGTGCAGGAAGCGCAGCTTCAGCGCGATGACCAGCTTGTTCAGCCCGTCGGAGGAGGGGGCGCGGACATTGGCGCGGATCAGCGTGTCGAACTCCGCCCGGCCGGCCGCGGTCGGGCCGAGCAGCGCATTGTCCTCCATCCCCGTGCCGTCCAGCGCCTCGATCAGCCCCTCGTAGCGCAGCATCTCCAGCGAGGTGCCCATGAGGTCGAGCGACGGGCCGGCGATGCGGTCGAGGAAATGACGGAGCGACCCGGCCAGATCGGCATAGCGGGTCGGTCCCCCCTGGATCAGCGTGCCCAGGACGGCGAGGCGCACGGCCTCCTTCGGCATCAGCGAGTTGTCACGGTACATGGCAAACCCCCTGGGGCAGGCGACGGTTGGGAAACGGACGGTCGAACGAACGGGTCGGGCGCTGTCGCGACTCTTACCTATCGTTCAAGGTAAGGCCGCACAGCGCCCGAGTCCAGAGGGCAGTTGCGAATCGCCCTCAGGTCGTCCGATCCGTCCGCGTCGCCGAAGGGGGTATCCGTCAGGCGGCGAGCCGCAGGTCGAGCCGGCTCCACACGTCCAGCATGGCGTCGACCAGCGCCGCCATCTGCGCGTCGGTGTGCAGCGGGGTGGGGGTGAAGCGCAGCCGCTCCGTCCCGCGCGGGACGGTCGGGTAGTTGATCGGCTGCACGTAGATGCCGTGCCGGTCCATCAGCTCGTCCGAGGCGCGCTTGCAGCGGTGGGCGTCGCCGACCATCACCGGGACGATGTGGCTGACCGACGGCATCACCGGCAGGCCGGCGTCGGCGAACAGGCGCTTCAGCGTCGCCGCGCGCTCCTGGTGGCGGTCGCGCTCGCCCTGGCTGCGCTTCAGGTAGCGGATGCTGGCCAGCGCGCCGGCCGCCAGCACGGGCGACAGCGAGGTGGAGAAGATGAAGCCGGCGGCGAAGCTGCGGATGCAGTCGACCAGCGCGGTGGAGCCGGTGATGTAGCCGCCCTGCACGCCGAAGGCCTTGCCCAGCGTGCCCTCGATGATGGTCAGGCGCTGGGCGGCGCCGTCGCGCTCCGACACGCCGCCGCCATGGGCGCCGTACATGCCGACCGCATGGACCTCGTCCAGGTAGGTCATGGCGCCGTGCTTGTCGGCGACGTCGCACAGGTCATGGATGGGGGCGATGTCGCCGTCCATCGAATAGACGCTCTCGAACGCCACCACCTTGGGCCGGCCCGGCGCGATGCCGGACAGCAGCTCGTCCAGGTGCTTGGGATCGTTGTGGCGGAAGATGTGCTTCTCCGCACCCGAGTTGCGGATGCCGGTGATCATCGAGTTGTGGTTCAGCGCGTCCGACAGGATCACGCAGTTCGGCAGGATCTTGCCCAGCGTGGTCAGCGTGGCGTCGTTCGACACGTAGCCCGAGGTGAAGAGCAGGGCGGCTTCCTTGCCGTGCAGGTCGGCCAGCTCGCGCTCCAGCAGCACATGGTACTTGTTGGTGCCGGAGATGTTGCGGGTGCCGCCGGCCCCGGCCCCCACCTCGTCGATGGCGGTATGCATGGCCTGCAGGACGTCCGGGTGCTGCCCCATGCCGAGATAGTCGTTGGAGCACCAGACGGTGACCTCGCGCTCCTTTCCGGAGTCGTCCCGGAAGGTGGCCCGCGGGAAGTTGCCGGCGTGGCGCGCCAGATTGGCGAAGACCCGATAGCGGCCGTCCTGCTTCAGGGTCGCGATCTGGTTGCGGAAGAAGTTCTCGTAGTCCATCGCACGGGTTCCGTTTGCGGTCGTCCTGACGTCCTGCCACCTTGGTCCGACCGGCGGGTACAAAGGCATGAACCCGCAACAACCGTCCCAACGCAACATGAGGATGGCATGATTGTTATCCCCGTGCCATCCGGCATTGATCGGCGTCAAGTGGGCGACGTATAACTTTCGATATATTCAACCTCAGGAGGTCTCACCGCGACCGGAGCGGGCGCACCGGCCCCGTCGCGGGGACCTGCGGAGAAACTGGCGGGAATATGGCACCACGAAGGGGCCGGTCCAAGAGCGGTAGCCGCCGCGAATGGCTGGTACACGAATAAGGCGGGCCGGCAGCCGCCCCCCGACCGGGAGAGCGGTAGCCGGCCCGTGATGCCGTGGCGCCGTAAGGGAATGAGCCCCGCCGTCAGCCGCGCAGGACCGGCACCGCCTGGTCGAGCGAGCGGGTCAGGCGGTCGAACAGCAGGTCGATGTCGGACTCCCCGATGACCAGCGGCGGGCAGAGCGCCACCGAGTCGCCCATGGCGCGGATGATGAGGCCGTTGTCCTGGGCGAAGCCGTTGACCACCGCGCCGGCGCGGCCGACCGGGTCGAACGGGGCCTTCGTCGCCTTGTCGGCCACCAGCTCGATGGCGCCGATCAGGCCGGTGCCGCGCGCCTCGCCCACCAGCGGATGGTCGGCCAGCGCCTTCAGGCGGCTCTGGAAGCGCGGAGCGATCGACCGGACATGGCCGAGGATGTCGCGCTCCTCGTAGATCGCCAGCGTCTCCAGCGCCACCGCCGCGGCGACCGGATGGGCCGAGTAGGTGTAGCCGTGGCCGAAGGTGCCGATCTTCTTGCTCTCCTCGACGCAGGCCCGGTAGACCGGCTCGGACACCATGACGGCGGAGATCGGCAGATAGCCGGACGAGAGCTGCTTGGCGCAGGTCAGGATGTCCGGCTGCATGCCCATGGTCTGGCTGCCCCAGAAATTCCCGGTCCGGCCGAAGCCGCAGATGACCTCGTCCGCCACCAGCAGGATGTCGTATTTCCTCAACACCGGCTGGATCTTGGCGAAATAGGTGGCGGGCGGCACGATGACGCCGCCGGCGCCCATCACCGGCTCCGCGAACATGGCGGCGATGGTGTCCGGCCCCTCGGCCAGGATCAGCGCCTCGAGCTGCTCGGCGAGCCGGGTGGCGAAGGCCTCCTCGCTCTCGCCGTCATGGGCGAAGCGGTAATGGTGCGGGCAATCGGCGTGCAGGATGCGGGCGATCGGCAGGTCGAAGTCGCGGTGGTTGTTGGGCAGGCCGGTCAGGCTGGCGGTGGCGACCGTCACCCCGTGATAGGCCTTCACGCGCGAGATGATCTTCTTCTTCTCCGGCCGGCCGAGCGCGTTGTTGTAGTACCACAGCAGCTTGATGACCGTGTCGTTGGCTTCCGAGCCGGAATTGGCGAAGAAGACCTTGGACATCGGCACCGGGGCGAGGCCGATCAGCTTTTCCGCCAGGTCGATGCCCGGCTCGTGCGACTTGTGGCCGAAGACGTGGTAGGTCGGCAGCTTGCGCATCTGGCGGGCGGCGGCCTCGACCAGACGGTTCTCGCCCCAGCCCAGCGACACGCACCACAGGCTGGCCAGCCCCTCGATGTACTCCTTGCCGCTGTCGTCGAAGACGCGCACGCCCTCGCCGCGCTCGACGATCAGCGGACCCTGCGTCTCGTGGGCGTGAAGGTTGGTGTAGGGGTGGAGGAAATACGCCTTGTCGCGGCTCGCTGCGGAGTTGCCGATCCCGGTCATGTTGCCTTTCCTGTGCCGAAGTTCCCCGAAGGGTGTTTGATATGTTAAACGGCTTGACCGATCATATGCACAGTTGGGTCAACCGATAAACCACTCTCTTGGGGTTTTCCGGCGCCGGCGTCTTCTGGCGGTATTCCGGCAGCGCATGGCTCCGGCGGCCGTGTCCGGCCAGGGGAGGGTGGACCGGCGTCCGGTTGCGCGGCTATTCCGCTGGGATCGCGGCGCGTGCCGCCGCACACCGGACAGGAGGACCCCGCCCGTGATCACGCTCTACGGCATGCCCAGCACCGCCGCCATGATCCCGCACATCCTGCTGCGGGAGATCGGCGTGCCGTTCGACCTGACGCTGCTCGACCGCGAGGCGGGGGAGAACCGGCAGCCCGGCTATCTGGCGCTCAACCCGCAGGGCCGCGTGCCGACCCTGGTCGACGGCGATCTGGTGGTCACCGAGACGGCGGCGATCTGCCTGCATCTGGTGGACCGGCATCCCGAAGCCGGCCTCGCCCCCGCCGTGGGCAGCGCGGAGCGGGCGGTCTTCTACAAGTGGATCGCCTACCTGACCAACACGATCCAGGCGGACATGCTGGTCTACTTCTATCCCGGCCGCTACGTGCAGGGGGCCGAGGCGGAGGCGGCGCTGAAGGCCGTGGTGGAGGCCCGTCTGTTCGAGCAGTTCAGCCTGCTGGACAAGGAGATGGAGGGCCGGCGCTGGCTGCTGGGCGACCGCTACGGCGCGCTCGACCCCTACCTGTTCACGCTGGCGCGCTGGAGCCGCTTCATGACGCGCCCGGCGCGCAGCCTGCCGAACCTCGGCCCCTGGCTGGCGCGCGTGCTGGAGCGCCCGGCGGTGCAGGCGGCCTTCGCGGCGGAGGGGCTGTCGGCGCCCTATTTCTGAGCGGCGGTGCGGACGGGGGGCGGGGGCGGCCCCGGACCCCGGACGCGAAAAAGGCCAGTCCGCCATGCTGCGACCGGCCTTTTCACGCTGGTTCCGCTACCAGTGAAACTGGAGCGGGCGAAGGGATTCGAACCCTCGACCCCAACCTTGGCAAGGTTGTGCTCTACCCCTGAGCTACGCCCGCGTTCGTTCGGGAGCGGCTTTTTACGAGAACGGACCCCCCGGCGCAAGCGGAAAATTCGACCGGATGCAAAAAACCTTTCCCGGCCGAGCCGCCGCTTGCCGGCTCCCGTCCGGCGGCGCCTTCACCCCGGCGCCTTCACCACGGCGCCTGCCAGGGCAGCTCGCCGCCCAGCAGCTTCTCGGCGTCGGCCGGCGGCAGCGGGCGGGCGAAGTGGTAGCCCTGGCCATAGTCGCAGGCCAGCGCCCGCAGCAGGTTGGCGTCGGCGCTGGTCTCGATCCCCTCGGCGATCACGTCGAAGCCGAGAAGCCGGGCGAGGTCCATGATGATGCGGACGATGGCCCGGTTCTCCTCCGAATGGTGCATGGCCGAGACGAAGGAGCGGTCGACCTTCAGGCTGTCGATCGGCAGCTTGTGCAGGTAGGACAGCGACGAATAGCCGGTTCCGAAATCGTCGATCGACAGCTTGATGCCCAGCGTGCGCAGGTCCTGCAGCAGGCGGATCGACTGTTCCGCCTTGTCCATCACCGCACTCTCGGTCAGCTCCAGCTTCAGCCAGGCGGGCTCCACCTTCGTCTCGCGCAGCACCTCGCGCACCACCTCGACGAAGCCGGGGTCGGAGAGCTGGCGGGCGGACAGGTTGACGCTCATGAACAGCGGGGCGGAGCCCGGCGCGCGCTTGTCCTGCCAGTCGGCGATCTGGCGGCAGGCCTCGCGCAGCACCCAGCTTCCCAGCGCCACGACCAGACCGGTGCTCTCGGCGATCGGGATGAAGACGCCGGGCGGGATGTTGCCGCGCTCCGGATGGGTCCAGCGCACCAGCGCCTCGAACCCGGCGAGGCCGCCGGTGACCATCTCGACGATCGGCTGGTAGGCGACCCACAGCCCCTCGCCGCGCGACAGGGCGCCGCGCAGGTCGTGCTCCAGCCGGATCTGCTCCACCACATGGGCGTGCATCGCCGGATCGAACCAGGACTGGCGCCCGCCGCCCAGTTCGCGCGACCGGCCGGTGGCGATCTCCGCGTCGCGCAGCACGTCCTCCGGCCGCTCGTGGCTGGGCTCGGCCGTCGCGACGCCGATGCTGGCCGACATGAAGACCGCGGCGCCGGAGCTGGAGCGGGCGGAGCGCACCACCGCCGCCAGCTCCTCCAGCGCGCGCTCCACCGCCGGGCGGTCGCAGGGGCCGGCCACCAGCAGGGCGAAGGCGTGGTCGCTGACGCGGGCGATCAGGTCGAAGGCGCCGCCCTGTTCCCCCAGCCGGGAGGCGAGGTCGCCCAGCAGCTCGTTGGCGAAGGCCTGGCCCAGGCTGGTGCGGATGTCGGCGAAGCGGTCGATGTCGACGATCACCAGCGTGAAGGGTTCCTTCTCCGCGCAATAGTCAGCCATGTGCTTCAGCAGCATCAGCCGGTTCGCCAGCCCCGTCACCGGGTCGTAGTAGGCGAGGCGGAACAGGTCGTCCTGCGATTGCCGGCGGTCCGTCACGTCCTGCAGGATGACGAAATATCCGACGACCGCCCCGTCGGCGCCGCGGTAGGGGGCGTAGACGCGGTGGATGCAGCGCTGCTCGCCGTTCGGCTGCTGGACCCACCCCTCGGACTCGGCGATGTGGCCGGCCAGGGCGCGCTTCACATGGCCCGCCATGTTGCGCATCGCCTTGTCGCCCATCAGGTCGCCCAGCGTCCTGCCGACGAGCTGGTCCAGGCTGCGGTCCACCATCTCCAGATAGGGCCGGTTGCCGTAGATGTGCCTGCGGTCGCGGTCGAGGACGGCGACCCTGACCGGCACCGCATCGAGAATCTGGCGAAGCGTCTCAAGCGCGAGGCCGCCGGCGGCCCCGCTTCCGGATAAGGCTTCGACGAGAGCGGTGGCGTTGGGGTCCGGCTGCATGGCGAGGAGAGGGCGAGGTACCCATCAGGAAATCATCCACCAACACTTACGCGATGGGTCGCCCTTACGTCAAAACCAAAGCAACCCCACATGGCGGCTTTTCTGGTGTTCGGGCGAAAAGGGCAAAGAAAACCAACCCGCATACCCCAGTATTCACGCAAGTTCGGGTTGCGTTGTTGATCGGCCTGCATCCGGAGTTCGTTGCGGGACTGCCGGGGCGGCGCCACGAACCCCGGGGATACCGGGCAAAGGAATACAGTCCAAGGTTGCTTCATGCGTTGTCATTGATCTGGAACAGAGAGAGCGGTGCCGCGCCGGCATGCCTGCTTTGGAAACTGTCCCTGTCGCCACGCCGCGTAGCGGCCGGCTATAGTGTGGTCCATAGGGGGGCGGCCTGTCCGCAGCGACCGCCCCGTCCGTCAGGGAAAAGGCTGGGAGGAAGCCCATGGCACTCAAGGATTTGCTGGTGGTGGTGGACGATTCGGCGGCGTCGGCCGCCCGTCTCGACGTCGCGGCGCAGATCGCGGCGCGCAACGACGCCCACCTCACCGGTCTCTACGTGATCGTCGACCATGTCCTTCCCGGCTATATCGAGGCGGAGCTGCCGGACGAGGTGCGCGCCTCGCGCCGCCGCTTCCTGCAGGAGCAGGCCGACAAGGCCGCCGGGCGTTTCGCCGAGGCGATGCGCCGCCACGGCCTGACCGACCGGTCGGAATGGCGGGCGGTGTCCGGTGACCCGACCACGGTCGCCGCCGTCCACGGCCGCTATGCCGACCTGATCGTCGTCGGGCAGATCGACCCGGCCCGCGACCGCGACCTGCCGGTGCTGCTGCCGCAGGATCTGCTGTTCGAGGCCGGCCGGCCGCTGCTGGTGGTTCCCTATGCCGGCCGCTTCGCCAGCGTGGGCGAGCGCGTGCTGATCGGCTGGAACGGCAGCCGCGAGGCGGCGCGGGCCGTCGGCGACGCCATGCCGATGCTGAACCGGGCCAAGCGGGTGGTCGTGCTGGCCGCCAATCCCAAGCCGGGGATGAGCGGGCTGGGCGACGAGCCCTGCGCCGACATCGCCAAGCATCTGTCGCGCCACGGCTGCCCGGTGGAGGCGACGCATGTGATCACCGACGTGGTGGAGCCGGGCGACACCATGCTGAACACGGCGGCCGACGAGGGCTGCGACCTGCTGGTGATGGGCGCCTACGGCCGGTCCCGCCTGCGGGAGCTGGTGCTGGGCGGCATGACCCGCTACATCCTGCAGCACATGACCCTGCCGGTGCTGATGAGCCACTGAGCGCACCCTGGCGGCCGCGCCGCCGGCCGCCTCACTCCGCCGCGACACGCGCCGGCCCATCGGGCTGGCGCGTCGTCGTTTCGGCCTCGTCCCGCATCAGCATCCAGAGCAGCCAGCGCTCCGTCGCGATCAGGAGGCGGCGGGTCTCCAGGTCATGGCAACTGCGGCTGTGGGTCCGCAGGCGATGCACGGCACGGCCTATGGCCTCCGCGAAGGAGGTGCGACGGATCGGCATGATCGACCTCGAACATCCTGATGGAGCCGCAGTCCCGCAAAGTCGCCTCACCGCGGTATAACGAACAGCATATGCCTTTGGTTCCGGAAAAAAAACCGGAGATTATGACCTTGAGTCAGGCTGCGACCCTGTGTTGCCGGCAGGCCGCCTGCGGGCGCCGGGGATTCGTCTGCCTAAATCGATAGCAGTAGAGGGGGCTGACTGTTTTTGCGTCGCCGTGTGGCCGGGCCCATAAAAAAACCGCCGCTAAGTCGTTGACTTAGCGGCGAGTTGAACAGGGAGGCTTCACGTCTGGGAGACGCTGGGTCCGGAGACCCAACCCCAGGGGAGACCCTGGGACGAAACATCGGTTGCTGCGTCGCAGCATCCAACGACCAAAATTTGACCACTTGGGTGCCGAGTTTCCAGGCATAAAAGAAACAGTCTACCATGCGTCGCTTGCATGGCTTGATAAGTACAGGAAATAAAAAGGAAAACGACCGGCCCCGGGGTCCGGCGCCCTTTTGGCGCCAGTCCCGGCCGGTCGTTCACGTTCGTCTTGGGAACTATCCGTGGAAGAGACGAAAAGGCGGTCAGAACGGCGTCTCTGCGACCTTCTTGACCAGGAAGTCGCGGAAGACGGCGATGCGCTTGGAATGGCGCAGCTCCTCCGCATAGACGAAGTAGGCGTCGACCTTGGGGCCGTCCACGTCCGGCAGGACGCGCACCAGCTCCTTGTTGCCGTCCACCAGGAAGTCCGGCAGGGCGGCGATGCCCAGCCCGCTCTCCACCGCGCGGTAGATGGCGTACATGCTGTTGACCTGCAGGATCGGCCGCCGCACCACCCCTTCGCCCAGCTCCAGGATCCAGTTCACGTTGGGGATCGGCGCGCGGGAATCCGGCGGGTAGATGATGATGTCGTGCTGCTCCAGCTCCGCCACCGTCTTGGGGATGCCCCGCTTCTTCAGGTAGCTGGTGTGGCCGTAGAGGTGGAAGCGGATCGACATCAGGTGCCGCTGGATCAGGTCCGGCTGGCGCGGCGTATTCATGCGGATGGCGATGTCCGCCTCCCGCATGGCGAGGTCGAGCTCGTTGTCGTCGATCAGCAGCGTGAGCTGGATGTCGGGGTAGATCGACAGGAACTCGTTGATGCGCGGCGTCAGCCAGGTCGACCCGAAGGCGACGGTCGTCGTCACGCGCAGCGGTCCCTTGGGATGCTCCCGGCTTTCGGTCAGCATCGCCTCGGTCATCGACAGCTTGGCGAAGACGTCGCGGGCGGTCCGGTGCAGCAGCTCGCCCTGCTCGGTCAGGATCAGGCCGCGCGCATGGCGGTGGAAGAGGGGAACGCCCAGGCTCTCCTCCAGCGCGCTGATCTGGCGGCTGACGGCCGACTGGCTGAGGTTCAAGGTCTCTCCGGCATGCGTGAAGCTGCCGGCTTCGGCCACCGCGTGGAAAACCCGAAGCTTGTCCCAATCCATCATGCTTGTCCCGCTCCGCGCCGGACGGCGGGGAGCCTCCCATTCTTCTTTGAGGCCGGCGCATGGCCGCCATGCATCTTTATACCGGGAACGTGAGCGCAACGCACGCCTTACCCGAGGTGCCCGCACGAAAATTAATCATGTATGGGATGATGCTTCCTCATCCGTGGGACGACCGGTCCGTCTTGCGGGCGGGGCGGGTCGTCCGTTCGTCCTGGTCCCTGCCCCCAATGATGCGACGCTTGGCCCGTTGCATCGGCCGGGCCGAGGCGCAATCTGAAGGACCGGCCGGCCCGGCCGGCCGGGGATGACCGGACAGGGGAGGATCGAATGACAGACCCGCGTCACGCGTCCGATACCGCCAGCGCACCCGTCACCCGCGCTCAAGTCATCGAAATCTGCGGGCGGCTCGACGACATGCGCATCGCCTCGATCATCGCCACCGGCGCCACGCCGGCCGAGCTGATGGAGGCCCGCACCTGGACCGCCGCCGACGATTACATGGGAGAGGCGACCCGCCACCCGCCGGCCGGGCGCGTCGCCCAGCTCGTCGACATCCTGAAGGCCGATGAGCCGGACTGGGAGGACGGCTGAGCGGGGCCGGCCCGCGGCCGCCCGCCCGGTTGCCTCCTCAGTCGGCGGCGTCGCGCGTCTCGGCCGCGACGGCATGGGTCGCCGCGTGGACCTTCTGCAGCGGGATGCGGTGGCCGCTGATCTCCGACCCGGCATCGGGCGGCAACCGCAGGAAGAACAGGCCCGACGCGCAGGCCAGCAGCCCCACCGTCAGGAAGGCCGGGATGAAGGAGTGGGCGGTCAGCGGGCCGCCCGTCCAGCCCTGGGTCAGATGCAGCGCCGTGGCGCCGACCGCCACGCCCATGCTGAGGGAGAGCTGCTGCATCACGCTGGCCAGCGTATTGGCCCGGCTGGTGCGGTCCTTCGGCACCTCGGCATAGGCGAGGCTGTTGAGGCCGGTGAACTGCAGCGAGCGGAAGAAGCCGCCGGCCAGCAGGGCGGCGAGGATCACCAGATGCGGCGTCTCCGGCCGGAACAGGCCGTAGGCGGCGAGGATCGCGCCGCTCAGCAGCGCATTGCCCAGCAGCACCCGGCGGAAGCCCAGCCGGCGCAGGATCGGGCCGGCCAGCGCCTTCATGGTCAGCGCGCCGGCCGCCCCGGCGAAGGTCAGGCTGCCCGACTCGAAGGGCGTCAGGCCGAAGCCGACCTGCAGCATCACCGGCACCAGGAAGGGCACGGCCCCGATGCCGATGCGGAACAGCGTGCCGCCGAGCACCGAGGCGGCATAGGTCGGCAGCCGGAACAGCGAGGGGTCGAGCACCGGCCGCGCCACCCGCCGGGCATGGCGCAGGTAGAGCCACGCCGCCGTCACTCCGGCCGCCAGGATGCCGGCGACCAGGGCCGGCGGCAGCAGATCGCGCCCGACATTCTCCAGCCCGAACATCAGCGCGGCCAGAGCCGCGGCGCTGAGCAGGAAGCCCGGGAGGTCGAAGGGATCGCGGTCCTTCTCCCGCACGTTGGGGATCAGCGTCACGACCAGCGCCATGCCGAGCAGCCCGATCGGCACGTTGATCAGGAAGATCCAGCGCCAGGAGGCGTAGGTCGCGATGGCGCCGCCGACCAGCGGCCCCAGGGCGGGGCCGATCAGGGCCGGCAGGGTCATCTGCGCCATCGCCCGCACCAGCTCGCTCCGCGGAACCGTCTTCAGCAGGACGAGCCGGCCGACCGGCACCATCATGGCGCCGCCGATGCCCTGCACGACCCGCGCGGCCACCAGCTCGGCCAGACCGTTCGACAGGCCGCACAAGACGGAGCCCGCCGTGAAGACCGCGATGGCCGACGCGAAGACCGTGCGCGCCCCGAACCGGTCGGCCGCCCAACCGCTGACCGGCAGGAACACCGCCAGCGCCAGCATGTAGGAGGTCATCGCCATGCTGAGATGCAGGGGATCCTCGTTCAGCGAGCGGGCGATCTCCGGCAGGGCGGTGGAGATCACCGTCGCGTCCAGATTCTCCATGAACAGGGCGCAGGCGACGATCCAGGGGATGGAACGGGACATCGGGGAAACCGGCGGCGGGGGGACTGGTCCAACAGGTCAATCATGTGGACCGCCGCCCAAGCGGCACCATCGCCGATGGCTCGACCCTGTCATGCGTCCGTCCGCCGCGGGAGCCCGCCCGCCTGCCGCCCCCTATCGTCCGCGGAACGCCGGCTTGCGCTTTTCCAGGAAGGCCCGGTAGCCCTCGCGGAAATCCTCGGTGCCGAAGCAGTGGTAGCATTCGGCGATCTCCGCCTCGCTGAGCGGGGCCGGGTCGGCGAGGCGGCGGACGAACTGCTTGTGCAGCCGGGCGGCCAGCGGGGCGCCGGCGGCGATGCGCTCGCAGGTCGCCGTGATCTCCGCCTCGAAGCCCTCCTCGGGCACGACGCGATGGACCAGCCGCTTGTCCTTGGCCTCCGCCGCGCCGAAGACGCGGCCTTCCAGCAGGATTTCCAGCGCCGCCGGGCCGCCGGCGATGTCGTAGACCAGCTTCAGTTCGGGCAGCGCCATCGAGATGCCGAGCCGGCTGACCGGCACGCCGAACCGGCTGCCCTCGGTGCAGACCCGCAGGTCGCAGGCCAGCGCGACGGCCAGCCCGATGCCGCAGCAGGGGCCGGTGATGGCGGCGAGCGTCGGGTGGCGCAGGCCGCGCAGCAGGTTCAGCCCCTCGTCCATCAGGACGCCGTAGGCGGCACCCTGCTCGGGGCTGTTGCGCTCCTGCGCGAACTCCGAGATGTCGGCGCCGGGGCTGAAGGACCGGCCGCCGTCCCCGCGCAGCACCACGGCCCGCACCGACTCGTCGGCCTCCAGCGCCGTCAGGTGGCCGATCAGGTCGTGCCACATCGGCTTGTCGAAGGCGTTCAGCTTGTCGGGGTTGCTCAGCGTCAGGGTCGCGACCACGCCCTCGCGCCCCAGGGTCACGGTGCCGGCCATCGCAGTCTCCTCCATTCCTTGCCGTATGGAGTGTGGACAAGCATGCTCCCGGCCACCGCGTCAAGTGCGGTCGGCCATTCCGCAGGCGGCTGCGGCGTCCTACCGCCTGCGGCTCTCGCCCAGCAGGGCGGCGCCGACATAGCCCAGCACCTTGCCCTTGCGGCCCACCCGGTACCACGAGCCGCCGCCGTCCAGAATGGTGACCGTACCGCCCGCGTCGAGAACATCCAGCACCTTGGCGTCGCAGGCCGGGGCGACGCGCAGGTTGGCGTCGGCCAGCACGCGGGCGACCGTCCCGGCCGGCAGCATCGGCCGGCGCGCCGCGGACGACGGCAGGCTGCCGGGCAGGGCGCAGCCATTGTCCTCGCGCGAGGCCTTGGCATAGCGCTTGGGCGGTTCCGTCTTCGAAACGTCCGTCCTGGCGGGCTCGGCCTTCGCGCTGCGGTCGGTGACGAAGTCGGCGGCGACGAAGCCGAGGGGCCGGCCGTTGCGTCCGACCTTCAGCCAGCCGCCGGAGAGGGTGTCCAGAACCTCCAGCCGCGCGCCGGGGTCCAGCTCGTCCAGCACGCGGGCGCCGCGGTCGGGGGCGGCGCGCAGGCGGACGGTGGCGGCAGTCCAGACAGTCTTCGGCGCCGCGCCCTGTCCCGGGTGCGGGGCGGTGGGGGAGGGCGGTCCCGAGGGCGGCGGGGACGCCGGCGCCGGCGGGGTGGCAGCGGCGGTGGCAGCCGCAGCGGAGGGAGGCGACAGGGGCGGGGCGACGGTCGGCCATGGCTGGAACAGCACCTGCGGGTTGGGGCCGCCGTCCGCCGCCGGCCTCGCCGGGGTCAGCCGGGGCAGCTCCACCCGGGGGGAGGGCAGGGGCGTCACCGTGTCGGGCTTCTGCGCCGCGGCGATCCCCGGCCAGATCAGCGCGGCGAGCAGGAGCGGCCGGAGGAGCGGTGCGGCGGGACGGCGGGGCGGGCGCGGCATCGCCGGCATCAGTCCAGCGTGACCCGTGCGATCAGGGTCGGCAGGGTCTGGCAGCGCAGCAGCCCGTCGAGCGTCGCATGCTCGGTCAGCCGCAGCGCCAGGGTGCAGCCGTAGGAGTTGAGGATCAGCTCCGTCTGGGCGAGCGAGCCGATGGCGCCGGAGGGTCTGGCGATGCTGTAGCCGGGGGCGCCCATGCGGGCGGCGACCGCGCCGGTGATCGGGGTGAAGGACTCGATCTCCACCGTCAGCGGCCCGAGATTCTGCACCACCTGATCGGAGCTGGGGTCCTCCTTCGTCGCGAAGAGCTGGATGGGGATCGAGCGGCGGCGGGCCAGCCAGTCCTTCAGCGCCAGGTTGGCCAGCACCGGGTCGCGGCTGCGCACCGCCGCCTCGAAGGCGATCTGGCGCAGCGTGGCGTCGTTGCCGCCCATCGCCGCCTCATAGGCGGCAATCCGCGCCGGCCGGTCGGCGCCGGTCAGCTTCGCCCGCAGATCGGTGATGCGGGCGGTCCGCGCCTCCACCGCCCGGCGCTCCGCCTCCATGCGCTCCGCCTCGGCGCGGGCGGCGGCGGCGACCTGGGACAGCAGGGCGCCTTCGTGCGTCTGGCGCTCCTGCTCCTCGGCCATGCGGCGGCGCGCGGTCTCCTCCCGCTCGTCCTGCAGGCGGCGGGCCTCGTCGCTGCCGGCGATCACGGTGAGGCCGGGCAGCGCGGAGGCCGGCTGTCCCAGCCCCTGCATCACCTCGGGGTTCTTCAGGTCGATGCGGGTTTCGACGCCGGTCTTGCCGCGCGTCACCGTGGCGACGGCATTCAGCGTCTTTTCCAGCGGCGGCGCCGCCACCGGCCGGATGAAGGTCAGCGGGCCGTCGCGCCCTTCGACCGTGAAGGTCGGCTCGCCCAGGCTCAGCCGGACGACGACCCGGGCGGTCGCGGTGCTGGTGGCGGAAGAGGAGGACGAAGAGGAGGCGGCGGGGCCGCCGCGGCCCGGCTGGGGGGTGACGGTCACCTCCTCGACCCTCCAGGGCGGCGGGACGAGGCGGGTCACCTCCGTCCGGATCCGCGCCTCGGGCAGGGCGGGATCGGCCGCATGGGCCGGCAGCGCCACTCCCGGCCCCGCCGCGCCGAGCGCCGCCGCCAGCAGCATCACGACCTTCCATCCCACAGGACGTGCCCCCGTTGGACGTCCCATCGCCGTCCACTCCCCCGTCAAGTCCGTCGATCTCGTCCGCGGCCGGCCTTCCGCCGGCGCCGGACCGCACTGGTATAGCGCAGGATTCAGGAAAGGAAGCCTGTTTTCCACCCCGCCGGCGTTTCATCGCGCCGAGGGCAAATCCCACCCCATCCCACGCGCTGCGTTGTATTTTGTGGCCGGCCATCGCGACCAGCGGTCGAAAACAGCTTGGACGGCACACGCCGCTTGCAATATCCTCATACAAGTGGATGTATATCTGCCACGTCTGATAGCGGACTCTCAACGGGTGGAGATCAGGGACTCAGATGGCTCGCACAAGCGGAGGAAAGGAAGGGCCGCTCCTGGTCTGCAGGAATGTGAAGGTCAGCGGCCGGCGCACAAGCCTGCGCATGGAACCGTATATTTGGGAATCGCTGAAGGAAATCTGCGAACGGGAGGGGATGACCCTCAACGAGATTTGTACACAAATAGATCAGCGGAAGGGGGAGGCGAATCTGACCGCCTCCATCCGCGTCTTCATCGTCAGCTATTACCGCACGGCCATCGGTGTCCGCGGCTTTTCGGAAAACGGTCCCTCCTCCATCCTGCGCAAGGCGATGGACGATGCCGTTCCGCTCGACGACTGACTCAGGGACGCCCGAACCGGGGACGCCCGAACCGGCGCCCGCCTACCAGCGCAGGCTGGGCAGGCTGTAGGTCGGGATATGGCCGGCGGCCTCCGCCACCTGCGCCAGCCGGACCGGATCGACCGCCTCGCCCCAGGCGGCCCCGCCCAGCTCCTCCTGGTGGATGCCGGCGGTGACCAGCGCCACGTCGAGCCCGGCGGCGTTCGCGCCGGCCACGTCGGTGCGGAAGCTGTCGCCCACCGCCAGGATGCGCCGCGGGTCGGCGATGCCCAGCAGGTCGCGGCAGCGGCCGTAGACCGGGGCGAAGGGCTTGCCGTGCTGGCGCACCTCGCCCCCCATCTCCTCGTAGCGGGCGGCCAGCGTGCCGGCGCAGATCACCATCTGCGGCCCGACCATCACCACCAGGTCGGGGTTGGCGCAGATCATCGGCAGCCCGGCCCGCAGGCAGGCGTCGAGCTGCGGCTGGTAGTCCTCCAGCGTCTCGCCGAACACGACGATGCCGGTGTTGACGACGAAGTCGGCCTCCTCCGGCCGCTCCGCCAGCACGTAGCCGAGCCCGTCATAGACGTCGCGGTCGCGGTCCGGACCGATATGGTAGAGCCGGCGGCCCAGCGCGGCGTGCCAGGGATCGTCGCGCAGCCGCAGCGCGTCGTAGGTCGCCTCGCCCGACGTCATGACATGGTGGTAGCGTTCGCGTCCGATCCCCATGCCCTGCAGCTTGGCGATGACGCCGCCGGTGCGGCGCGGCGCGTTGGACAGCAGGCAGATGGTCTTGCCGGCCGCCCGCAGTCGGTCGAGACAGTCGGGAACGCCGGGGTAGGGCTGCTCCCCGTCGTGGATCACCCCCCACAGGTCGAGGATCACGCCGTCGTAGCGGTCGATGACGGTGGAGATGCCGGGAAGCTGCTGGATGTCGGCCATGGTGTCCGGAGGCTTGGGGTCGCGAAAGGGGTGCGGGAGGGGATGATATGGGCTCAGCGCCGCCGCCCGGCCATCAGTTCGGCATAGACGGCGAGCGTGTCGCCGCACATCCGCTGCCTGGTGTAGCGGTCGGCGACGAAGGCGCGGGCGCGGGCGCCGATGGCGTCGCGCTGCTCCGGGGTCAGGGACAGCGCCTCGTCCAGCGCCTTGGCGAGCGCCTTGGCATCGGCCGGCGGCACCACCCAGGCGGTCTCGCCGGGGATGACGGTCTCCTGGTAGGCGCCGATGGCCGAGACGATCACCGGCTTGCCCATCGCCTGCGCCTCCACGATGACTCGGCCGAAGGCCTCCGGCTCCTGCGAGGCGGAGACGACGACGTCCGACAGCAGGTAGGCGGCGGCCATGTCGCTGCAATGGTCGGTCATGCGCACCACCCCGTCGAGCCCGGCGCGGCGCACCCGCTCCACCAGCTCCTGCCGGTAGCCGCTGCGCCCCTGGTCGGAGCCGACCAGCAGGGCCAGCACGTCCTTGCGCCCCAGCTCGGCCAGCGCGTCGATCAGGACGGTCTGGCCTTTCCAGCGGGTCAGCCGGCCGGGCAGCAGGATCACCGCGCGGTCGTCGGGCAGCCGCCATTCCTTGGCCAGCGTCACCAGCCGGGCCGGGCTGACCTGCTCCGGCGAGAAGACGGCCGGGTCGATGCCGCGGTGGATGGTGCGGATGCGTGCCGGGTCGGTGTCGTAATTCTCCAGGATGTGGCGGCGCACGAAGTCGGAGATGGCGATCACCCGCTCGCCGCGCGCCATCACGGAGTTGTAGCGCCGCTTCAGCGCCCCGGAGATGTTGTAGGGCGCATGGAAGGTGGTCATGTAGGCTGCCCCGGTCTCCCGGCAGGCCAGCCAGGCGCTCCAGGCCGGCGCGCGGGAGCGGGCGTGGACGATGTCCACCCGGCTCTCGACGATGATCCGCGCCAGCTTCTTCGCGTTGCGCCGGATGGTCAGCGGGTTCTTCGAGGCGAGCGGCAGGGTGATGTGGCGGATGCCGGCGCGGTCCAGCTCGCGCACCATCGGCCCGCCCTGGGAGGCGACCAGCGGCAGTCCGCCGGCCTCCTGCAGCGCCAGCGCCATGTCGATGCAGCCGCGCTCCGCCCCGCCGGTCACCAGCTCCGGCACCACCTGCAGCACCGTCGGCGCCCGTCCGCCGGGCCAGCCGCCCCCGTCCTGCGGCAGGGCTGCCGGGTTGCGCGGGGCGTCGTCGGTGTTAAGGTGGCTGGAGAGTTCCATGGGACCGGGTTTCCGTCAGGGCTGGTCCCGATCGTGACAGGGAAGCCAACCGCAATGACCGGATCCGCTGCCGTTTCGGGCGGCGCGCACCATAGCCTACCGCGCGGCGCCGCCACCATAGCCTATCGTCACACCCCAGCCGCCCGCCCGGGGGATGGCCGGCCGGGGGTGATGTTCCTCAGCGGCTTCATGTCCGACATGACCGGCACCAAGGCCGTGGCGCTGGAGGAGTGGGCGGTCGGCCAGGGGCTGGCCTATACCCGCTTCGACTACCAGGGCCACGGCGCGTCCAGCGGACGCTTCGCCGACGGCACCATCGGGCTGTGGGCCGACGACGCGCTGGCGGTGCTGGACGCGGTGACCAGCGGGCCGCAGATCCTCGTGGGTTCCTCGATGGGCGGCTGGATGATGCTGCTGACGGCGCTGCGCCGCCCGGAACGGGTGGCCGGGCTGCTCGGCATCGCCCCGGCGCCGGACTTCACCGACGACCTGATGTGGGACCTCTTCGACGAGGACATCCGCCGCGCCATCCGCGAGGAGGGCGTGTGGCTGCGCCCGTCGGAGTACGGGCCGGAGCCGCAGCCGATCACCCGCGCCCTGATCGAGGACGGCCGCGACCACCTGCTGCTGCGCGGGCCGATCGGCGTGACGGTACCGGTTCGCGTCCTGCACGGCATGTGCGACCCGGACGTGCCGTGGCAGCGCAGCCTGACCCTGGCAGAGAGGCTGGCGACCGACGATGTCCGTCTGACCTTCGTGAAGGACGGCGACCACCGCCTGTCCCGCCCGCAGGACATCGCGCTGCTGTGCCGCACGGTCGCCGATCTGGTGGCCGAACTGGCGGGACGGACGGCTGCGTAAAAATGCTGCGGAGGTGCAATCTGACGCTTGCATGACGAAGCCGACCCCATTATAAACCGGCCTCCACGGAGGGGTGGCCGAGTGGTCGAAGGCGCACGCCTGGAAAGTGTGTATACCCCAAAAGGGTATCGAGGGTTCGAATCCCTCTCCCTCCGCCATTGAGTTTTTCGGGGCTCCAACCCGACGAGAAGGCCCGGCGATTACGCCGGGCCTTTTCGTTTGCCGGCGATACCGGGTGAGCCTGCGCGGCCATCTCCAGCTTTGCCGCCTGACGCGAAAACGTCATGAAACCGTCGGGCCGTTGTAGCAAAGCTCCGTCACACACAGCCCCCTAACGATAAGTTGGGGATGACCTAATGCATAACTCCTTCGGGGGCGGGCGGCTGCGGGCGCTGCTGCTGTCCGCGACCGGCCTGCTCGCGCTGGCGGTTCAGGGGCCGATGGCCCAGGGGGCTGCCGCCCAGGTGGCCGACAGCGTGACGTTGGGCGGGGCGGCCTTCGTCAATCAGGGGCTGGTCGGCGTCGGGCGGATCGATTCCGCGGCGCGCGACAGGTTCGGGGAGACCTTCGGGTCGATGTCGGGGCTGACGTTCGATGCACGGTCCTGGCGCCGCACCGGCGACAGCTATTCCGGCATCATGTTCGCCCTGCCGGACCGCGGCTACAACGCCGCCGGGACGACCGACTACCGCCCGCGCCTCAATACGCTCGCCATCACGCTCACGCCCTATTACGGCTCGGCGGCGCCGCCGGCGGGGCGCGGCCAGCAATCCCAGCTCTCCTTGAGCCTGCTGGACACGACGCTGCTGACCGAGGCCAGCGGGGCGGTCACCACCGGCCTCGATCCGCAGCCGCGCACCGGGGTGCGCGCGGCGTCGGGCGGCTTCCCGGTGCTGCCGCAGGCCTTCAACGGCAAGATCAGCCTGGACACCGAGGCCGTCGTGCGCATGCCGGACGGCAGCTTCTACATCAGCGACGAATACGGCCCCTACATCTACCGCTTCTCGGCGTCCGGCCGGATGATGTCGGCGATCCAGCCGCCGGCGGCGCTGCTGCCCGTCCGCAACGGGACGCTGGACTTCTCGTCGAACAATCCCGGCCCCAACCAGCCGGCCCCGAGCCCGCTCGACCCGACCGCCGGGCGCCAGAACAACCAGGGGCTGGAAGGGCTGGCGCTGACGCCGGACCGCGGCAAGCTGGTCGCCCTGCTGCAGAGCGCCACCCGCCAGGACGGCGGAACCGGCGGCAGCAGCGCCACCCGGCGCAACACCCGGATGCTGGTCTATGACGTCGCCTCCAACCCCGACAACCCGCGGCTGATCGGTCACTATGTCGTGCCGCTGCCGACCTACCAGAGCGGCGGCCGCACCCAGGTCGCGGCGCAGAGCGAGATGCTGGCGCTGAACGACAAGCAGTTCCTGGTGCTGTCGCGCGACAGCAACAACGGCCAGGGCCTGAGCGGGACCAACTCGCTCTACCGCAGCATCGACATCGTCGACATCTCCGGCGCCACCAACCTCGTCGGCACCGCCTACGAGGGGGCGACGCCGGTGGCGCCGGGCGGGTCGCTGGTGGCGTCGGTCACCCCGGTCGCCTACACCAGCTTCCTCAACATCAACAACAACGGGCAGCTCGGCCGGTTCGGGCTGCACAATGGCGGGGCGCAGGACGCCAACCTGCTGTCGGAGAAGTGGGAGGCCATGGGCATCCTGCCGGCGCTCGACCCGGCGCGCCCCGACGACGTGTTCCTGTTCGTCGGGAACGACAACGACTTCCTGACCCGCAACGGCCATCAGGTCGGCGCGGCCTACGACGCCGGCGCCAAAGTCGACACGATGGTGCTGGTCTACCGGCTGACGCTGCCCACCTATGTCGATCCGCTGGCCATCGAGTCGCTGCGGGAAACCGCGCTGCCGCTCGCCCGCGGGCTCGGCAACGCCTCGCTGTCGATGTCCGAGGCGGCGACGCGCGCCGTCCGCAGCCATCTGGGCGCGCTCCAGCTCTTCGCCGGCCGCGACCAGGCGATGGGCGCCGCGTCCTCCGGCCCGGCCCTGACCGGCTGGGTCGCCGGCACCCTCGACTTCAACCGGATGAACGGCTCCGGCGCGTCGGGTGCGGGCGAAGGCGATGCCCGCACCGCGACGGTCGGCGCCGACCTGCGCCTCTCGGAGACCCTGACCGTCGGCCTCGCGGTCGGCGCCGGGCGCAACACCCTCTCCTTCAAGGAGATCGGCGGCGCCAAGCAGCGCTCCTGGTCGGTCAGCCCCTATGTCGCGGCGGCCTGGCAGGGCTTCTTCGGCTCGCTGTCGGGTACCTGGGCCTTCGACCGCTACGACCGGATCAGCCGCGAGACCGGCGCCTACGGCCTGACCGCCCGCGGCGACACCAACGGGCGGAGCTGGTCGGTCGGCGGCGAGGCCGGCTACGACCTGGGCGGCGGCGACTGGTCCTTCGGCCCGGTGGCGGGGGCGCGCTACACCCGCGCCACCGTCGACGGCTACACGGAGTCCGAGGCGATTCACCTGAACGGCGTCCTCCCCGACCAGACGCGGAAGGGCTGGAGCTGGGATCTGGGCGCCCAGGTCGCCCACCGCTTCACGGCCGAGAGCCTGTCGATCATCCCGCAGGCCCGCGTCAGCTATGAATGGAACCGCGTCCGCGGGGCCGAGACGCTGAGCGCCACCCTGGCGAACCGCAGCTTCAGCAGCCTCGGCACGGTCAGCCGCGGCTTCGACCGGCCGGACCGCGACGGCCTGCGGGTGGGGGCGGCGGTGACTCTGGCCTCCGGGCCGGTCTCCTGGCAGGTCGGCTATGACGGGAAGTTCGGACAGGACGTGAGGGACCACAACGTCTTCACGTCCCTGGGCTACCGGTTCTGAGTCCGGCGGAGCGGGGCGGGCGGGCCATATGCCGCCCGTCCCGCGCCCCGCGCCCCTTATCCATCACTTGCCCATTGCGCCCGTGACGGTATGTTCGCGCGGGTGGCCGGCTGGGCCGGTGAAATCGGGATGAAGCGGGACGGACATGCTGAACGACGACGACGTCTTCGATGCGGCGGAGACGCGGCAGCCGACCATCGTTGCGGTCTACAACCAGAAGGGCGGCGTCGGCAAGACGACCACCGCCGTCAATCTGGCGATCAGCCTTGCCGCCCTCGGCAAGTCGGTGGTGCTGATCGACTTCGACCCGCAGAGCAGCGCGTCGGGCAACTTCCTCCTCAAGGAAAAGGCCAAGGTCGGCATCAACGACCTGCTGAACCAGGAGGTCTTCGTCGAGGACGCCCTGACCCCAACCAGCTTTCCCGGCCTGTCGATGATCGTCGGCGCGCGCAAGCTCTATTCGCTGGAGCACGCGCTGGACGGGCGCGGCGGGTCGCAGCGCGGGCTGCGGCGGGCGCTGCGCTTCTCCGACAACGCGCCGGACTATGTGGTGATCGACTGCCCGCCGGCGCTGGGCCATCTCGCGGCCGGCGCGCTGGCCGCGTCGGACCGGCTGGTCGTCCCGGTCTTCCCCGGCCGCTATGCCCTGGACGGGCTGCGGCGCACCCTGTCGGTGGTCGAGCATATCCAGGGCGGCCTGAACCCGGGCCTGTCGGTGGCCGGCGTCCTGATGCTGTCGGTCGCCAACGACGAGGTCGGGCGCGAGACGCTGAAGCAGCTCCGCGCCGACTACGGCGACCTGCTGTTCCGCACCGCCATCCCCTACGACATCGACGTGGTCAAGGCCACCTACCGGCGGATGCCCGCCATCATCTTCAGCCCCGACGGCCGGACCACCGGCCGCTTCCTGGCGCTGGCCTGGGAGATCGTGCACGGCCGCGACCGGTCGCCGACCGATGCCGACCTCGCCCAGGCGCAGGCGCGGGTCCGGGAATGGAACTCGGCCGTCGCCGCCGACTACAGCGGCTCCATGCGTCCGTCGCAGGGCGGGGGCGAGGCCGATGCAACCGAAGAGCGTGGCGGCTCCGCGGCCATGGGCACCCGGCGGGAGCGCCGGTCGGGCGGGGCGCTGGTCGCCGGCCTGATCGGCCTGCTGGCCGGCTTGGTGATCGGCACCTTCGCCGGTCCGGCGCTGCTCGAGTCGGTGCGCGGGCTGCTCGGCGGCTGACGGATCGGTCGGCGGCCCTGCAGCGTTCGGTTGCTGGTCAAGGCAATCGAGACTTGTCCAGTCGTTACATTCGCGTGTAGATCGCAAGGAAGCTCTGGCGCACATCCTACGATCTTATATACTCCCGCCGCCCGTTACAGGACCTTTGGGGAACAGCGGTAAACAGGGGGGATAGCCATCATGGTTGACAGCCGAGCACTGGATCTCATCAAGCGCCTCGCCACCGACGTCGAGTTCCGCACCCAGCTCAACAGCCTGGACGCCGCGGGCAAGCAGGCTCTGCTGCAGGCCAACGGTTTCGCGGGAGTGAGCGCGGAGGATGTCCGCGCCACCGCCGCCGACGCGCTGCGCAGCCTGAGCGGCGTGAAGGGCGCCGAGCAGGGCGTGATCGCCGAGTCGATCGCCAGCGCCGCTGCCGCCAGCACCCCGGCGACCGCCCTGCCGGCCTCGGCCACCCCGGCCACGGCCAACCCCGCCGCGGCGATGCCGGCCACCGCCCTGCCGGCGTCCGCCATGCCCGCCACGGCCAACCCCGCCACGGCGACCCCGGCGACGGCGATGCCCGCCACCGCGACCCCTGCCACCGCGATGCCCGCCGCCGCCACTCCGGCGACGGCGATGCCGGCCTCGGCCACCCCCGCCGCGGCCACTCCTGCAACGGCGATGCCGGCCAGCGCAACTCCCGCCACCGCCATGCCGGCCTCGGCGACCCCCGCGACCGCCATGCCGGCCAGCGCCACCCCGGCGACGGCGATGCCTGCGACGGCCACTCCGGCCACGGCTACTCCGGCGACGGCCTTCCCGGCCACCGGCTTCCCGGCTGCGGCCACCCCGGCCGCTGCGACTCCGGCGACCGCGATGCCGGCCACGGCCACCCCCGCCACGGCGATGCCGGCGGCCGCGACCCCGGCGACGGCCATGCCGGCCACGGCGATGCCGGCGGCAGCGACTCCGGCGACCGCCACCCCGGCTACGGCGATGCCCGCTGCCGCCACCCCGGCCACGGCGATGCCGGCGACCGCCTTCCCGGCGGCCTCGACTCCGGCGACGGCCACTCCGGCGACCGCCTTCCCGGCCACCGGGTTCCCGGCTGCGGCCACCCCGGCCACGGCGATGCCGGCCGCCGCCACTCCGGCAACGGCCATGCCTGCGACGGCCATGCCTGCGACGGCGATGCCGGCTGCGGCCACCCCGGCGACGGCGATGCCCGCCACGGCGATGCCCGCCGCGGCCACGCCGGCCATCGGCACGCCGGCCGCTCCGTCGGTGGACGAGGGCGACGGGACGGAAAATGCCTGATCCCGGGCGGCCGGAAGCGGCTGGTTCCGTCAGCGGCGCCGGGCCGGGCATCCGGCTCGGCGATCGCGTCCACCACGCCCGCAAGCGCTTTTTCCTCGGCACCCACCGGACAGCCACTCCGGAGGAGACGCTGGAGCGCATCCGGCCGCACCTGCTGGCCTGCGGCATCACCCGGCTGGCCGACGTCACCGGGCTGGACCGCATCGGCATCCATACGGTGCTCGGCCACCGGCCCAACAGCCCGACCCTGTCCAACAGCGCCGGGAAGGGCTTCAGCCTCGCCGCGGCCACCGTCTCGGCGGCGATGGAGGGGATCGAGCTGTTCCATGCCGAGACGGTCGGCCTGCCGCCCGTCGAATGCGCCTGGAACGACCTGCCGGCCGACGGCCACATCCCGGTGGAGCGGCTGGCCGGCACCCGCCACGGCGCCTTCCGCACCGACCTGGCCGAGCATTGGGTGTGGGGTTGGGACCTGATCGGCGGCCGTCCGGCCGCCGCCCCCTGGACCGCGGTCGCCATGCTCGGCCCGCCGGGCGGGCGCGGCCTGCGCAACCTGTTCGCCATGGGCACCAACGGGCTGGCCAGCGGCAACCACATCCTGGAGGCGGTGGCCGCCGCGCTGTACGAGGTGATCGAGCGCGACGCCGTCGCCTGCTGGCGCTATGCCGGCAACCGCCACGGCATCCTGACGCCGCGCGTGGCGCTGGAGACGGTGGACAGCCCGGCGGTCCAGGACCTCGTCCGCCGCTTCGCCGCCGCCGGAATCGTGCCGCTGCTCTACGACGTGACGGCGGACACCGGGGTGCCGACCTACATGGCCATCGTCTACGACAAGGACTTCCGCCATGGCGGCATGTATCGCGGCTACGGCACCCATCTGGAGCCGGCGGTCGCCATGTGCCGCGCCTTGACCGAGGCGGTGCAGTCGCGGCTGGTGCTGATCGCCGGCTCGCGCGATGACCATTTCCGCCGCGACGTGCTGCGCAACCAGGGCGCCGACACGCCGGCCCAGGTGGCGGGGCTGGAGGCGGCGCCGGCCACCGTCCACGGCCGGGCTCACCCCGACCGCTCCACCCCCACCTTCGAAGGCGACATCGCGGTGCTGCTGGGCTGCCTGCGCCGGGTGGGGATCGAGCAGGCCATCGCCTTCGACCTGACCAAGCCGGAGATGGGGATCCCCGTCGCGCGCGTGGTGGTGCCGGGGCTGGAGGGCTACAACTTCGACTTCTACACGCCGGGCGCCCGCCCGGTGGCGTTCGCCGAGGCGTTGCGGGCGGGGGCGGCCTGATGAAGATCGTCGTCTTTCTCGGGCCGACCATGCCGGTCGAGGACGCCCGCACCCTGCTGCCCGACGCAGTCTATCTGCCTCCGGCGGGCCAGGCCGACGTGCTCAGCGCCATGACCATCCACCGGCCGGACGTCATCGCCCTGATCGACGGGGTGTTCGGCCAGTCGCTGGCGGTCTGGCACAAGGAACTGCTCTACGCCCTGCACTGCGGCGTCGCCGTCTTCGGCAGCTCCAGCATGGGAGCGCTGCGGGCGGTGGAGTGCGCGCATTTCGGCATGGTCGGCGTCGGCACGGTGGTCGGCTGGTACCAGGACGGCACGGTCACCGGCGACGACGAGGTGGCGCTGGCCCATGCCGGGGCGGAGGACGGCTATTTCCCGCTGTCCGAGCCGCTGGTGAACCTGCGCGCCGGCCTTGCGGCGGCGCAGGAGGCCGGCGTCATCGACGGGGCGCTGCGCGACCGGGTGGTGGATGCCGCCAAGCGGCTGTTCTTCCCCGAGCGCACCCGCGACCGCATCTGGGCCGAGGCGGGGCTGAGCGCGGAGGAGGCCGGGCGGCTCGACGCCTTCCTGGCGACCGGCGCCGTCGACGTGAAGCGGCAGGATGCCGAGGCGCTGCTGCGCCATCTCGCCGGGCTGACGCCGGACCGGCTGCCGCCGCGCGTCCCCTTCGCCTTCAACCGCTCCCACTTCTTCGACGTGCTGTACGACCGCGACCGGCGGGTGGAGAAGGGCGGCCACACCGTGCCGCTGTCGGCCATCGCCAGCCACGCCGCCCTGCACCGGACCGACTTCGCCGAGATCAACGCCGCGGCGCTGGGCCGGCTGCTGGCGGTGCAACTCGCCGACGTGGTCGGGGTGGTGGCGGACGGGCAGGCGGTGGCGGAGGAGGTCCAGCGCTTCTGCGTCCGTCATGGCCTCGCCGATCCCGCGGCGCTGGCCGGCTGGTGCCGCCGCAACGACCTGACCGACGCCGAATTCGCCGAGCTGATGCGGGAGCTCGCGACCGAGCGGGCGATGCGCCGCTGGCTGATCGACCGCCGCTTCCTCGCCCGCACCACCAGGCCGGTGCTGAACGAGCTGCGCCTGCGCGGCCTCTATGAGACGGTCGCCGCCGATGCCGCCCTGGTGGAGCGGGTGTCGGAGCTGCAGTTCGCCGACGTCGCCCAGCAGCCGACGGAAAGCCTGGACCAGCTCGTGCTCGACCATCTCGCCTCCACCGACGCGCGGATGGACAGCCATTACGAGGGCTGGTCCTATGAGGCGGGATTCAAGGACCCGCTGGACCTGCGCATCGATCTGGTGAAGGCCCGGCAGGTGCGCGGGTTCCTGGCCGACCTCGCCCGCGAGGCGGAGGAGGCCGTGCGGCAGGCGGCGTCCGGCGGGGCGGATGCGCGGACCGGTTCCGAGGCCGGGCCGGAGACAGGTAAGGAGGACGTTGCATGAGCGAGGTCACCGTTCGCATCCCGACGCCGCTGCGCGGCTTCATCGGCGGGCGCGACCGCGTGACGGTCGGCGGGACCACGGTGCGCGAGGCACTGGCCGCCCTGACCGATGGGCGGGAGACGTTGCGCGACCGGCTGTTCAACGCCGACGGCGAACTGCACCGCTTCGTGAACGTCTATCTCGGGCAGGAGGACGTGCGCCGGCTGGGCGGGCTGGACGCCGCGGTGCCGGCAGGGGCGACGCTGACCGTCCTGGTCGCGCTGGCCGGTGGCTGATGGCAAGCGGGTGACGAGAGTGCCGGCGCCTCAGGCGGCCTGCGAGCCGGACACGACGGTGTTCACCAGCTTCTTCAGCGCGGCGAAGTCGACCGGCTTGGTGACGAGGTCGGTGGCGCCGCCGGCCATGGCGCGGCGCTGGTTCTCGTCGTCGCCATAGGCGGTGACGATGACGACCGGGATGTTGGGCATCTCCATCCGCAGACGGCCGAGCAGCTCCAGCCCGCTCATCCCCGGCATGTTGATGTCGCTGAGGACGAGGACGGCCTCCGGCTGCAGCCCGGTATGGATGCGCTCCAGCGCCTCCTCGGCCGAACTGGCGAAGTGCAGCGCGACCTGCCCGTTGCGCAGCTCCGTGCGGAAGCGCTGACGGAACAGGTCTTCCATATCGGGTTCATCGTCTACGACCAGGATCCCGACGGTCATGGCTTGCGGCGCTCCCCTAGCGACACCGGCGGAACGACCCGTGGCAGCGTGATCGTGAACTCGGCGTATTCGTTCTCGACGCTGCTGACGTCGAATCGGCCCCTGTGTTGATGTACCACGATGTCGTAGCTGAGAGAAAGACCCAAACCGGTACCTTCACCCGTAGGTTTCGTGGTGAAGAAGGGCGTAAACAATTTATCAATCACCGGTTTGGACATGCCGGCGCCGTTGTCGTGTACCTTGATCTGGACCTTGTCGTTACAGTCGATTGTGGTGATGGTCAGTTGCGGACGGTAGTCATTTTCACCACCGTCCCGCTGACGCCGCCGGACCGAGTAGAAGGCGTTGGTGAACAGGTTGACCAGCACCCGCGACATGTCCTGCGGGACGAGGTCCAGCGTGCCGGCCGCCGGATCGTAATGCCGGTTGAAGGAGACGTTGAATTCGCGGTCCTGGGCGCGGGCGGCGTGATAGGCCAGCGCCAGGCTCTCCTCGATCAGGACGTTCAGCTCGGTGTTGCGCCATTCGCCGCTGCCGCCGCGGGAATGGGCCAGCATGCTCTTCACGATGCCGTCGGCCCGCCGGCCATGCTCGGCGATCTTGCGCAGGTTGCTGTGCAGGCTGCCCACCAGCTCGTCGAAATCGGCCTTCTGGTCGGGATCGAGCTGGGCGGACAGCGGGCTGATCAGCGCGCACAGCTCGTCCAGCAGCTCGCCCGACAGCTCGGCGAAGTTGTTGACGAAGTTCAGCGGGTTCTTCAGCTCGTGCGCGATGCCGGCGGTGAGCTGGCCGAGCGAGGCCATCTTCTCCTGCACGACGAGCTGCTGCTGCGCCTCGCGCAGCTCGCGGGCGGCGGCCTCGGCCCGCTCCTTGGCCTGGCGGAGCTCGTCCTCGATGCGGATGCGGTCGGTGATGTCGAGGTGGGTGACGACGAAGCCGCCGTCGGCGCGCGGCGCGGTGCGGATGTCGATCACCCGGCCGTTCGGAACGCGCCGCTCGGCGTTGATGACCCCGCGCACCTCGAACCGCTTCATCAGCATGGCGATGGTGGCGTCGGGGTCGACGTCGCCGAAGTCGCCGCGCTCGTAGTTGTAG
The DNA here is from genome assembly GCF_003130795.1 of Azospirillum thermophilum. NCBI lineage: Bacteria > Pseudomonadati > Pseudomonadota > Alphaproteobacteria > Rhodospirillales > Azospirillaceae > Azospirillum > Azospirillum thermophilum. The sequence continues at coordinate 643,690 of NZ_CP029353.1, forward strand.
CGCAGCATGACGTCCATCGGCGTGCCCGGCGGGAACAGGCCGGGGGGATAGTCGAACAGCCGCAGGAACTCGCTGTTCATCCCTCCATGCACAGGTCGCCGGCCAGCATCAGCACGCCGTTCGGCATGGCGTCGATGGCCGCCTGCAGCAGCTGCCACTGTTCCGGCATCTCGGTGAAGCCGGCCGGCGGGCGAACCCGGGCCAGCATCTCCAGCACGGCGGGCTCGCCACCCCAGTCGATCGGCTCCAGCAGCTGGTCGAACCATTGCACCGACCGGTCGGCGCGCCGCCGCTTGGTCCGGCGCAGGTCGCTGCGGGTGACGCCGGCCAGACACTCGGCATAGGCGCTGCGCTCGGCCACCAGCGCGTCTTCCGGAACGAGGTCGAGCACGCTCGGCAGCACCAGCACGTCGTCCGGCGCCTGGTAGCCCAGCAGCCGGGCCAGCCCCTCGTTGCAATGAACGATGTGGTCGCCGCGGTGGATGATCAGGCCGGGCAGGTCGGCCAGCACCTTGTCGCGGTAGCGGCGGGCGCTGGCGATGGTGCTTTCCACAGAGTCCGGGGCGCCGCCGGCGGTGACCGTCTCCATCTCGTCTTCCATCGCGCAGGAATCCTGTCGATCAAGGCGCGTCCAGCGGCAGCCGGAGCAGCAGGGTGGTGCCCTTGCCCGGCTCGCTTTCCGCATGGATTTCCCCGCTCAGCCTGCCGGTGACGAGGTTGAAGGTGGCATAGAGCCCCAACCCCATGCTGCCCGACCCGCGGCGGGTGGTGGTGAAGGGTTCGAACAGGCGCGGCAGGATCTCCGCCGGGATGCCGCGGCCGTTGTCGCAGACCCGCAGTTCCACCCGGTCGTCCGGCAGCGGCCGGGCCGACACCAGCACCCTGCCGCCCTGGCCGGGGGCGAAGGCGTGGTGGAAGGCGTTGTTCAGCAGGTTGATCAGGACCTCGGTCAGGGCGCCGGGATAGCTGTCGAGGATCAGCCCCTCGGCGCAGTCCAGCACCAGCTCGTGCCCGGCGGCGACCGGCTGCACCCGCACGGCCAGCACGATGTCCTGCAGATACTCCCTGAGGTCGAAGCGGCTGCGCGGGGTGGAGCTCTGCCCCTCCGTCACCAGCTTCAGGCTCTGGATCAGGGCGGCGGCCCGCTCGATGCTGGTGACCAGCAGGGAGGAGACCTCCTGCGCCGTCCCGATATAGTCCTGGAAGTCGCTCTTGCGCAGCTGCCCGTCCTGGAAGCTGCCGACGACCCGTTCCGACGCGGTGGACAGGTGGGTGGCGGCGGTCAGGGCGATGCCCACGGGCGTGTTGATCTCGTGCGCCACGGCGGCGATGAGCTGGCCGATGACCGCCATCTTCTCCGCCCGCACCAGATCGGACTGCATGCGCTCCAGGTCGGCGAGCGCCTGTTCGGCGGCCTCCTTGGCGCGGCGCAGCGCCTCCGCCTGGACCTTGCGCTCGGTGATGTCGTAGAGCCAGACGATGGTCGCCGTCCGTCCCTCGTACACCGTCTGGTCGAAGGACAGGATGGTCCAGATCGTGCTGCCGTCGGCATGGACGAAGGTGAACTCCTCGTCCCGCACGGTCAGCCCGGCGCGCAGCCGGTCGAGCAGCCGGTCGCCGTCCTCGGCGCACTGGTGCAGGGCGGCGGTGCCGCGCCGCTGCAGCTCCGCCGTCGTCAGGCCCAGCAGGTCGGCGCAGCGCTGGTTGCAATAGAGGATCTCGCCGTCCGGCGCGGCGATGGTGACGCCGACCGGGCTGGCGTCCAGCATGCGGCGCAGCCGGGCGGCCTGGGCGCGCGACGCCGCCTCCGCCGTGCGCGTCTCCTCCAGCGCCTCGCGCAGCCGGCGCTCGGCGGCGCAGACCGACAGCGTCTTGCGGATGGTCGCTTCCAGGTCGGCGAAGTCGATCGGCTTGGTGATGAAGTCGAAGGCGCCGCGGTTCATCGCCGCGCGCACGTTGCCGAGGTCGCCGTAGGCCGACACCATCACGGCGCGGACATCGGCATTCACCTTGGGCAGATGGTCGAGGAGCGTCAGCCCGTCCATGCCGGGCATGTTGATGTCGCTCAGCACCATGTCGATATCGGGGTTGGAGCGCAGGGTCGCCAGCGCCTCCTCCCCGTCATGGGCGAACAGGAATTCCAGCTCTCCGTTGCGGACGGCCCGGCGAAAGCGCTGGGTGATCAGCACTTCGACGTCGCGCTCGTCGTCAACAACCAGGATACGTCCCATCCGCTCTTCCAAAGCCGTTCCGTCGGCCTATCCCGTTCGGCCCACCATAGGGGGTGAAAGACGGTACGGGAAGTAGTCCTTTGGAATTCTTTGCACCGTTGTGCCGGACCGTTGCCGAAAAACCCCCGTCAACCGTGTCCAAGGTCAGGTTGTGGTGCCGCGGGCACGGTGAACCAGAAGACCGCGCCGCACCCCGGCCGGCTGTCCACCCCGATGCGCCCCCCGAGATGCTCGACGATTCGCTTGCATATGGCAAGGCCGAGCCCGGTGCCCTGCGGCTTGTCGGTCATGGTGTCGCCGACCTGGCGGAAGCGCTCGAAGATCGGGCCGTGATGCTCCGGCGCGATGCCGGGGCCGCTGTCGGCGACGGTGACGAGAACCCGCCCGTCACCGGGCTTCGCCGCCAGCGTCACCCGGCCGCCGGGCGGCGTGAACTTGGCGGCGTTGGACAGCAGGTTGACCACGACCTGGATCAGCCGGTCGGGGTCGCCGGTGACCGGGGGAAGCCCGTCCGGCACCTCCACCGCCAGATCGATGCCGCGGTCGCGGAAGAGCTGGCCGGTGGCGGCCACCGCCTGGTCCAGGGCCGGCCCCAGCGCCATCGGGCCGATGTGCCAGTCGATCTCGCCGGCCTCGATCTTCGCCATGTCCAGCACCTGGTTGATCAGGCGGGTCAGCCGCTCGCTCTCGCTGATGATCAGGCCGAGGAATTCCTGCCGCTGCTCCCCCTCGATGTCCGGGTTGTCGTGCAGGATCTCGGCCAGCGCGCGGATGGAGGTCAGCGGGGTGCGCAGCTCGTGCGTCACGGTGGAGAGGAACTCGTCCTTCAGCCGGTCCAGCTCCTTCAGCCGGTCGTTGGCGGCGCGCAGCGCCTCGCTCGCCCGTTCCAGCTCCGCCGTCTTGTGTTCGAGCCGGCGGCTGTACTCGATGACGTGGCTGGTCTCGTCGAGCATGCGCAGCAGTTCCGGCGCGCTGACCGCGCCGCCGGGGACCGAGGAGGCGAGCGCCACCCGCGCCGAGGCCGACCCGATGGCCCCGGCCAGCATCCGCTCGGCCAGGCGGACCAGCTCCGGCCCGGCCGGCGCGTCCGGCGGATGGTCGGCGAAGGAGGCGGCGGCGCGCTGCGCGCCGAGGAAGCGGCCGACCACGCGGGTCAGGTCGGCGACGGTGGCGTCGCCCCGCCATTGCCGGCCGGCCGGCGGCGCCCCCGCCTCGCCATGGCCGCTCCCGTCATGGCCGCCCTCCTCATAGGTGCCGACGAAGGCGGCGGCCTGCACCCGCTCCCCCGGCGACGGGCGGTCGAGCAGCGAGACGCCGACATAGAGGCCGATGTTGGCGAGCGCGCTCCAGAACAGGGAGTGGGTCAGCGGGTCCATCCCCGCCAGCCCGAACAGGGCGTAGGGCCGCAGCGCCGCGATCCCCCACGGCCCCTGGTCGAGGAAGGCGGCGTCCAGCCAGCCGGAGCGCGCGAAGCTCGGCAGCAGCAGCGTCCAGGCCCAGGCGAGGATGCCGCCGCACAGCCCGGCCAGGGCGCCGCGCCGCGTGGCGCCGGTCCAGTAGATGCCGCCGATCAGGGCCGGGGCGAACTGCGCCACCGCCGCGAAGGAGATCAGGCCGATGGCGACCAGCGCATAGGCCGACCCCGCCACCCGGAAATAGACGTAGCCCAGCAGCAGGATCGCGACGATCGCCACCCGGCGGATGGCGAGCAGCAGCGGGGCGAGATCGGCCGCCCGCTCCAGCCGGCGACGCTGGACCCGCAACAGGATGGGCATGACGAGGTCGTTGCAGACCATGGTGGAGAGCGCGATGGCCTCCACCACGATCATGCCGGCCGCCGCCGACAGCCCGCCGAGGAAGGCGAGCAGGGCCAGCCCCTCGCTCCCCCCGGCCAGCGGCAGGGCGACGACGAACAGGTCGGGATCGACCGCCGGTCCGCCCGGCCCCGAAAAGCGCATCAGCCCGGCCACCGCCACCGGCAGCACGAACAGGTTGATCAGCAGCATGTAGAGCGGGAACAGCCAGAGCGCGCGGGTCAGGTGCCGCTCGTCGGTGTTCTCGATCACCATCACCTGGAACTGGCGGGGCAGGCACAGCACCGCCAGCGCCGCCAGCAGCATGGTGGTCGGCCAGGCCCCGTCGCCGAGCGCCGGCTCGCCGGTGAGGAGGCGGGCGATCTCCGGATGGCCGGCTGCCCGCGCGAACAGGTCGCCCATCCCGCCATGCAGGCCCCAGACGACGAAGCCGCCCACCGCCAGGAAGGCGACCAGCTTCACCACCGATTCGAAGGCGACCGCCGCCACCATGCCCGGATGATGCTCCGTCGCGTCGATGTGGCGGGTGCCGAACACGATGGCGAAGGCGGCCATCACCAGCGCCACCGGGAAGGCGTCGTCGAGCCCCAGCGGCAGCCCGTGCCCGGTCGCGGCGTCGGCCCCGGTCAGGGCGTCGAAGCTGACGGCGACGGCCTTGAGCTGCAGCGCGATGTAGGGCGTGATCCCGACGACGGCGATCAGCGCCACCAGCCCGCCCAGCAGCGGACTGCGGCCGTAGCGGCTCGCCAGGAAATCGGCGATGGAGGTGATGCGCTGCACCTTGGCGATGCGCAGGATCTTGGCGAGCAGCAGCGGTCCCAGCAGCATCAGCAGGGTGGGGCCGAGATAGATCGGCAGGAAGCCGATGCCCAGCGACGCCGCCCGCCCGACCGAGCCGTAGAAGGTCCAGGTCGTGCAGTAGACGCCGAGCGACAGGGCGTAGACGGTGGGCGAGGCGATGACGCTGCGCCCGGCGTCGGCCCGCCGGTCGGCCCACCAGGCGATGGCGAACAGCAGCAGCAGATAGCCGAAGGAGGCGAGGAGGACGGTCGCCCAGGCCATGCCCGTCACCGCCGCTCCAGCCACAACGCCGCCAGCGCGATCACCAGCGCCCAGGCGCCGAGGCTGTAGGCATGGAGCAGCGGCACCCCGAGGACCGTGCCGCCCTGGCCGAACAGCCGCAGGAAGGGCGGATTGAACAGCAGCAGGCCCAGCAGGACCAGCGCCACCAGCCGGTCGAGGCGCAGGGGCCGGCTCCGCCGCGGCGGCCCCGGCGGGGCGGGGTCGGCCGGGGGCGGGGCCGGGACCGGGGGAGGCACCGTCAAAAGGCGCGCTCCCGCGCCGCCAGCTCGACCAGAATGTTGGCGGCGCGGATGGCGTCGTCCAGCGTGCGCACGTCGCGTTCGCGCAGCATCTCCACCATGCGCAGGAAGACCGCGGCGGTGACGAGGCTGTCGCCGAGCGCCGTGTGACGGTCGACCACCTCGATCCCCAGCCGCTCGGCGATGCCGTCCAGCGTATGGTCGCCGTCGTTGCCGAGCAGCATGCGCGACAGCAGCATGGTGTCCAGCACCGGCCCGTCGAAGGCGACGCCGCTCGCCCTCTCCTTCATCTTCAGGAACTTCAGGTCGAAGGCGGCGTTGTGCGCCACCATCACGGCGCCGGAGACGAAGGCGCGGAACTGCGGCAGCACCTTGTCGATGGTCGGCTTGTCGGCCACCATCGCGTCGGTGATGCCGTGGAAGGGGACGGATTCCGGCGGGATGGCGCGGCGCGGGTTGACCAGCGTGTTGAAAGTCTCGCCGGTCAGGATGCGCCCGCGCACCAGACGCACGGCGGCGATCTGGATGATCTCGTCGCCGCCGCTGGGCGACAGGCCGGTGGTTTCGGTGTCGAACACCACGTAATGCAGGGTCTCCAGCGGCGTGCGGCCGAGCTCGCTGGTCGCCAGCGGCTGGTGCAGAAGGTCGAAGTCGAAGAACTCCGGCCGCGCCCCGGCCGGGCGGGCGGCGATGTGCGCCGACGGCGGCGACTGGGCCGGGGGAAGCGGGATGCGCAGCCGGGCGCAGCCGTCGCGGTCCTTCAGCGGCTCGCTCCAGGCGGTCGAGCGGTGGTGCTGCAGCACGTCGCCCACCGTCAGCCCGCCCAGCGCGTCGGGCAGCGGCTCGGCCAGCCAGCCGTCCAGCGTGGCGCTCGGCACCGGCGCCCCCTGCCAGACGAGGTCGAGATAGACCCAGCGCTCCGACCCCTCGGCCGACAGGTCGAAGGCGGCCGCCCCGGTCAGGGCGTGGACCGAGCGGATCAGGTGGCCGAACAGCACCACCAGGCTGAAGCTGTCGCCATGCACCCATTGCGGCAGGCCTGTCAGGGTCACGGTCGCCGGCCCGTCCGCCCCGATGCGGTGGCGCACCAGGTTGATCAGATTGTTGGAGTGGATGTCGCTCATCGGCCAGGAGCCGGAGACGAGGTCGCGGTAGGCGCCCGACACCCGCTCCAGCCGGGCCGACAGCGTGTCGCAGGACTCCTGCATCGCCGCGTCGAAGGCGGCGCGCTCCTCCGCCGTCAGGTCCGGGTTGTCGGCCAGCGTCTCGACCGCCGCGCGCAGGTTGGCGATGGGGGCGCGGAACTCCTCCGTCGCCTCGCGCAGCAGGGCGTCGCGCTGGCCGAGCGCCGCCAGCTCGCGCGTCGCGTCGGTCAGGGTGATGACGTAGCCGGTGATGGCCGGCGGCTCCTCCGAGCCCGGTTCGGCGTCCTGCAGGATGGCGCTCATGCGGCCTTCCAGCAGGATGCGGCCGTCGGTGGTGGCGCCGACGAACTGCGCGGTGGTGCCGTGCTCGTGGTTGACGTGGCGGCCCTCGCGCACGCGCAGGGTCAGCCGCTCCAGCGTGTGCAGCACCGGCTCCGCCACCACGAAATGCAGCAGCGAGCGGCCGAGCCCGAGGTCGCCGGTCAGGTGCAGGATATCGAGCGCCGAGCGGTTGTAGAGCAGGATCTGGTGCTTCAGGTTGCAGACCAGCACCCCCTCGTGCAGGTCGCGCAGCACGGCGGCGAGGCGGCCCTTCTGCTCCTCCGCCCTGGCGGTGGAGTCGGCGACCGTGCGGGCGACGTCGCGGCGCATCGCCGCCAGCTTGTCCGACAGGTCGTTGACCGCGCGGGCCATCGGCACGAGGTCGCCGTAGCGGGCGAGCGGCACCCGGCCGCCGACGCCGCCCCGGGCGTTGCCGTGGGCGATCAGCCCGGCCTCGCGGCTCAGCGTCTCGGCGGCGCGCAGCAGGAAGCGGTCGACCGCCAGCCACAGCCCCCACACCGCGGCGGCCGAGGCGCCGGTCATCACCACCGCGTAGGTCAGCAGCGGATTGCCGGCGGAGGATCGCGGCAGGACCACCGCGAGCGCGACCGCCAGCCCGACCAGCAGAAGGCCGACCCCGGCAAAGACCAGCGGGATGCGGCGGCGCGGCGGCGGGCCGGCGGCGGGCTGGTCGGTCCGCGTCCCCTCCGCCCCCGCGCCGTCCGTCAGGGGGCCCTCGGCGACCGGCAGCGTCACGGCGCCGCCCCCGCCACGCTGTCGGCGGCGATCCCCAGATGGCGGCGGACGGTGGCGACCAGATCGCGGGTGGAGAACGGCTTCGTGATGTAGTCGGTGGCGCCCAGCGCCATGCCCTTCTGCCGTTCCACGTCGCGGCTGCGCGCGGTCAGCATGATGATCGGCAGATCCCTGCAGGCCGGGTTGGCGCGCAGCGACTGGCAGACGTCGAAGCCGTCGCGCCTGGGCATCATGGCGTCCAGCAGGATCAGGTCGGGAACCCCCGCCTCGACCGAGGCGATGGCCTCCTCCCCGTTGCGCGCGACGCGCACCTCGAACCCGGCTTTCTGCAGCAGGACCTGGAGCGACAGGACGATGCTCGGCTCGTCGTCGGCGACCAGGATGGTCGGCTTCATCGCGGGGCTTCCTCCGGCTCGCCGGTTTGTTGCCGGCCTCTATTGTTGTGCGTACCCTTTGAAGCCCATGGTAACTGTAAGGAGATTGCGCAATCAAGGCGCTGCCGGTCCTGCCGCCCGAAATCGCGGAGGGCGGGAGCCGCGGAAACCCTTGCGGATACGCCGCCCCGGCGGCAACGACGACACAATGCCGCACACCAGGGGCCGCACACCCGGGACCGCACAGCTTGGGGGCCGCAAGCCGGGAGCCGTATGCCGGCCCCCGCCGACCGGTCAGCGCGTGGTGCTGACGACGATCGAGTCCAGGCCCGTCTTGGCCTTCACCTCGCCGGCGGCCTGCTTGGCGGCGGACTGGTCGCCATAGCCGCCGACGCGCACCGCGCGCCAGGAGCGCTGGGCGCCGTCGGTCCAGCTCACCGCATAGGCCTGGAAGCCCTGCGCCTTCAGCTTGGTGACCAGCGCGTCGGCGTTGGCGGCCTGCTGGAAGGTGCCAAGCTGCACCGTGTAGCGGCCGGCCGGCACCGGGCCGGATGCAGCCGGCGGGGTCGGCGTGGTGGCCCGAGGGGCGGGTTGCGCCGTGCGCGGTTCGGTCGGGGCAGCGGGGCGGGCCGCAGCACGGGCGGCCTCCTTCGGCGGCGCCAGCATCGCCTGCAGTTCCGCCGTGTCCGGCTTCTGCGCCGCGGCGTGCGGGGGTTCGGCGGCTGGCGGCGGGGCCTCCGGCGCCTTGGGGACGGTGTGGGTGCCGGCGGACTGCGGCGCGGCGGCCCTGGGCTGGGCTGCGAGCGGCGGCAGGGACGGCGGTTCCGGAACCTTCAGCGCGGGGGCGGGGGCCGCCGGGGCCGCGCCGGCGGGCGGCGGTGCCGGAGCCTGGGCCGGCGGCTGGGCGCCGGCCGCGGGGGCGCGGGCGATCAGCGGTTCCGGCGAGCCGGGCTGGCGCACCGCGGCGGGCGGCGTTTGGGCCGCCGTTTGGGCCGCCGTTTGGGCCATCGTCTGCGGGGCGGCCGTGGTGGCCGGCATCTGGGTGGGCTGCTGCGCCGGCGGGGCCTGGGTCTGGGCCGCCTGCTGGGCGACCGGGACCGACGCCGTCTGGACGGGCCCCGGATCGTTCGCCGTGTTCAGCATGATGGCGACGGCGCCGACGCCCACCGCGGCGAACAGGGCGGCCGCGATCTTGCCGAGCGGCAGGCCGATGCCCTGTCTGTCGACGGTCTCCGCCTCCAGATCCTCGTCCTCCTCCGCGTGCAGGTCCTCGTTGAGGGCACGCAGGAGCTGGGCGATATCCTCGCTCTCCGGGCCGCTGCCGGGACCACCGGCCCCGGGGCCCGCGCCGTCCGGCTTGGCGCCGGCGGCTCTCATCTCGTCCTTGAAGGTCACGGCGGACAACGCACCCGATCAGACCACGGGGATCCCTGCGCGCCGCCATGGCGGCGGCGCCGGATTACCCCTTCTTTCTATCGTATTTTTCCGGCCGTTCAACCGTCGATCCGTCGCCGCGGGCCGGCAGAGGCCGGGCAGCGGGGCGGGCGGGGCGGCCGGAGGGACGGCTCCGGGCTCAGCCCTGGGCCGTCCGGTTCTGGTCGGCCTGGACCGTCTGCGGCTGCACCGGCTGGGGAGCCGCCGGGGTGGCGGTCGCCGCCGGAGCGGCCGGCGCAGCCGCGGGAGCGGCCGGCGGCACGGCGGCCTGCTGTGCCGTCTGGTTCTGCACGGTCGGCGCCGGAGCGGCGGTGGAGTCGCCTTCGTCCTCGTCCTTCATGCCGGCCTTGAAGGCCTTGATGCCCTTGGCGAGGTCGCCCATCACGTTCGGCAGCTTGCCCGCGCCGAACAGGAGCAGGACGATCACGAGAACGACGAGCCAGTGCCAGATGCTGAAGCTGCCCATGGTCAGCGGTATCCCTGCAATCATGCCGGTGCGCCCGGCGTTCGCTCCTATGTGAGGGCATGGGCCGCCCGGAGCAAGACAAATCCGGAGCAGGCCGAAAGCGCCGGGCAATCGCCGCCGCCGCCGCCCGTCACGGGGTGGAGGAGGTCCCGGCCGACTCCTCCGCGATCTGATGCCGCAGGATCAGCGGCGCCTGCAGCGCGCTGAACAGCAGCGTCAGCGGCATGATGCCGAACACCTTGAAGTTCACCCAGGCGTCGGTGCTCAGGCTGCGCCACACGATCTCGTTCAGCACGGCCAGCACCAGGAAGAACCAGGCCCAGCGGATGCCCAGCGTGCGCCATCCCTCGTCGCTGAGGGTCAGCACGGTGCCGAGCAGCCGCTTCAGCACGTTGCGCCCCGTCAGGTGGGCGACGAACAGCACGGTGGCGAACAGCAGGTTGACCAGCGTCGGCTTCAGCTTGATGAACAGGTCGTCCTGCAGCCACAGCGTCAGGCCGCCGAACAGCAGCACGAAGCCGGCGCCGACCACCGGCATGATCGGGACCTTGCGCTCCATGTGCCAGGAGACCAGCACGGCGATCGCCGTGGCCACCATGAAGACGGCGGTGCCGGTCATGATCCCGGCCCGGGAATTGGCGATGAAGAAGGCCGCGAGCGGGCCGGCCTCGATCAGCAGTCGCGCATACTGGTTCATGGGCTTCACATAGCCCGAACCGCCCGCCGGTTAAAGGGGCAAAGCCCCGGCCGATCGGAGTAGCCGGGGAAAGCCGCCGTCAGAAGCCGTCAGAACTGGACGGACAGGCGCAGCGACCCGTAGTTGGTCAGCGATTTCTGCCCCTCGAACTCCGGGGTCTGGATGGTCTGCGCGTAGGTCAGGCCATAGCGGCCGTAGCGCAGCGCCACACCCGCCTGGACGGCGCCGACGAGGGTCCGCTTCTCCACCGAGCGGCCCGGCTTGTCGCTGTTGCCGTCGAGGAAGATGTTGCGCCCGACCGCGCGGCCCTCGGCGCTGGTGTAGACGTACCAGGAGAAACCGCGGGTACCGCTCTGCCGGCCGTCGCTGTCCTGGTAGGGGATGCTGCTGGTCGGCCGCATCACCAGCGCCCCGACCGGCGCCGGCATGTTGCCGCCCAGCCGCAGCGTCGCCCCCGCCGCCCCCATGGTCAGCACGTTGCCGACGCTGCCCGCCACATGGGGGCTGAGGTCCCATTCGAGCGGCCCCAGCGTGTTCGGCCGCTCGCCGCGCCAGACATGCTCGTAGCCGAGGACGACCCCCGGCTCGTCGCGGAGCTGGTAGCGCCAGCCCTCCGGGTAGGTCGCGCCCCGGACGACCTTGTGGACGGCCTTCTGCGTCTGTTCGGCCAGCGAGGCCGGCCCGACCATGCCGAGGTCGAGGTCGATGCGGTCGACCGCCCGCGGCGCCTCGTTCAGGATCGACAGCCGGCCGTAGAGCCAGCCGGCATAGGGCCGGTCGGTCGGGTCGGGGTTGCGGGCGCGCAGGTTGCTCGGCGTGTAGATGTTCTGCCCGAAGGCGAAGCCGTAGCGCCGCACGCCGTCCGGCTCGATCCACGGCACGAGGTCGGCCAGCCAGTCGATGCTGCCGTAGGTCGGCCGGTCGCCGGAGAAGTAGTAGAACTGGAAGCCGTTGGTGTAATAGCGGTCGGTGTTGCCGCCGAACAGGTCGTTGTCGATCCAGAAGCCGATCGAGGGGCCGGCCCGCTCCGCGCCGTCCGGTGCGGCGGCCGGCCCCGCATCCCGGCCCGCGGGATCCTGCGCTCCGCCAGCACCGGCGCCAAGCCCGGCGGACAGCCCCGCAGCCAGCGCGACCGCGACGCGGCCCCCTGCAATCCCCCTCATCTCGTCCTGCTCCCCAGTCGCATCGCTGCCTGGGGAACACGCGCACCGGGCCGGTGGTTGCCGGCCGGACCGGGGGAATGGAGGGGTAGCGCCTACTGGAACGCCACCTCGGCGAAGCTGCGCAGCTTGCGGGAATGCAGGGTCTCCATCCCGTGCTCGCGCAGCAGCTCCATGGCCAGCACGCCGATCTTCAGGTGCTGGTCCACCCGCTCGCGGTAGAAGCGGTCGGCCATGCCCGGCAGCTTGAGCTGGCCGTGCATCGGCTTGTCGGAGACGCAGAGCAGCGTGCCGTAGGGAACGCGGAAGCGGAAGCCGTTGGCCGCGATGGTGGCGCTTTCCATGTCCAGCGCGATGGCGCGGCTCTGGCTGAAGCGCATCAGCGGCTCGCGGTGGTCGCGCAGCTCCCAGTTGCGGTTGTCGATGGTGGCGACGGTGCCGGTGCGCATGATGCTCTTCAGCGCATAGCCGGACAGGCCGGTCACCCGCTCCACCGCCGTCTCCAGCGCGCGCTGCACCTCGGCCAGCGCCGGGACGGGCACCCAGGTCGGCAGGTCGGCGTCCAGCACATGGTCGTCGCGGACATAGCCGTGGGCCAGCACATAGTCGCCCAGCCGCTGCGTGCTGCGCAGCCCGGCGCAGTGGCCCAGCATCACCCAGGCGTGCGGGCGCAGCACCGCGATGTGGTCGGTGATCGTCTTGGCGTTGGACGGGCCGACGCCGATGTTGACCAGCGTGATGCCGTTGCCGTCCGGCCGGGTCAGGTGATAGGCCGGCATCTGCGGCATGCGGGCCGGCCGCGCCAGATCGTCCGTCACCGTTGCGTCGGGGTCGAGGTTGCGGTTGTGCAGGACGATGCCGCCCGGCTCGACGAAGCGGTCGTACTGGCGGCGCACGGCGGCGAGGTCCGGATCGGCCGCCGGCTCCATGATCTCGCGGGCCAGCCGGATGAACTCGTCCACATAGAACTGGTAGTTGGTGAACAGGACGAAGTTCTGGAAATCCTCCGGCGCCGTCGCGGTGTAGTGGCGCAGCCGGTGCAGCGAGAAATCGACGCGCGGCCCGGTGAAGAGCGCCAGCGGCTTCACGAGGTCGAGCGACTCCTCGTAGGTGCCGTTGACGATGGTGTCGTCCATCCGGGCGAGGTCGGGCAGGTCGAACAGGTCGGGCAGCCGGGCCACCCGCTCCGGCGACAGGTCGCCCTCGACATACATGCCCTCGGGGAAGGCGAAATGGATGGGGATCGCCTCGTCGCTGACGCCGACCTCCAGCGGCACGCCGTGGTTGCGCAGGAGAAGGGTGAGCTGCTCCAGGAAATAGCGCTCGAACAGGTCGGGGCGGGTCACCGTGGTGGCGTAGGTCCCCGGCCCCTCGACGAAGCCGTAGGACAGGCGCGTGTCCACCGTCGCGGCCGAACTGGTGGTCAGCCGGACGTAGGGGTAATGGGCATGGACGCGGCCGTCGAGATCCTCGCCGCGGGTGAAGGCGGAGAAGCGGTGGCGCAGGAAGGCGGTGTTGCGCTCGTAGAGGGCGCGCACGCAGGCCAGGGCCTCGCGCGCATCGGTGAAGGACCCGGCCGGGCCGGGCGGGATCGGGAAGTCCTTGGTCATGCCCCAACAGATGGCACGCAAAGGGCCGGCTGGAAAGAGCCTCTTCCAGACGATGCGGATCCGGAGGGGGAGGAAGGGGGCGCCGTCGCGGGGGACGGTTGCCCGCGCCCTCTCCATGGGCCATCTCTATGGAATGAGCGAACCTCTCCCCTTGCCGGCGGTTCTCGCCGCGGCCCTGTCGGCGTCGCTGCTGGCGGCCTGCGCCGCCGATATCCGCGACGACTGGCCGGGCCGCGCCCAGACGCCGGGGCAGGTCGCGCCCAACCGGACGGCGCCCGGCCCGGTGGCCTCCCGCCCGATCACGACGCAGACCTACGTGCCGGGCACCGTCTCCGGCGGAGGACGGCTGTGGAGCGAGCAGGTCCAGGCGGAGAGCCGCGCCGGAACCGGGGGCGGCATCGGCGTGCAGCCGGCGCCGCGTCCGGAGACGACGCGCCGGCCGGCCGGCGCGCAGGACCGGGCGCAGGATGCTCCGCAGGGACCGCAGCCGCAGGGACCGCCGGCCAGGCGGCGCGGCAGTTCCTCGCCGCCGCCGGAGCGGACGGTGCTGCCGCCGCAGCCCGTGCCGCTGCCGGCCCCGCCCTCCACCCAGGACGCCACCGACGCCTTCAAGCGCGACCTGATCCGGCCGGAGATCGACCGGATGCGCACCGACGACGCCATGGGCAAGCTCGATCCGCTGGGGCAGCGCGACCTGATGCGGCGGGAGAACGACCTGCGCCAGTGGGGCGGCAACCGCTGAGGCCGCCGCAGGGCCGCTGCCCGCCTTCCATGCCGTTGCGCCTGCCGCGTCGCACTTGACCTTGCGGCCCCGCTGCCGCCATACCGGCCGCCGGACGGGCAGGGGAGGCCGGCGGCGATGATGACCTTGACGGGGGCGTTCGGGACCGGACTGACGGAACCGGTGTGGGTGCTGCAGCACCTCGCGGGGTTCCTCGCCATCGGCATGTGGGCGGGCCAGACGGGCGGCACGGCCGTCTGGCAGGTGCCGGTCGCGGCGGTGACCGCGGCGCTCGCCGCCGGGCTGGCGGCGCAGACCGGGATCAAACTGCCCTATGCCGCGCAGGGGCTCGCCGTCTCGCTGCTGGTGATCGGCGGGCTGGTGGCGGTCGGGGTGCGGGCGCCGGTCGTGCTGGCGGTGCTGGCGGCGGCGGTCGCCGCGGTGTTCCACGGCTATCCGCACCAGGGATCGGCCCTGTTCTGGGCCGGCTGCGCCGGTGGCTTCCTGCTGGTCGCCTGCGGCGGGCTGGGGCTGAGCGCGGTGCTGGGACAGGCGGTTTCGGCCCGCGCGGTGCAGTTGTGTGGCGGCGCGGTCGCGGTGGCCGGGCTTCTCGACCTCATGAACGTCATTTAACCGTTCACGCCTTGAAAAGCCGGGGTTGCACGGAGATCTTCAGGAGGCGACACCCCCTTTGACCCTGCGGGAACGGGATAAGCCGGTGCCACGCGCGAACGCCAATGCCCGTCCGACCACCGGCGCCGAGTCCACCGGCTCCCGCCGCGCCTTCCTGCTCGGCGCCGGAGCGGCCGGCCTCGCGGCGATGCTGCCGCATCCCGGCCGGGCGCAGACTCCCCTCCCCGACATCCGTTACTTCCGCATCGGCACCGGCACCACCTCGGGCACCTATTTTCCGATCGGCGGGCTGATCGCCAACGCCATCTCCAACCCGCCCGGCTCGCGCCCCTGCGAGAAGGGGGGAAGCTGCGGCATCCCCGGCCTGATCGTCGTCGCGCAGGCGACCACCGGCTCCGTGGAGAACATCGAGCTTTTGCGCAGCGGTGCCGTGGAGGCCGGGCTGGCCCAGGCCGACGTCGCCTGGTGGGCCTATTCCGGCACAGGCAGCTTCAAGGGCAAGCCGCCCTTCGAGGCGCTGCGCTCGCTCGGCATGCTCTATGCGGAGGCGATCCAGCTCGTCGTCCGGGCGGACAGCGGCATCCATTCCACGAAGGATCTGGCCGGCAAGGCGATCTCGCTGGGCGAGGAGGGATCCGGAACGCTGGTGGAGGCGCGGCTGCTGCTCGACGCCTTCGGGGTGAAGGAGGCGGGGCTGAAGCCGGCCTATCTGAAGCCGGGCACCGCCGCCGACCGCATGGCGAAGGGGGAACTGGACGGCTTCTTCATGGTCGGGGGCTATCCGGTCTCCGCCGTCAGCGACGTCGCCGCCCGCGTGCCGATCCGCCTGATCCCGATCGAGGGGGACATCGCCCGGACGCTGCGCCAGCGCCAGCGCTTCTACATGGAAAGCGTGATCCCGGCCGAAGCCTATCCCGGCACCGCCGCCACCCCGACCCTGGCGCTGGGGGCGGAACTGCTGGTGCGCGCCGACCGCCCGGAGGAGCTGATCTACGGCATCGTCAAGGCGCTGTGGCACGAGAACACCCGCCGCCTCCTGGCGGAAGGGCACCCGCGGGGGAAGAGCTTCGACCCCGCCAAGGCGGTGGCGGGCGTGTCCGTCCCGCTCCACCCCGGCGCCGAGCGCTACTATGGCGAGGCCGGGCTGATCGGCAACGCGGCGAACGAGCCGGCGGGGGCTACGCTTCCCGACAAGCCGGCACCCGCCGCATCCCCGGAACCGCCGTCCGTGCCCCCGCCATCCCCTGTTCCGCCAACCACCACCCCGCCGGCCACCACCCCGCCGGCCACCATCCCGCTGCCGTCCGTCAAGCCGCAGCCCTGAGCGGTGGCGGTCCGTCCGGGTCCGGGGTCAGTTCCGGCCGCTCTCCGGCCGGGTGAGGCCCTTGCCATAGCCGGAGACCCGCGCCTCGGTGCCCTTGGCCTTGTTGTCGGCGGTCCCGGCGTCGGCCTCGCGCTGGTGCGCGGCATGGCTGCCGGTCCCGGCGGGGGACTGGTTGCCGCGGAAGGGGTTCTGCCGGCCGGACTTGTCGGACACGGCATCGTCCCGGCCCTGTTCCGCGCCGCCCTGGCCGGTTCCGATGTCCGGGCTGTCGATGTTGCGCTTGTTGTCGCTCATGGATCGCCTCCTGTCGCGGACCCCGGCCGGCAAGGCGGCCGGGGCGCTGGAGCCATCCTCAACAGGGTCGCGGGCCCGCGGGTTCCTGCCGCGCAGGCCGGGATCAGGGGGCGATCACCCACTCCTCGGCCTTGGCGGCGGCGATCCAGTCGCGCATCGCCGGCAGGGCGAGCACGGTGTCCATATAGGCCCGCACCGTCTCGTCCACCGTCACGTCGTAGGTCGTGAAGCGGGTCACCACCGGGGCGAACATCGCGTCGGCGATGGTGAAGCGGCCGAACAGGAAGGGACCGTTCTGGCCGAAGCGCCGGCGCGTCTCCGTCCACAGGGCGATGACGCGGGCGATGTCGGCCTCGCTTTCCGGGGTGCGGCCCTCGCCGGGATGGTCGGCCTTCAGGTCCATCGGCATGTTGCCGCGCAACCCGGCGAAGCCGGCATGCATCTCCGCCGATACGGAGCGGGCGACGGCACGGGCATGGGCGTCGTCCGGCCACAGCCCGGCGGCGGGGTCGAGTTCCGCCACATATTCGCAGATCGCCAGCGAATCCCAGATGGTCCGGTTGCCGTGCAGCAGGCAGGGAACCTTGCCGGAGGGGGAATGGGCGAGGACGCGCTCCTTCGTGTCCGGCTGGCGCAGCGGGACCAGGATTTCGCGGAAGGGCAGGCCGGCCTGCTTCAGGGCCAGCCAGGGGCGCAGCGACCAGGAGGAATAGGCCTTGTTCCCGATCACCAGGGTCAGGTCCGACATCGCACTCTCCTGTTCATGCCGCCGAGTTCATGTCGTCGAGCGGGCATGCCATCAAAAGGGAGGGGCGAGCATGACCGCCGCAGCCTCCGCGCGCAAGCTGGAAGGGCAGCCATTCGCGCAGGCCCGCCCTGCGGGGCGCCGCTGCCCCCTTCCCACCGCGCGTCCGGCGCGCCATGCTCTTGCTTCATCATCCCTGTGGTTTCGATGAAGGAACATCCGCCTTGCTCGCCACCCTGCTTGATGCCGACCAGCCCGATGCCGGCGCGCCGGAGAGCCTGCCGATCACCCCGCTGACCAAGGGGGAGCTGTCCGGCTGGCTCGACGCCCAGCCCGCCGCCACCGCGGCCTGGGTCAGGGCGCTGAACTTCACGGCCGAGCCCGGCTCGCTGGCCTATCTGCCGGGCGAGGGCGGGGCCATCGCCCGGGTACTCGCCGGCGTGCCGGCGGTGGACGACCTCTGGGCCTTCGCCGGCCTGCCCGCCGCCCTGCCGCCCGGACGCTACCGCATCGACGCCGACCTCGACGAGCGCGCCGCCGGCCGCGCCGCGCTGGCCTGGGCGCTCGGCAGCTACCGCTTCGGCCGCTACAAGTCGTCCGACAAGGGCTTCGCGTCGCTGGTCTGGCCGGCCAGGGCGGACCGGGCGGCGGTGGAGCGCACCGCCATCTCCACCTACATGGTCCGCGACCTCGTCAACACGCCGGCCTCCGATCTCGGCCCGGCGGAGCTGGCCGACGCCGCCCAGGCGCTGGCCGACGAGTTCGGGGCGGACTGCGAGGTGATCGTCGGCGACGAACTGCTCGACCGCAACTATCCGGCCGTCCATGCCGTCGGCCGCGCCAGCCCGCGGGCGCCGCGGCTGATCGACCTGCGCTGGGGCAAGCCGGAGCATCCCAAGCTCACCATCGTCGGCAAGGGCGTCTGCTTCGACACCGGCGGGCTGGACCTCAAGCCGTCCTCGGCGATGCTGATGATGAAGAAGGACATGGGTGGCGCCGCCCACGCCCTGGCGCTCGGCCGCATGGTGATGGCGGCGGGGCTGGCGGTGCGGCTGCGCGTGCTGGTGCCGGCGGTGGAGAATGTCGTGTCGGGCAACGCCTTCAAGCCGCTCGACGTGCTGAAGACCCGCAAGGGGCTGACGGTGGAGGTCGGCAACACCGACGCCGAGGGCCGGCTGATCCTGTGCGACGCGCTGGCCGAGGCGGATTCGGAGAAGCCGGACCTGCTGATCGACTTCGCCACCCTGACCGGCGCCGCCCGCGTGGCGCTGGGGCCGGAGCTGCCGGCGCTGTTCAGCAACGACGACCGGCTGGCCGACGATCTGCTGGCCGCCGGCACGGCGGAGGAGGACCCGCTGTGGCGCCTGCCGCTGTGGGCCTCCTACCGCAAGGGGCTGGACAGCAAGGTGGCCGACCTGAACAACGTCGCCACCCACTCCTTCGCCGGGGCGATCATCGCCGGGCTGTTCCTGCAGGAGTTCGTGTCGAAGGAGACGCCCTGGGCGCATTTCGACACCTTCGCCTGGAACAACGCCGCCCGCCCCGGCCGGCCGGAGGGGGGGGAGGCGCTGGGCCTGCGGGCGGCCTACGGCGCGATCGCCAGGCGTTTCGGCTGATCCTGCGCCTGCGCGGGGCCGGGGGAGGGGCGGGCGGGCCTTGTCACTCCTTTGGCTCCGTCAGGGGGATGGAACGGGGAATCGGAAAGGGTTACAACATCCGGCGGAGTGAATTCCGGCCGGTGGCCGGACGCGTGGTGGTGGAGACGGACAGATGGCGCTGAAGGTTCGCGAGGATTATCGCACCCTCACCGGGCCCGAGAAGGCTGCGATCCTGATGCTGGCGCTGGGCGAGGAGCATTCGGCCAAGCTCTTCTCCATGATGGACGACGAGGAGATCAAGGAGCTGTCGCAGGTGATGGCGAACCTCGGCACGGTCTCCGCCAACATCATAGAGCGCCTGTTCGTCGAGTTCGCCGAGCAGATGTCGGCCACCGGCTCGCTCGTCGGCTCCTTCGACAGCACCGAGCGGCTTCTGCTGAAGACCCTGCCCAAGGACAAGGTCGACCAGATCATGGAGGAAATCCGTGGTCCGGCCGGCCGGACGATGTGGGACAAGCTGGCCAACGTCAACGAATCGGTCCTGTCCAACTATCTGAAGAACGAGTATCCGCAGACCGTCGCGGTGGTGCTCTCCAAGATCCGGCCCGAGCATGCCGGCCGCGTGCTGACCCAGCTGCCGGAGAGCTTCGCCATGGAGGTCATCATGCGCATGCTGCGCATGGAGGCCGTGCAGAAGGAGGTTCTGGACGACGTGGAGCGCACGCTGCGCACCGAGTTCATGACCAACCTCGCCCGCACCAGCCGCCGCGACAGCCACGAGATGCTGGCGGAGATCTTCAACGGCCTGGACCGCACGACCGAGCACCGCTTCATGGCCGCGCTGGAGGAGCGCAACCGCGACAGCGCCGAGCGCATCAAGTCGCTGATGTTCACCTTCGAGGACCTGTCGAAGCTCGACCCTTCGGGCGTCCAGACCCTGCTGCGCAGCGTCGACAAGCAGAAGCTGGCGACCGCGCTGAAGGGCGCGTCGGAGACCCTGAAGGACCTGTTCTTCTCCAACATGTCCGAGCGCGCCGCCAAGATCCTGCGCGAGGACATGGCCGCCATGGGTCCGGTCCGCGTGCGCGAGGTGGACGAATCCCAGATGTACATGGTCCAGCTCGCCAAGGACCTCGCCGCCCGCGGCGAGATCGTCATCGCCGAGGGCGGCGGCGAGAACGAGCTGATCTACTGAGCGGGGGCGGGCGGCGACTGTCATTGCATCGCCCCCGCTCCCGACCGTCCGCCACCCCATAGATCTGCGACATTATCGATCCGGTCGCGAAACGCTTGCCTGTAGCGGTCGGGTTAAGCCACACTCGTGCCGCGTGTCCGGAGGCGGGGTCCGGACGCGGATTGCGGGGGGTAACATGGCGCGGAACCTCAAGGCGCTGGGGCTGTGGCGCACCGCTCTCGTGGCCAGCGTCCGGCGCGATGGGCCGGATCTGTCGGCCCGGCAGATGGCGATCATGCTGCAGGTCTATCTGACCGATCCGCCGCACACCGTGCGCGGGCTGGCGGCTTTGCTGAACATTTCCAAGCCCGCGGTCACCCGCGCACTCGACCGGCTGTCGATGCTGGGCTTCGTGAAGCGCAAGCGCGACAGCGAGGACAAGCGCAACGTGCTGGTCCAGCGCACCGTCAAGGGCAGCGTCTTCCTCTCCGACTTCGCGGAATTGGTCATCGCCGCCGGTGCCGTGGCTCCCGAGGACATGGCGGTCGTCCGGGCGGAAGAGGAACTGGCCGCCGCCGCCAAGGCGCGGTTGCAGACGGAACTGCAGGTCGCCCGGCCCGAGGACCTGCCGGTGCCGGCGGCGGAACCGGCGCTGTGATCCCGCCCGCCAGCCTGACCACCCGCTCCGCTCAATAGCCGCGCGAGCGGTCCACCAGGCTCGGCAGCGGCTGTCCCGTGCGCAAGGCGCGGATGGCCGCCGCCACATGGTCGGCGCAGCGCGACGGGTGGGTGACCGCCGCGACGTGCGGCGTGACGTGGATCCGCGGGTTGCGCCAGAAGGGATGGCCGGCCGGCAGCGGCTCCTCGACGAAGACGTCCAGGCTGGCGCCGCCGAGATGGCCGCTCTCCACCGCCGCCGCCAGATCCTCCTCCACCAGATGGCCGCCGCGTCCGGCGTTGATCACCACCGCTCCCTTGGGCAGGGCGGCGAACAGCCGGCGGTTCAGGATGCCGCGGGTCTCCAGGGTCAGCGGCAGCAGGCAGACCAGCAGGTCGCTCCGTCCCAGCATCGCCGTCAGCCCGTCCGCGCCGGAGAAGCCGTCGACCCCCTCGACGCTCTTGGGGGTGCGGCTCCAGCCCATCACGCGATAGTCCATGCTGCGCAGCGTCCGGGCGCAGGCCTGCCCGAGCTCGCCGAGCCCGAGGATGCCGACTCCGACCTCCGGCGCCGGGCGGTGGCCGAGCGGCCGCCATTGCCCCGCAGCCTGCTGGTCGCGGTAGGCGTCGAGCTGGCGGTGCCAGCGCAGCACCTGAAGCGTGACATAGCCGGCCATGTCGGCGGTCAGCCCGTCCGACACCATGCGGACCAGCGGCAGCTCCGGCAGGGTCGGGTCCTCCAGCAGCGATTCGACGCCCGCACCCAGCGACAGGATCAGCCCGAGGTTCGGCAGGCCGGCGAGCAGCCCGGCCGGCGGCTTCCACACCAGCGCCATGCGGATGTCGGCGGGATCGCCCATCTCGGGCCAGACCCGCACCTCCAGGTCCGGCAGCCGGCGGGCGAGTTCCTCCACCCACTGGGAGGCGTTGTCGGAGGTGGAGCAGAAGAGAAGCGCCATGGGAGGTTCCCTGCTATGGTTCGGCATGGTCGACCACCATAGCGGAGTCCGCGCCCGGACCGGAACCCGCCCAGCCATGGACCCGCCTTGCCGCGCCTGATCCTGCTCAACAAGCCCTACGGCGTGCTGCCGCAATTCACCGACGACCAGGGCCGCCCAACGCTGGCCGACCATGTGCCGGTGAAGGGCGTCTATGCCGCCGGCCGCCTCGACCGTGACAGCGAGGGGCTGCTGGCGCTGAGCGACGACGGCGCGCTGATCGCCCGCATCGCCTCGCCGAGGCACAAGCTGCCGAAGACCTACTGGGTCCAGGTGGAGGGCATCCCGACGGACGAGGCGCTGGCGGCCCTGTGCCGCGGCGTCGTGCTGAAGGACGGCCCGACCCTGCCGGCCGAGGCCCGGCGGATGGAGGAGCCGCCCGGCCTCTGGCCGCGCGACCCGCCGGTGCGCTTCCGCGCCGCCATTCCCACGAGCTGGATCGCGCTGACCCTGCGCGAGGGGCGCAACCGCCAGGTCCGCCGCATGACCGCCGCGGTCGGCTTTCCCACGCTGCGCCTGATCCGCTGGTCGATCGGCGACTGGACGCTCGACGGGCTGGCGCCGGGGCAGTGGCGGGAGGTGACGCCGCCCGATCGGAAAAGGCGTTAACCCCGCCTCACGTCCGCACCGCGCCGCTGCCGACCGCTTCCAGGTTGAGGGCGGCGGCGAGCAGGGCGCGGGTATAGTCCTGCTGCGGCTCCTCGAAGATGCGGCGCGTCGGGCCCTGCTCCACCACCTTGCCGTCCTTCATCACGATGACGTGGCTCGACAGCGCCCGCACCACCCGCAGGTCGTGGCTGATGAACAGGTAGGCGAGGTTGTGGCGCGCCTGGATGTCGCGCAGCAGGTCGACGATCTGCGCCTGCACCGACATGTCGAGCGCCGAGGTCGGCTCGTCCAGCACGACGAACCGGGGCTTCAGAACCAGGGCGCGGGCGATGGCGATGCGCTGGCGCTGGCCGCCGGAGAATTCATGCGGGTAGCGGTGGCGGCTCGACGGCTCCAGCCCGACCTCCTCCAGAGCGCGGGCGACCAGCCCGTCGCGCTCCGCCGCGCTGCCGATGCCGTGGATCTTCAGCCCCTCGCCGATGATCTGGCCGACCGACAGGCGGGGGGACAGGCTGCCGTAGGGGTCCTGGAAGACGATCTGCATCTGCCGGCGCAGCGGCCGCAGCCGCTTGGACTGCCAGCCCTGGATGTCGGTGCCGTCGAAGCGGATCGCCCCGTCGCTGGCATGCAGCCGCAGCAGGGCCAGCCCCAGCGTCGTCTTGCCGGAGCCGGACTCGCCGACCACCCCGACCGTATGGCCCTGCCGTACGGTGACCGACACGCCGTCGACCGCCCGTACATGGTCGACCGTCCGGCGCAGCAGCCCCTTCTTGATCGGGAAATAGACCTTCAGCGTGTCGGCCGCCATCACCTCCGGCGTCGACTCCGGCGGGGTCAGCGGGTTGCCGCGCGGCTCGGCCGCCAGCAGCTTGCGGGTGTAGGGGTGCTGCGGGCGGATGAAGAGGTCGGCGACGCCGGCCTGCTCGACGATCTCGCCCTGGTTCATCACGCAGACGCGGTCGGCCATCTTGCGGACCACCCCCAGGTCGTGGGTGATCAGCAGCAGCGCCATGCCGAAGCGGCTCTGCAGATCCTTCAGCAGCGCCAGGATCTGCGCCTGGATGGTCACGTCCAGCGCGGTGGTCGGCTCGTCGGCGATCAGCAGGTCCGGCTCGTTGGCGAGCGCCATGGCGATCATCACGCGCTGGCGCTGGCCGCCCGACAGCTCGTGCGGGTAGGCGCCGAGCCGCGCCTCCGGGTTGGGCAGGCCGACCAGCCGCAGCAGCTCCAGCGTCCGCTCGCGGGCGGCGCCGCGCGACAGCCGCTTGTGCAGGAACAGCGTCTCGTTGATCTGCCGCTCGATGGTGTGGAGCGGGTTCAGCGAGGTCATCGGCTCCTGGAAGATCATGGCGATGCGGTTGCCGCGCACGTCGCGCAGCGTACCTTCGTCCGCCCCCAGCAGCTCGGTCTCGCGGAAGCGGATGGAGCCGGCGGGGTGGTGCGCCATGGGATAGGGCAGGAGCTGCAGGATCGACAGCGCCGTCACCGACTTGCCCGACCCGGACTCGCCGACCAGCGCCAGCGTCTCGCCCTTGGCGATGTCGAAGGACACGCCCTTGACCGCCTGCATCGTCCCGGCCGGCGACCGGAAATCGACGCGCAGGCCGCGCACCTGCAGCAGGTCGGTATGGGGCGGGGCAGGGGTTGCGGCGGTCATGGTCGCTCCGCTCTTCTCGGTCATCGTTGTCCCCATGCTCTTGCGGCGGGCCGGCTCATTCGGCGGCCGCCTTGCGCGCGGCGGCGGCGGCCGGCTCGCCCGGCATGGCGCTCCCCATGGCGCCGATGGTCTTGCGGGGGTCGAAGGCGTCGCGCACCGCCTCGCCGATGAAGATCAGCAGGCTCAGCATGACCGCCAGCACCAGGAAGGCGGTGATGCCCAGCCACGGCGCCTGCAGGTTCGACTTGCCCTGGGCCAGCAGCTCTCCCAGCGAGGGGGAGCCGGGCGGCAGGCCGAAGCCCAGGAAGTCCAGCGCCGTCAGCGTGGTGATCGAGCCGTTGAGGATGAAGGGCATGAAGGTCAGCGTCGCCACCATCGCGTTGGGCAGCACATGGCGCACCATGATGGTCGCGTCGTTCGCGCCCAGCGCGCGGGCCGCCCGCACATAGTCGAAGTTGCGTGCCCGCAGGAACTCCGCCCGCACCACATGGACCAGCGCGGTCCAGGAGAACAGCAGCAGCAGCCCCAGCAGCCACCAGAAGTTCGGCGTCACCACGCTCGCCAGGATGATCAGCAGGAACAGGGTGGGCAGGCCCTGCCAGATCTCGATGAAGCGCTGGAACAGCAGGTCGGTCAGCCCGCCGAAATAGCCCTGTACCGCCCCGGCCATGACCCCGACGGCCGAGGAGAACAGCGTCAGCGTCAGGCCGAACAGGACCGAGATGCGGAAGCCGTAGATCAGCCGCGCCAGCACGTCGCGCCCCTGGTCGTCGGTGCCGAGCCAGTTGTCGGCCGACGGCGGGGCGGGGGCGGGAACCGGCAGGTTGTAGTTGATGGTGCGGTAGCTGTAGGGGATCGGCGGCCAGACCGCCCAGCCCTTCGCGTCGATCAGTTGCCGCACATAGGGATCGCGGTAGTCGGCCTCGGTCTCGAACTCGCCGCCGAAGGTCGTTTCCGGATAGCTCTGGAAGACCGGCCAGTAATAGCGGTCGTCATAGCGGATCACCAGCGGACGGTCGTTGGCGATGAACTCGGCGAACAGGGTGACGCCGAAGATCAGCAGGAAGATCCAGAAGGACCAGAAGCCCCGCCGGTTCGCCCGGAAACTCGCCAGACGCCGCCGCGTGATGGGGGACAGGGCCATCAGACCCTCCGCGCTTCGAAATCGATGCGCGGGTCGACCAGCACATAGGTGACGTCGCCCACCAGGTTCATGATCAGGCCCAGCAGCGTGAAGAAGTAGAGCGTGCCGAACATCACCGGATAGTCGCGGTTGATCGCCGCCTCGAAGCCCAGCAGCCCCAGCCCGTCCAGCGAGAAGATCACCTCGATCAGCAGGGCGCCGGTGAACAGGATGCCGATGAAGGCGCCGGGGAAGCCGGCCACCACGATCAGCATGGCGTTGCGGAAGACGTGGCCGTAGAGCACGCGCCGCTCGCCCAGGCCCTTGGCGCGGGCCGTGATGACGTACTGCTTGTTGATCTCCTCCAGGAAGGAGTTCTTGGTCAGCATCGTCAGCCCGGCGAAGCCGCCGATCACCATGGAGATCACCGGCAGCGCCATGTGCCACAGATAGTCCAGCGCCTGCTTCCACCAGGGAAGCTGCCCCCAGTTGTCGGAGACGAGGCCGCGCAGCGGGAACCAGTCGAGATAGCGCCCGCCGGCGAACAGCACGATCAGCAGCACCGCGAACAGGAAGCTGGGGATGGCGTAGCCGACGATGACGATCCCGGAGGTCCAGACGTCGAAGGGCTGGCCGTCGCGCACCGCCTTGGCGATGCCCAGCGGGATCGACACCAGATAGACGATCAGCGTCGTCCACAGGCCGAGCGAGATCGAGACCGGCATCTTCTCCAGCACGAGATCCACCACCCGGCGGTCGCGGAAGTAGCTCGTCCCGAAATCGAAGACGATGTAGTTGCCCATCATGTGCAGGAAGCGCTCGTGCAGCGGCTTGTCGAAGCCGAACTCGCGCTCGAGCTGCCTGATGAAGGCGGGGTCGAGGCCCTGGGCACCGCGATAGCGGCTGGTCTCGCCCCCCTGGCTCTGCGCCTGCTGCTGGGCAGCGCCGGCGTCGCCGCCGGCGGTGCCGCCGATGCGGGCGGTCGCCTCGACCGCGGTGCCCTGGACCCGGGCGATCATCTGCTCGATCGGACCGCCGGGGGCGATCTGCACGATCAGGAAATTGATGACCATGATCCCGAACAGCGTCGGGATGATCAGCAGCAGGCGGCGGATGATGTAGGCCAGCATCGCGGGCGCTCGGACCTCCCGGTTTCAGTCGATTGGAACGGCGACGCGGTCAGGGTGCCGTGCGGCGGGGCGTCGATGCAAGCCGCGCGTCCTTGGCCGGATCGATCCACCAGCTCTCGGGGAAGCCCAGGCCGTATTTCGGCGCAACCGCCGGATGGCCGAATCGGTTCCAGTAGGCGACGCGGTAGACGCTGTCGTGCCAGTGCGGGATGACGTACCAGTTCCACAGCAGCACGCGGTCCAGCGCGCGGGTGGTGGCGATCAGCGTCTCGCGGTCATGGGCCTGGATCAGCTTCTCGACCAGCTCGTCCACCACCGGGTCCTTGATGCCGATGGCGTTCTGGCTGCCCGGCAGGTCGGCCCGCTTGGAGTTCCAGAAGTCGCGCTGCTCGTTGCCGGGCGACAACGACTGCGGGAACCGGCTGATGATCATGTCGTAATCGAACTGATCCGTGCGGTTCTGGTACTGCGCGCTGTCCACCACGCGGATCGACGCCTCGATGCCGGCGCGCTCCAGGTTGCGGACGAAGGGCTGGACGATCCGCTCCATGTCCGCCTGGACCAGCAGGATCTCGAATCGCATGGGCTGGCTGGTCCGGGCGTCCACCAGCTTGTTGTTCTTCAGCTCCCAGCCGGCCTCCTTGAACAGGCCGAGCGCCGTGCGCAGGTTCTGCCGGATGTTGCCCGACCCGTCGGTGCTCGGCGGCTCATAGGGCTTGGTGAAGACCTCCTCGGGGATGCGTCCGCGGTAGGGCTCCAGGATCTTCAGTTCGGCCGGGCCGGGCAGGCCGGTGGAGGCCAGCTCGGTGTTGGCGAAATAGCTCTTGGTCCGCTTGTAGAGGCCGTAGGACAGGTTGGTCCGCGTCCATTCGTAGTCGAACAGATAGTTGATCGCCTCGCGCACCTTGCGGTCCTGGAAGATCGGGCGGCGGATGTTGAAGACGAAGGCCTGCATGCCCTGCGGGTCCTGGTGGGGCAGCTCCTCCTTCACGATGTGCCCCTCGCGCACCGCCGGGACGTCGTAGCCGGTCACCCAGTTCTTCGAGGAATTCTCCAGCCGGAAGTCATAGGCGCCGGCCTTGAAGGCCTCGAACGCCACCTCCAGGTCACGGTAATAGTCGAAGCGCAGCCGGTCGAAGTTGTAGCGGCCGCGGTTGATCGGCAGATCCTTGGCCCACCAGTCCTTGACCCGCTCATAGGTGATGGAGCGGCCGGGCTGTACGTTCACCACCTTGTAGGGGCCGCTGCCGACCAGCGGCTGCAGCGTGGTCGAGCCGAAGTCGCGCGCCTCGAACACATGCCTGGGCAGTACCGGAAGCTGGCCCATGATCACCGGCAGCTCGGCGTTGTCGGTGCTGCGGAAGCTGAAGCGGACGGTGCGGTCGCCCGTCTTCTCCGCCTTCGTTACGTCAGCGTAATAGGTCCGGTAGATCGGGTGGCCCTTCTCGCGCAGCGTCTCGAAGCTCCAGATCACGTCTTCGGGGGTGATCGGCTTGCCGTCGTTGAAGCGCGCCTGCGGGCGCAGCGTGAAGGCGACCCAGCTCCGGTCGTCGGCGACGGTGATGCTCTCGGCCACCAGGCCGTACTCGGTGACCGGCTCGTCGCCGGTGGCGCTCGTCAGCGTCTGGAAGACGAGGCCGGAGCCTGCTGCCGCCTGGCCGCGCAGGATGAAGGGGTTCAGGTTGTCGAAGGAGCCGAACGCCATCATCCGCACCTCGCCGCCCTTCGGCGCGTCGGGGTTGGCGTAGTCCAGATGCGTGAAGTCGGGGCCGTATTTCGGCGTTCCGTTCAGCGACAGCGCGTGCGAGGTCGTCTCCGCCGCGGCCGACCCGGCCTGCAGGGCCATGCCGGACAGGCCGAACCCGATCAGGGCCGCGAAAATCATCTTGCCTGCGCGTGTCACGGTGGCCGCTCCCCTTCCGGTCTTGGTTCTGTCCGAAGTAGCCGCGCTTTCGGGCGACATCAAGGCCACTCCGCGCGAAACCTCACCTGCTCACTTCCCCCTGGCGACCCACCAGTTGACGGGGAAGCCCGTGTTGCGGAAGTCCAGGTCGTATTTCGGCGCCTTCTCCGGGAAGGCCAGGGTCGTTTTGTAGGCGATCCAGTTGTCCGGATTGTACCATTGCGGGATCATGTAGAAGCCCCACAGCAGCACGCGGTCGAGCGCGCGGGTCGCCGCCTGCACCGAGTCCAGATCGCGGGCGGCCAGCGCCGTCTCGATCAGCGCATCCGCCGCCGGCTCCCTGATGCCGGCATAGTTGGCGGACCCCTTGGTGTCGGCGGCGGCGGAGCCGAAATAGCTGCGCAGCTCCGTCCCCGGCGGGGTGAAGAAGTTGAAGTTGGCGATCACCACGTCGAAGTCGAACTCGTCGGTGCGCGCCTGATACTGGGCGGTGTCGACGATGCGGAAGCTGGCGTCGATCCCGACCCTGCGCAACGCCTCGACATAGGGCTGTACGACGCGGCCCAGCGCCCCGCTGCCGTCGAGGAATTCGATACTCATCACCTCGCCGGTCCGGCTGTTGGTCAGCTTGCCGTTGCGCGTCTCCCAGCCCGCCTCCTTGAACAGGCGCATGGCCTCGCGCAGCTGGGTCCGGTTGTTGCCGCTGCCGTCGGTCTTCGGCGGCTCGAACGCCTCGGTGAAGACGCGCTCCGGGAGCCTGCCGCGATAGGGATCCAGCAGGGCCAGCTCGGCCGGCGTCGGCAGCCCCCTGGCCCCGAAGTCGGAGTTGGGGAAGTTCGACTTGGTCCGCTCGTACTGGCCGTACAGGATGGTCTTCTGGATCCATTCGAAGTCGAACAGCAGGCCCAGCGCTTCGCGGACCCTGGCGTCGGAGAACTTGGCGCGCCGCGTGTTCAGGCGGAATCCCTGGGCGCCCAGCGGCAGCTCGCTGCGCACCTCCAGCTTGGCGACGCGTCCCTCCTTCACTGCGGGGAAGTCGTAGGCGGTGGTCCAGCGCTGGGCGCGGTTTTCCGTGCGGAAGTCATAGGCGCCGGCCTTGAACGCCTCGAACATCACGTCGTCGTCACGGTAATAGTCGACCTTTACGACGTCGAAATTATAGAGCCCCCGGTTGGTCGGCAGGCCGCGGCCCCAATAGTCGGGCACCCGCTCGTAGGTGATGGAGCGGCCGGCATCGACCGCCCTGACCCGGTAGGGACCGCTGCCGAGCGGCGGCTCCAGCGTCGTCTTGGAGATGTCGCGGC
This sequence comes from Azospirillum thermophilum, assembly GCF_003130795.1. Taxonomy (NCBI): domain Bacteria; kingdom Pseudomonadati; phylum Pseudomonadota; class Alphaproteobacteria; order Rhodospirillales; family Azospirillaceae; genus Azospirillum; species Azospirillum thermophilum. The sequence goes on from NZ_CP029353.1 coordinate 672,890, forward strand.
CGTTGGCCGTCCACCAGTGCCTGGGCTGCGGCGAGATGGAGGTCGCGAAGTCGATGATCGGCTTGATCTCGTCGCGGCTCTTCAGCGTGATCCTCACCCGGCGGTCGTCCAGCGCCTCCACCCTGGTGACGCGGTCGAGGAAGGATTTCAGGAAGGGGGCGCCGTACGCCTGGATCGAGTCCCACGCGTACACCACGTCGCCCGCCGTCACCGGGACGCCGTCGTGCCAGCGCGCCTCCTTGCGCAGGGTGAAGACGGCCCAGCTCTTGTCACCGGCCAGCTCCACGCTCTCCACCAGCACGCCATAGGCGGCGTCCAGTTCCCAGCCGGAGCCGGTCATCAGCGGATCGGCGATCAGCCCCAGCGTACGCGGGCGTACGCCGCGCAGGATCAGGCCGTTCAGGCTGTCGAAGCTGCCGGCCGCGGCCAGCGTCAGCGTTCCGCCCTTCGGGGCGTCCGGATTCGCGTGCGGCAGGTGGGTGAAGCCGGGCTTGAACAGTGGCTCGCCGAACTGTTTCAGGGCCGGAACGGTCATGCCGTCGGCAAGGGCCGGCGTGGCGAGGGCGAGGAGCGTGGCGGCGAGGGCAAGGGCACGGCGCATCGTCTGTCCGATCGGGCAGGGGCGGGTCTCCGATAGATTGCCACGATGCGGCCCAGGTCAAGGATTTAGCGCCGCTCCCGTCTTGCCGAGGCCGGTCCGCCGGACCATCTGCCGAAAAGAGTGGTCCGAAAGAGCGGGACAACCGGCTGGGCAGGAGATAGAGTTTCCCTATACGGTATGTACCTGACGCGAAAAATGCATCGGGACCAGCCGGCCGGTCCGGGTCCAACCGGACCAGACCCAACCGGATCCGGCAAGGACATCCGGCAAGGACCTGGGGAAACGACCTTGAGGGGAGGAAACACGTATGGCTGAAGCGGCCCGCCTGCAGCAGGACTATCCCTGGCTCAGTTCTTATCCGTCCAAGGTCGCCTGGGACATGACGATCCCGGCGGCATCGATGACCAGCCTGCTCGACCAGGCCGTCGCCACCTATCCCGACCGCACTTGCGTCAGCTTCCTCGGCAAGCGCAGCAGCTACCGCGAGATCGGGCAGCTCGTCGACCGTGCGGCCAAGGGCTTCCAGGCGCTGGGGGTCGGCAAGGGGGTGCGGGTCGGGCTGTTCCTGCCCAACACGCCCTATTACGTCATCTGCTTCTTCGCCATCCTGAAGGCCGGCGGCACGGTGGTGAACTTCAACCCGCTCTATGCCGAGCGGGAGCTCGCCCACCAGATCGAGGACAGCGGCGTCTCCATGATGGTGACGCTGGACCTCAAGCTGCTGCACGACAAGATGTTGCGCATGCTGGACGAGACGCGGCTGCAACGGCTGGTCATCGCCCGCATGGCCGACATCCTGCCCTTCCCGAAGAACTGGCTGTTCCCGATCGCCAAACGGGGCGAGGTGGCGCGCATCCCGGCCGACGACCGCCATGTGCCCTTCTCCCGGCTGATCGCCAACGACGGCCGGCCGGCCGCCGTCCCGGTCAACCCGCGCGAGGACATCGCGGTGCTGCAATACACCGGCGGCACCACCGGCGTGCCCAAGGGCGCGATGCTGACCCACGCCAACCTCTACGCCAACACCGAGCAGTGCGCCGCCTGGTATGGCGCCCGCGAGGCGAAGCCGGGCGAGCAGGGGCCCGAGAAGGTGCTGGGCGTGCTGCCGCTGTTCCACGTCTTCGCCATGACGACGGTGATGAACTTCGGCCTCCGCATGGGGGCGGAGCTGGTGCTGCTGCCGCGCTTCGAGCTGGATCAGGTGATGGAGACGCTGGCGAAGGAACGCATCACCCTGTTCCCCGCCGTGCCGACCATCTACACCGCCATCAACCACCACAAGCGGCTCGACCAGTACGACCTGTCCTCCATCCGCTTCTGCATGTCGGGCGGCGCCCCGCTGCCGGTCGAGGTGAAGGAGGCGTTCGAACGGACCACCGGCTGCACGCTGGTCGAAGGCTATGGTTTGTCGGAAAGCTCGCCGGTCGCCACCTGCAATCCGCCGGGCGCGATGAACCGCAAGGGCTCCATCGGCCTGCCGCTGCCCGGCACGGTGATCGAGATCGTCAGCCTGGAGGAGCCGCGCCGCGTCCTGCCCATCGGCGAGAAGGGCGAGGTCTGCATCCGCGGGCCGCAGGTGATGAAGGGCTACTGGAACCGTCCGGACGAGACGGCGCAGACCCTGGTGGACGGCCGCCTGCACACCGGCGACGTCGGCATCATGGATGAGGACGGCTACACCACCATCGTCGACCGCATCAAGGACATGATCCTGTGCAGCGGCTTCAACGTCTATCCGCGCAACGTCGAGGAGGCGATCTACCTGCACCCCGCCGTCGCCGAATGCGTGGTGGCCGGCATCCCCGACGAGTATCGCGGCCAGACGGTCAAGGCCTATGTCCGGCTCGACGACGGGAAGAGCCTGACCGCCGAGGAACTGATCGATTTCCTCAAGGACAAGCTGTCCCCCATCGAGATGCCCAAGATCGTGGAGTTCCGTGGCGAACTGCCCAAGACGATGATCGGCAAGCTGTCCCGCAAGGCCCTGCTGGACGAGGAGGCCGCCAGGCGCCAGGCCGGAGGGGCGGCGTGAGCCAAGAGCCGCGCAGGACGTCCGAAATGGACGCCCCCGAAACCGCGGTCCCCGAAACCACAGCGGATCGGTCCGGCCGCCGGCGGCTGAGGGGTTTCCTCAACCATCTGATCGCCTATTTTGCCGTCATGGTGGTGATCGTGCCGGTCAACGCCATGACGACGCCGAACGATCCCTGGTTCCTCTATCCGCTGATCGGCTGGGGGGCGCCGCTCGCCATCCATGCGGCCTTCGCCATGGGCCTGTTCGGCGGCAAGGGGGCCGGCCGGATAGGGTGAGGGCGGGATGGAGACGGACGGGCGCAAGGCGGTGCGGGCGATGATCCTCGGCCGCGTGCAGGGGGTGTGGTACCGCGGCTGGACGGTGCAGACGGCGACCGCCTTCGGGCTGAGCGGCTGGGTGCGCAACCGGGCCGACGGCACGGTGGAGGCGCTGTTCGCCGGTCCGGCCGGAACGGTGGACCGCATGCTGGCCGCCTGCCGCCGCGGCCCGCCCGCCGCGGTCGTCACCGACATCGTGGTGGAGCCGGCCCCCGACCCTGGCGATCGCCCCTTCGAACAGCGCGCGACCGTGTGAGCAGGCGGCGTGACGGCCGCTCCGGCGGGCGGAATTAGGACTCCGTTAGCCATGCCGGCCTAGGCTGGCTCTCTCTGGCGGAGTCCGGCGTGGGGAGGGGGCGGTGATCGGCAATGATCTCGCATCGATGAAGAACATGCTGGCCGGCGTCTTCACCAAGGCCGCCGAGGCGAAGGAGAAGGCCGCCGGCAAAACCGACAAGGCGGATGCGGCCAGGCCCGGGTCCGATGCGAGGCGCGCCGCCAATGCAACGCCAATGGACCCCGCCGATCCCGCCGTCCTGCTGAGTTCCAACCTCCAGGACCTCAGCGGCCGGCTGCGCGGCATGGCCGAGGGGGCGAGCGGCCGGGCGCAGGACGGGATCGCCCGGGCCGGCGATGCGCTCGACCAGATGCAGGGCATGCTGGAATACAACGACGCCTTCGCCGACCAGCTCGACCAGGTGATGGAGGCGATGGGCCGCGACCTCGGCCGCATGCTCTCGGCCCTCGGCCTCGGCGAGGAGGAGGCAGGGGAGGCGGTCAAGGGCTTCGCCGGCCGCTTCGGCGAGGACGAGCGCCGCACGGCCACCCACCTCGCAAACGCCTCCGCCGGCGGGACGAGTGCGCTGGCCGCGGGAAGCGAGCTGCATCACGAGCGCACGGCGGTCGCCGTCGAGCTGCGCAACGTCGAGCTGACGCTGGAGCAGGGCGGCAAGACGCTGACGGTCAGCCTCGACCGTTCCAGCCTGTCGATGGAGCGGACCGCCGAGACCGCCTTCACCTCCACGGACGGCCGCTCCACCGTCGCGGGGGCGGAGCGCAGCGCCACGTCGCTGCGGGCGGAAAGCCAGGGGCTGACCATCCGGGCCGACGGCTTCAGCGCCGACGAGCTGGACGCCATCACCAGGACCCTGCAGACCGCCATGTCGGCGCCGCCGCAGGGGCTGGAGGGCGGAGCCGTGCTGACCCCGAAGAACGCCCCGCGGGAGGGAGAGCCGCTGCATCTCTCCCTCGACCTCAAGGCCCTGCTGACCACCGCCTTCGGCGACAAGGGCGCCAAGGCCGCGGAGTCGATGGGCAAGGACATCCGCAAGCAGGGCTTCGACGTCAGGATCTGAGGGATCGGGGACGCCGGCGGCGGCCCCCGCCGTCACGGCCGGACATCCTCCGGCCGCGACGGCGGGGGTGCCGGGCCTCACATCGTGGTCGCGCTGCAATAGGCCCAATCGTCGCCCTGCAGGCCGAAGAAGGCGACGGTCGGCTTGCCGCTGCTGCGGTCGATCACCGCGCGGAAGCGGCTGCCGGTGCAGGAGCCCTGGGCCTGCTTCTGGAACGGCACCTTGACGTGCTTCGACTTCAGGCAGCTCTCCGACAGCTTCGGCGGGGTGGCCGGGCCATCCACCTTCTTGCCGTTGAGGACCAGGTAATAGTTGGTCGCCTGGCCGCCGCGCACGTCGGCCTTCACCTCGATCTTGCCGAAGCGGGACTTGTAGAGGCCGGCATCCTGCTCGCCGTCCGGGGCGCCGGGTGGGATGGTGCGGAAGGAGACCGCGGCGCAGGCCGGCGGCTCCTTCTTCTGGGCATGGGCCGGAGCGGCGAAGGCGACGCCGAAAGCGGCCGCGGCCAGCAGGGCTGCGGCGGTGGTGCGGTTGCGCGTCATCGAACGAGAACTCCCCACGGAAGTGATGGACGTCCCGCGGCCCTTCAGGCCTTGGGCATCTGACAGAACACGGTCTGCTGCATCAGGGCGCAGAGCTTCTCCTCGCCCTTCTCCAGCATCGACACCTCGACCGTGGTGATGACCAGGGTGCGGCCGGGCTTCACGACGCGGGCACGGGCGATCATCACCTCGCCCTTGGCGGGGGACAGCAGGTTGACCTTGAACTCCACCGCCAGCACCTCGCTGCCGGCCGGCATCAGGCTGTAGGCGGCATAGCCGCCGGCATTGTCGGCCAGGGTGGAGACCATGCCGGCGTGGAAATAGCCGTGCTGCTGCGTCAGCTCCTCGCGGAAGGGCAGGCGCATCTCGCAGAAACCGGGCTCCACCGCGGCCAGTTCGATGCCAAGCGTGCGGACGATCGGCTGGCGCTCGAAACTGGCGAGGCAGCGGGCCTTCCAGTCGGGGTCGCGGGGGTCGAAGGTCGCCAAGGCTGCTCGCTCCTGCCTGTCGGTCGGGGAGGGCCAGAGTGCGTCAGCCTCAGCTTCCGATCAAGCCGAGTTGCGGACTGGACGGCTCGGCGAAACCGCGCACCGGGATGCGCCCGGCCAGCCGGGCGGCGCGGCCGGCGGCCACCGCGTCGCGCATCGCCGCCGCCATCCGCACGGGGTCGAGCGCCTTGGACACCGCGCTGTTCAGCAGGACGGCGGCGCAGCCCAGCTCCATCGCCAGCGCCGCGTCGGACGCGGTGCCGATGCCGGCGTCCAGCACCACCGGGACGGGGCTGCGGGCGCAGATCGTCTCGATGGCGTGCGGATTGCGGATGCCGAGGCCGGAGCCGATGTAGGAGCCGAGCGGCATCACCGCCGCCGCCCCCAGGTCGGCCAGCTTGCGGCAGGTCACCGGGTCGTCGTTGCAGTAGGGCAGCACGGTGAAGCCGTCGGCCACCAGCTCCGCCGTCGCGCGCAGCAGCTCCTCCACGTCGGGATAGAGCAGCTCGCGGTCGCCGATCACCTCCAGCTTGATCCAGCCGGTGCCCAGCGCCTCGCGGGCGAGCTGGGCGGTCAGCACGGCCTCCCGGGCGGTCAGGCAGCCGGCCGTGTTGGGCAGCAGCCCCAGCCGGTCGCCGAAGCGCTGCGCCAGCACGTCCACCAGGCTCTCCGAATAGCCGTCGAGGCTGATGCGGCGGATCGCCAGCGTGGCGAGTTCGGTCCCGCCGGCGGCCAGCGAGTCCAGCATCACCTGCTGGTTGGGATAGCCGGCGGTGCCGAGGAAGAGGCGCGAGCCGAAGCGGCGGCCCGCGATGGTCAGGACGTCGTCCTGCGCGTCGATGGTCATGGGAGGAATCCTTCAGCCGCCCTGCAGGGGGCGGACGATCTCGATGCGGTCGCCGGGGGCGAGCGGGGTTTCGGCCCAGCGGCGGGCGGGGACGACGGCGCCGTTCAGGGCGACCGCGACCCCGCGCGTCCCGGCGGCGATGCCGCGGGCGGCCAGCAGGGCGGCGACGGTGGGGGTGTCGGGCGGCAGGGCCTCGTCCCGGCCGTTGATGTGCAGCGTGGCGGTCATGCCGGCAGCTCCGTTCCCTGGGCGTGCTCCCCGGTGGAACGCTCCGCCGTGAAGCGGTCGATGGCGAAGGGGCGGATCAGCGGGTCGGTCTCGCCGGTCAGCACCAGCCGGGCGACGGCGTCGGCGGTCACCGGGGTCAGCAGGATGCCGTTGCGGTGGTGGCCGGTCGCCAGCACGAGCCCGTCCACCGCGCAGGCGCCGAGGATCGGCGCGTCGTCCCGGCTGCCGGGGCGGAAACCGGCCCAGCTCTCCTCGATCGGCAGTTCGGCGATGCCGGGCAGGGCGCGGTAGGCGCCTTCCAGCAGCGCATATTGGCCGCCGGCCGTCAGCCGGTCGTCGAAGCCGCGCTCCTCCGTCGTGGCGCCGATCAGCAGCCGGCCGTCCAGCCGCGGGATCAGGTAGGTGCCGGGCGTCCAGACGACATGGCTCAGCAGCGCAAAGCGCGGGTCCATCCGCAGGCAGAGCATCTGCCCCTTCACCGGCCGCACCGGCGGGCGGGCGGCGGGGGGCAGCCCCTCGATGCGGCCGGACCAGGCGCCGGCCGCCAGCACCACCCGGTCGGCCGCGACCAGCCGGTCGCCGATCCGCAGGCCCACCGCGCGCCCCTTCTCCACGGCGACGGCGGAGACCTCGACGGACTCGTGCACGATGGCGCCGGCCGCCAGCACGGCGCGCTGCAGCGCCGCGGCGAGCTTGCGGTTGTCCACCTGATGGTCCTCGCGGCAGTAGAGCGCGCCGGAGACGCCGGGCTGCAGATAGGGCTCGCGCCGCCGCACCTCGGCCCCCTCCAGCCACTCCACCGGCAGGCCGAGCCCGCTCTGGAAGCGGTGGAGCACCCGCAGCTTCGCCAGATCGTCGATGGTCGTCGCGATGACCATCGTGCCCTCGCCGCGCAGGTCGACGGACAGGCCGGACGCCTCCTCCAGCTCCGCCGCGAAGGAGGGCCACAGCGCCTGGCTGGCGCGGGTGAGGGGAAGGAGCGGCTGTTCGCCCGGCTCGGTCTCCACGCAGGCGGCGAGCATGCCGCCGGCCGCGTGGGTGGCGCCGCGGCCGGCGGGGCCGCGGTCGAAGACCTCGACCCGGCAGCCGGCGGCGGCCAGCCTCCAGGCGATGGATAGGCCGATGGTGCCGGCGCCGATGACGGCGACGGAGGGACGGGAAACGGATTGAGGACGTAAAGACGGCGCGTCGATCATGCGTCGGCTCCCTTCGCTGGCATTATCCAGACAGGTTCGATGGGTATGATCTCAGCCGCACGGGACTCAATCCCCGCGCAGCACCCCAAGCCAATGCACGCACTGTCGCGGGACGGCGCCCGCGATGCAAGCGGAAAGTGCGCCTGCACTCCCTAAAGTAGAATGCTCCCCCTACAGCAGGAAGGCGGAGGCCAGCCCCAGGAAGGCGAAGAACCCGATGACGTCGGTGACGGTGGTGAGGAACACCGCGCTCGCCACCGCCGGATCGACGTTCAGCGCCTTCAGCCCCAGCGGGATCAGGGCGCCGGACAGCCCGGCGATCACCAGGTTGATGACCATCGCCCCGGCGATCACCAGCCCGATGGTCGGGCCGTACCAGAACCAGGCGATCAGCCCGACCATCACGGCGAAGACCAGCCCGTTGATCAGCCCGACCAGCGCCTCCTTCCCCACCACGCGCGGCGCATTGGCCGAGGACAGCTCGTGCGTCGCCAGGGCGCGCACCACGACGGTCAGGGTCTGGGTCCCGGCGTTGCCGCCCATCGAGGCGACGATCGGCATCAGCACCGCCAGCGCCACGATCTGGGCGATGGTGCCCTCGAACAGCGAGATGACGCCCGAGGCGACGAAGGCGGTGGCGAGGTTGACGGTCAGCCAGCCGACGCGCGACCGGGCGATGGCGCCGATGCCGCTGAACACGCCGGTGTCGCCCGCCCCGCCCAGCTTGCGGATGTCGTCCTCCGCCTCCTCGTCGATGATGTGGACGACGTCGTCGACGGTGATGACGCCGATCAGCCGCCCGCCGGCATTCACCACCGGGGCGGAGACCAGGGCGTATTGGCGGAAGAGGTTCGCCACCTCCTCCTGGTCCGTGGTGGCGGGGATGACGTGCAGGTCCTGCGTCGCCAGCGCATCGATGCGGGTGGAGCGGTGCTGGCGCAGCAGCCGCGACAGCGGCACCGCCCCGACCACCCGGTAGAGCGGATCGACCACGAAGATGTCGTAGAAATCCTCCGGCAGCTCGTCCGCCGCGGCGCGCAGATAGGCCACCGTCTTGCCGACCGTCCAGAACTCCGGCACCGCGACCAGCGCGCGCTGCATCAGGCGGCCGGCGGTGTACTCCTCGTAGGCCAGATTCTCCTGCACCAGCGCGCGGTCGGCGGCCGGCAGGTTGTCCAGGATGCTCTGGCGGGTCTCCTCGTCGAGATCCTCGATCAGGTCGACGGCGTCGTCGGTGTCGAGTTCCGCGACCGCGGCGGCGAGCTCCTTGGGCTCGAACCGCTCGACCACCGATTCGCGCAGATCGGGGTTCAGGTAGGACAGCACCTCGCCGTCGAAGCCCGGGCGCAGGATCTCGATCAGCGCCTCGCGCTCGTCGGGGCCGATCTGCTCGATCAGGTCGGCGACGTCGGCGGCGTGCAGCCCGTCCAGCGCGATGCGCACCGCGTCGGCCCCGCCGGCGCGCAGATGCTCGACGACCTCCTGCACGAAGTCGGGCTCGACGCCGTAGGGCCGCTCCTCCTCGCCGTCCTCGCGGGGCGGCGGGGCACGCTCCGCCCGCCGGCGCGCGTCATCGTCCGGATCGATCTCCGGCGGGAGCACCGGCGCCCCGTCGGGTCGGGCACCGCTGATCTGGGGTCGGTGTGCATGGGACACCCTCCCTTCACGATGAGCAACGGGGGACGCATGGCAACGGTCCAACAACAGGACGGTCGGCCAGGACGAACCGGCGTTTGCAGGTTGGGGAACGATACCCCGGCCGAAAGGGACGGGGCTCGCCCCCCGAGATATAGGCGGATCGCCGCCAAGTCCAGCGCTGCGGGCGGCGGAGGCGGCCTCCCCGTGCCGGGCCCCGCATTTGTCCCCGACCGGCGGCCGGGGGCGGGCCTTGCGCCGGGCGCGCGCTTCATGGTCCATGGTCGGCAGACGCCAAAGCGCCCGGACGGATCGGTCGATGGAGTATGCGCTCGCCAAGGTCCAGGGGGAGGACGGGATCATCCTGTCCGGCCGCTTCACCTATGACGACGGCGGGCGCTTCCATGCCCTGCTGGCGGATTGGGACTTCGCGGCGCGGCCGGTCCTGCCGCTCGACCTGCGCTACCTGACCTTCATCGATTCGGCGGCCATCGGGATGCTGTTCATCCTGGCCGGGCGCTGCCGCGAGGCCGGCGGCCATGTCGCCGTCGCCAACGCCCAGCCGCAGGTCCTGCGGACCCTGCGCCATGCGGCGCTGGACACCTGGTTCGAATTCCGCTGAGGACGGCCGTGCTGACGGCGGCCGTCGCGGCTGCCCGAGCCCGGAAAAGCGAAACGGGCCTTGCGGCCCGTCTTTCATCGCCTGACTTGTTGCCTGTCACTCCGCCCCGGGAGGGAGAGTGGTGCGGTCGAGAAGACTCGAACTTCCACGGGTTGCCCCACAGCGACCTCAACGCTGCGCGTCTACCAATTCCGCCACGACCGCACGAGGCTGGTAGACCCGATGTCGCTCACCGCGTTCATCGGGTGGAGCGGGGAAATAGCAGATCCCCAGGGGGCGATCAAGCGATACAATCGCCTCTGCGAAAAAAAACGACACGAGCCCCCAGAACCCCCGATGAGCTTCCTTCCCGACACCGCCGCCATCCCCACCGCCGTTCCGGCCGCCATCTCCACCGCCGCCCCCGGCGACGTCCAGTGGCTGATTTCCGACGAGCCCGTCGCGTACCCCGACGCGATGGCCTTCATGGAGGCGCGGGTGGAGGAGATCCGCGCCGGCACGGCGCCCGAACTGGTCTGGCTGCTGGAGCATCCGCCGCTCTACACCGCCGGCACCAGCGCCCGCGACGAGGATCTGCTGCAGCCCGACCGCTTCCCCGTCTACCGGACCGGCCGTGGCGGCCAGTTCACCTATCACGGGCCGGGCCAGCGCGTGGCCTACGTCATGCTGGACCTGAAGAAGCGCGGCGCCGACCTTCGCGCCTATGTCCGCGACCTGGAGGAGTGGATCATCCGCACGCTCGCCAGCTTCAACATCAAGGGCGAGCGGCGCGAGGGCCGCGTCGGCATCTGGGTGGACAAGGGACCCTATGGCGGGCTGAAGGGGCAGGAGGACAAGATCGCCGCCATCGGCGTCCGGGTCCGCCGCTGGGTCAGCTTCCACGGCATCGCGCTGAACGTCGAGCCCGACCTGTCGCATTTCGGCGGCATCGTGCCCTGCGGCATCTCCGAGCATGGCGTGACCTCCATCGTGGCGCTCGGCCACCCGGTGATGATGGAGGACGTCGATTCGGCGCTGATCGCCGCCTGGGGCGAGGTGTTCGGCGATCCGGCCGCGAAGGCGGGGGAGGGCTAATACCGGCCCGGCGGCGTCCCGCCGGGCTTCGCGCCGGCGCCCGCGGCCGTCTCCGGCTGGGCGTCGTTCAGCACCCGGGCATCCTCGTTGGTGATGGACAGCACGGTGCAGCTCGTCGCGTCGCCGTCGCGGAACAGGTAGATCAGCTTGCGGTCGGCCTTCTTCTGCGGATCGTGCAGGTTCAGCCCGTGGCCGAAGGCGACCCCCAGCACCTCGCCCTTGAAATAGGCGCGGAAGCGCAGCGGCATCAGCTCGCGGAACCGCCGGGCGGCGCAGTCGCGGCTGAGATCCTTCTCGAACCTGCCGGCCCGGCGCCAGTCCTGGGTGGAGCGGATCGTCACCCATTGCGGCGGCAGCGCGAAGGAGGTGATGGGCGGCGCCAGCGGCAGGTCCCGGCCCGGCGGCACCGGCGCCATGTGGTCCGGCGCCGTCCGTTCCAGCGGGCCCTTCGCCGCGGCCGGCGCGCCGGCCAGGAGGGCGAGCAGCGCCGCCGCGAGGGCGGCCGGAAGGCCGGAGCGCCGCATCGTCATCACCAGCCCGCCTCCGCTGCGACCATTGTCCCGCCCCGCTTCCCGCCGCCCTCCGATCCCTACGCGCGACAGCTTGAGAAAAGGTTGAAGCCGCGGCCTCAGAGCCGCAGGCCGCGCACCTGGTCGGTCAGGGTCCTGCGCGCCGCCTCGACCTCGCCGCGGGCGGCGGTCAGGCTGCGGGAGAGGCCGTCCAGCCGGGTCTCGATCTCGCCCATCTTGGCCAGCGTGCGCTTCTGCAGGTCGCTGCCGTTGGGCAGGGCGCCGAGATTCTCGCGCAGCCGCTCCTGCTCCTTCACCTGTTCGGCCTGCTCGCGCTCCAGACCGGCGACGCGCCGCTCCTTCTCCGCCAGGGTGGCGCGCAGGGCGCCGACCCTGCCCAGCGCCTCGCGCACCGGGGCGGGGAGCTGCGGCGCGGCGGCCAGCGCCACGATGCGGTCGGGGTCGAGATCGGTCAGCACCATCCGCTCCTGCCGCGGGCGCTCGGTCACCACGGCCAGCGCGACGGTCTTGCCCGCCGGGACGGCGACCGGCAGGCGCCAGGCGCCGGGCGTGGCCTCCACCGTACCCCCGGCCGCCGGCCTGGGCTCCACCAGATCCCAGCCGCCGCGCCGCGGATGCTCGATCACCACGCTGCGGTCCTCGCGGGCGCCGGCCAGCGTGTAGGTGGTGGTCTGCCGCTCGGTCACGGTGAGCTGCAGAACCCCGTCGGCCAGCGTGGCGCGCGACAGCGTCTCGTCCGGCCGCTCCGCCCGGTCGATGGTCAGGTCCTGGTCCACCGCGAAGGACAGCATCCGCTTCTCGCCGGCCGGCAGGGTCGCCATGCGGGCGTCGCCGACGAAGGCGGCGCCGGCCGCGGTCTGGTCGAACAGCGTCAGCACCCCGGGGGGAAGCGCGCCGCCGGTATCGTTGTCGAGCCGGACGGCGGCCAGCGGATGGCGCGGCTGGACCGACGGCTGGTAGAGCGCGATCCGCTCGGCCGGCAACGCCTTGGCGGCGATCGGCATCATCAGCGTGCCGCCGTTCGCCACGCTGACCGGCTGGGGATAGCGGAACAGCACCTGTGCCGTCGCCGCCGTGCTCTCGGCGGCCAGCGGGACGGCCGGCGGCGGGGCGGCGTAGCCCTGGGCGGGGGCGCCCATCGCCTTGGGCGCCGGAGCCATCGTCGGGGCGGGCATGCCGGGGGCGGGCGGGGCGGCCTCCGCCATGCGGGCGCGCGACTGGTCGGCGGTGCCGACCTCCACGCCGCCCTCGTCCGGGCGCGGCAGCACGCGGCCCAGCACCTCGACCGGCACCTCCGGCCGGTTGACGAAATAGGCGGTGTAGAGCGCCTGGCGCAGCGTCACCGGATTGCCCGACACCACCGTCAGGTCCACGTCGCGCCAGTCCTCGCCGCTCAGATTCTCCAGCACCGCCCAGCCCTGCAGGGCGCCCTGGCCGGTGCCGGCCTTCGGCAGGGTCAGGCGGTAGGTCGCCTTCCACAGCGGGGCCGCGACGACATAGCCGACGCGCACCGTGCGCTCGCCGCTGCCGGTGACGCGGACGGTCAGCCGCCGCCGCTCCTTGCGGGTGCCCTCGGCCATCGCCGCCAGCGCACGGTCGAGCTGGGCCTGCAACGCCGGGTCGGTGAAGCGCAGCCCGTCGGCATCCTCCAGCACGAGCTGGCGCAGCCCGTCGCCGGTCATCAGGCTGACCCGGTGGCGCGGCACCGTGCCGCCGCCGTCGGGGAGCTGCACCGTCTCCTCGGTCACTGACAGCAGCCGGCCCGACAGCGCCCGCGCGCCGCCCACCGTCACCTCCGCCCCGCGCAGGGCGTTGAGCAGCGCCGTGGGCGAGCCGAGATCGTCCGGCGACACCGGCAGCTCGCGGAAGGCGGTCTCCAGCGGCTCCGGCCCCGGCAGCCCGATGGTTCCGACCCCGCCGGTCTCGTCATAGACGACGATGCTCTTCAGCACGTCGTCCACCTGGTCGCGCCGCACCTCCAGCGCGAGGTCCGAGTCGCCGCTGACCCGCGCCTCCAGCTCGAAATAGCCGACGCCGCCGGTCGACAGCAGCACCCGCTTCAGCGCGAGCCGGCCGGCGGCGGTGCCTTCGGCGGTGCCTTCGGCGGCTCCGGCGGCGGCTCCGGCGGCGGCATGCGCGGTCAGCGCCAGCAGACTGGCGGCGGTGACGAGCAAGGCGGTGCGGATCATCGGCAATCTTTCCCCCTGGGGTTGCTGCGAACCATGAGCATGGCCGCAGTCCTACCCTCTGAATAGGGAAAGATGATGGCACCGCCGTGCAACCTTTGCGACATGGCGGTCTTGCGGTGCTGCGGCCCGACGATGCGGCGGCGTCGCGGCGGATGGGCGGGCGGGCGTCAGTCGGCCGCCGGATGCTCTCCCAGCCAGCGGCCCATCATCTCCTGCCACAGGCCGGTCCGCCGGGCGGGCAGCGGGATCACCGTCGCCGGTTCCGGCCGGCCGGCCGGCCGGTGGGCGGCGCAGCGCGCGGCCAGCGGAACCGTCGGCCGCTCCGTTCCCTGCCGGCGCACCGCCTCGCCCGGCCGGGGGGACCGGTCGGCCGTGACGCTGCGGCAGGCGGGGCAGATGGGCGGCACGGCGGCGTCTCGTCCGTCAGTGCCCGCCGATGGAGCGGGCGGAGTCGAGATGGCGGCGGGCCTCGCCCAGCAGCATGCGGTGCTGGGCGAACTGCTCGCGCAGCGGAACCTGGTGGTGGTACAGCCGGACCTCGCTCAGCAGACGATCGGCCCGGTCGAGAAGCGCGAGGCGCTCAAGGCACTGGTCAATCTTCGACATGATCTTCGGTCTCCCCCAATTCCGACGCTCGAAGTAAAGACGGGGGATGTGTCGCCAGCATGTCAGTTTCCGGGTTTTTTGGTTTCGGTGCGGGTACCGCACATTTCAGCCGGATCAAGCGATAGACCCTAAACCGGTGGCAGGTTACCGCCCTGTAACCGATCAGGGCTCCGAATCCAGGTTAACGGATTTTGGCGGCAAGGATGGCGTCGAGGTAATCGGTGTCCCATCCCGCCAGCTTTCGTCGGAGCTTGATGCTTGTCGCTTTGGGTTTGGCCGGTTTTTTGGTGGCGCGCCGCAGTCCCGAGCGCGGCCGGGCGGGTTCCTCGGCCTTGCGGACGAGATTGATGGCGAAATGGCGGACGACGGCCATGTTCTGAGCGCCATGTCCCTTGCGCAAGCGGGACTGGTCGTCGGTGAAGACGACGTCGAGAACCCAATGCAGCCGGTTCTCGATGCCCCAATGCCCCCGAATGGCCTCAGCCGCTGCCTGGGCGCTCAGCGTGGCGGAAGAAACGTAGTAGCGGGTGTCGAAGCGGCAGCGGTCCTTCAACTCGGCTTTGCTGCCAACCCGAATGATCGAGGCGACGGCGGGCAGACGCACCTCGCCGGGGAAGCGGCGCTCGCCGGTCAGCCAATCGACCTCGCGGGCGACCGTGACCGTGCGCTGCTCGATCCGGCCATGGCCCTTGTCGATGTCGGTGGCGTGCTCGAGGGCCACGTCCGGGGCCTCGGCGAAGTAAGTTTCGATCTCATCGCGCAGGGTCGGCTGGTTGGCCTTGACCGCCAGCAGGTAGTCGGCCCCGGCGTCGCGGATGGCTTGGGCGATGGTGGCGTTGCAGGCGATGGCGTCGATGGTCACGATCGCTCCCGTGAGGCCGCCGTCGGCCGCTAGGCGCTCCAGAAGAACGGGAATGGCCGCGAGTTCGCCAGCCTTGTCTTCGACGGCTTCCTGCCCGAGCACCAGACGGCTGGTGGTGGCGAAGGCCGACACCAAGTGGAGAGGGGCTTGAGCGCGGCTGCGGTCATGGCTGCGCCGCGAGGTCTTGCCGTCGATGGCGACAAGCTCGGGGCGGTCGGGCCAAGCCTCGCGCACCCAGGCTGTGAAGCAGTCCTGGAACAGGCACGGGTTGATCCGGTTCATGAACACGGTCAGCCAGCGTCCGCTCGGCACCCCGTGATGGTAGGGCTGAAACCGCCGCAGAAAATCGAGCCGGGCTTCGCCCCACGCTGCGATCGCCTCATAATCCTCACAATCGGCGATCGTCCCACAGACCGCCAGAAGCAGAATCTCCGGCAAGGGATAGGCCACCCGCCACGGATCGCGCGGATCGTCGATCAGCGAAAAATGATCCAGCAGCGCCTTCAGACGCGATTTCTGACCAAATTCGGCTGCGATGGAACTCATGGCACGGCACCCCCGATCCGGTTCGGCCCCACCGAATCAGAAACCGTGCCGTTCGTAAACCAGCGTTAACCCGACTTCGGAGCCCTGTGTAACCGATTGCACATAGCGTAAGCGTGGGTTAAGAAGGATGGGGGGAGGTAACGGGCATGCATATTCTTGCGATCGACGACGATGAGCCGGTGCGCGATCTGCTGGAATCCTACCTGACGGCGGAGGGGTATCGTGTCACGACCGCTCCCGATACCGCGTCGGCGAAGGAGGCCCTGACGGGCGATCCGGTCGATCTCGTCGTGTGCGATCTGCGGCTGCCTGACGGCGACGGTCTGGGACTGGTCCGTCATATCCGCTCCGAAACACAGATCCCGGTGATCATCCTGTCCTCGAAGGACCAGGACGTCGACCGTATCGTCGGGCTGGAGCTGGGTGCCGACGACTACCTCACCAAGCCCTTCAACCCGCGCGAGCTGCTGGCCCGCATCAAGGCCGTGCTGCGCCGCGTGTCGGGCGACGGCCGCCCGCCGCGCAGCGCCGACGACCTGCGCGCCGTCGTGCAGTTCGCCAATTGGGAACTCGACCTCACCGCCCAGCGGCTGCGCGCCCAGGACGGCCGCGAGGTGGAGCTGACCAAGGCGGAGTTCGGGCTGCTCGCCGCCTTCGTGAAGCGGCCGCAGCGCGTGCTGACGCGCGACCAGCTTCTCGACCTGACGCGTGCCGACGGGTCGGAGGTGTTCGACCGCTCCATCGACGTGCTGATCCTGCGCCTGCGCCGCAAGATCGAGTCGAACCCCAAGGAACCGCGCCTGATCAAGACCGAACGCGGCGCCGGCTACGTCTTCGACACCAAGGTGCGCGCCATCTGAACCCGGTCTGCAACCAGGATGCCCGCCGGGCATTCGCGCCGGGGCTGCGGAACTGGACGCCGGCCCCGGGGGCAGGCTAGCCTTTCCGGAACCAGAACACCGGGAGGACAGCGCCGATGGCCGAACCGATCGATTTCTATTTCGACTTCGCCTCGCCCTACGGCTATTTCGCCAGCCTGCGGATCGACGATCTGGCTGCGTCGCATGGCCGCACCGTGCGCTGGCACCCGATCCTGCTGGGGGCGATCTTCAAGGTGACCGGCATGAAGCCGAACCTGCAGCAGCCCCTGCGCGGCGAATACCTGACCCACGACGTCGGCCGCATCGCCCGGCTGACCGGCGCGCCCTTCACCTTTCCCGACTCCGCACCGGTCAACGGCGTCGCCGCCTCGCGCGCCGTCTACTGGCTGACCGACGCCCATCCGGAGCAGGCGAAGCTCCTCGCCCGCCGGCTCTACCACGCCCATTTCGCCGAGGGGCGCGACATCGGCCCGGCGGAGACGGTGGCGGAGATCGCCGCCACGCTGGGGCACGACCGCGCCGCGGTGCTGGCCGCCCTCCAGGATCCGGAGGTCAAGGACCGGCTGCGGGCGGAAACCGACGGGGCGGTCGGGAAGGGCGTCTTCGGCTCCCCCTTCTTCATCGTGGATGAAGAGCCCTTCTGGGGCTGGGACCGGATGGAGATGCTGGACCGCTGGCTGGCCACCGGCGGCTGGTGAGCGGGGAGAGGTGAGGAGCCCCTAAAATCCCTGCCTGTCCGCATCGCGGGCCGGTATAAGGGGCTATATCTTTCGCGCAAGCCGGACCCATGGACCAGACCGTTCCCGATCGCCGCCCGAAGGTCGCCGCGCCGGGCCACAGCCCGCGCAACCTGTCGAACCGTTCCTGGCTCAGCGGCATGGTGCTCACCGCCCTGCTGCAGGGACTGATCGCGCTGTCGATCCGCTCGGTCTCCAGCGACCTGACCTTCGTGCTGCTCGGGTCGGTCGGCCTGGTGGTCGGGGCCTTCCACTACCTGTTCCCCGGCAGCCAGTTCTTCACGCTGGCGCTGGCGAACTCGATCGGCGTCTACGCCTGCGTCTTCGTCTTCTTCCTGGAAAGCAACTTCCACAGCATTCCGTCGGCGCTGCAGGGCATCGCCTTCGTCCTGCCGCTCGCCGGCTTCCTCGGCGGGGCATGGTGGCGGGCCGCGGCGATCCGCAGCATCGTCATGTCGCGGCGGCTGCGCGACGGCGGGCATTTCGACCGGGTCATGCTGTGGATGGCACCGGTCTGGGGAATCGGCGCCCTGACCTTCCTGGTTCCCGGCCACGACTTCACGACCGAGGGGCTGAGCGCCCTGTTCCTGCTGTCGATGACGGCCATCGCACTGATCGTCACCTTCGTCGCCCGCGACATCGCCATCTTCCTGCTCGACGCCGGCATCCTGTTCGAGGGCTTCTTCCAGCAGGCGGCGCGGCTGGTGCTGCCGGCCTTCGCCTTCCTGACCTTCTATTCGCTCTGCATCATCCTGTTCGGCGCGCTCTACACCATCATGGACCGCTTCATGGTGGAGCCGAACTTCGTCATCGACGGCGTCCGGCGCGACCTGACCTTCCCGGAGGGCCTTTACTTCTCCCTCGTCACCTTCGCCACGGTGGGGTACGGCGACATCCATCCGGTGACCGGCCCGGTGCGGCTGATCTGCGGCATCGAGATCATCATGGGCGTGCTGCTGCTGCTCTTCGGCTTCAGCGCCATCATCGGCCACGCCAAGCCGGGCGACCGCCGCGACCACAACGACCCGCTGTAGCGGTCCCGCCCGGCGCCCCTCGCGGTCCCTACGCGGCGAGCGCCGGCATCGCCTGGGCCTCCTCCAGCAGCCAGGCGCGGAAGGCGGCGATCGACGGCCGGTCCTTCGCCGCCTCCGGACAGACGAACCAATAGCTGCCGGAGGATGCCTCGATCTCCGGGAAGGGGACGGCCAGCCGGCCGGCCGCGATGTCCCCGGTCGCCAGCACCCGGTCCGCCACCGTGGCCCCCAGGCCGGAGGCGGCGGCCTGCAGCGCCGGGTCCATCGCATCGAACACCGCGCCGCGGTCCAGCGCCTCGAACTCCGGCAGGCGGGCCTCCGTCAGCCAGCGCCGCCAGTCCTGCCCGCCGGAACAGCCGTGCAGCAGCGGGATGTGGGCGAGATCGGCGGGCTCGCGCAGCCGCTCGGCCAGTGCCGGCGGGCAGACCACCGTCAGCCGCTCCGGCTGGATCTCCACGGCATAGCCGCGCGGCGGCTCCGGGCAGAAGGCGATGGCGGCGTCGAACTCCTGCGGGTCCAGCTCATGCCCGCCGCGCCAGGCGACGGTGACCCGCACCTGGACGTCGGGATGCTGCGCCTGGAACCGGCTCAGCCGCGGCATCAGCCAGCGGATGCCGTAGGAATAGGCGACGCGGATGCGCAGGTCGCGGCCGCGGGTCTTCAGCCGGGCGGTGGTCTCGGCCATGCGGTCGAAGGATTCGGTCAGGACCGGCAGCAGCGCCCGCCCTTCCTCGGTCAGTTCCACCCGCCGCGTCAGCCGGCGGAACAGCGGCATGCCCAGCCAGTCCTCCAGCCCCTGGACATGGCGGCTGATCGCGCCCTGGGTGACGCACAGCTCGTCCGCCGCTTTCGAGAAACTCATGCATCGGGCCGCCGCCTCGAAGGCACGCAGGGCATGCAGGGGCGGAAGGCTGCGACGCATGGGGAAACTCCTGTAGCATGACTGAGAGTCATCGACTTTATGAGAAGCATTGGTTTGTCGGCAAGCCCGGACCTTGCCACCCTGCGGCTTGGCGAAGACACGCAGGGCAGGAGGCGGCCATGGACGGCATGAGCGGGATGCAGCGACGGACTCACCTGCGGGATGGCCGCTTGCCGCTGCTGGTCCGTCTGATGCGGATGCCGCGCCTGTGGGCGGAGCGGCGCGCCTACCGCAACCGCCTCGCCACCATGGACCCGCATCTGTGGGCCGACATCGGCCTGGACGAGCGGACCGTGCGGGAGGAGCTGGGCAAGCCCTTCTGGCGGCCCTGACCTCCCGCCCGCTCTTGCTGCGAGGAGGCCCG
>NZ_CP029355.1 GCF_003130795.1 Azospirillum thermophilum
CGATCGGTGGCCGGACGTGCAGGGTGGCGTAGGTGAGTTCGACTTCCGCGGTTTCGGTTCGCCCGCCGGCGTCCCGGACCTCGATGCGGTGCCGACCGCCCACCGCCACCTCGTCCATCAAGCGGGCGACCGTCGTGGTGCCGTCACCCGCGAGCCGGTCGACACACGTCCGAACCAGGAAGTGGGTTCCGAGATCCCGCGCGAGACAGAAGAACTCGTAAATATCGTTCTCACGATCGATCTCATCGCCGATGTAGACGCAGCGGGCCGGATCCCCGAACAGCTCGGCCGTCCGCCGCATGTTGTCCAGCCAGCGGACACTTTCCTTCCCATCGATCGGGACCCGCGTCGGATTGATGTGCCTTTTGAGGGCGGCGGTTCCTTTGAATTTCTTGCGGGTCCAGAATTTGACCGCACCCAGGCCAAGCGGCAGCCCGTCCGTTGTGACCACCAGGCTGGAGTGCATCAGCAGCCCGCAGGCGGTGTACGGGCGCACGCCCCCCTGCCGCTCATTGCTGCCGTTGCCTTTGTAGGTCCAGCCGACCCGGTCGGGACGCTCGCGCTCGAAGGAGAACTCGGTGGTGTCCTGGATGACCAGGATGGTGCCGCGCGTGGCGGCAACCCGACGGCGCGTTGCTTCGACGTGGCCCCCCAGGATGTCGCCCTCGCCGACACGGCTGTTGGCGAAGAACCGGTAGGCCGCCTTGGTGTTGGCCCAGTCCTGGCAGGCAAAGGGAATGCTCTCTCCCATGTTATCCGCCAGTTGCCCGAGCAATCCGTGGAGCCGCCGGTTCAGGCGCTGGTCCAGCAACTGGCAACTGGCAAGTTCATCGTCGATCCAGGTTCTTGACGCATCGGCCATCGGTACCTCCAGCACCTCTTTCCGATGCCAACAGCCGGAGGCTCGACACGGCCAAGACCACCGCGCCGTCTACTGCACGACCTTCGACGATGTGGGTAATTAACAGCCGCCGAGTGCCGCCTTGTGACGGCCCTGGGAAGCTGAATCATGGGGCCTGTCCCTATGGAGGGCAGCGCGATAGGTGTCAGCTAAACAACGCTAAGGCAGAACGATCTGAGAACATGGTGGTCAGGCAGCCCGACGTTGGCGCTCAAGGTTGAGCGGGCGCCGGCCGGCCGGTGTGGACGCCGCCCGTTCCCACAGGAAATCGCCCGACAGGCCGATGTGTTCCCAGCCGACCGGAGACGTGTGGGCAAGCAGTTTATCAGGTATCGCCTCTCCCTTCGCACGAAGGTGCGCGATGGCATCGGCCATATAGGTGGAGTTCCAATAGACGATGGCGGCGATCAGCAGGTTCAGCCCCGAGGCCCGGTATTCCTGAGTCTCCGTGCCGCGATCGGCAATCCGGCCTTGCTTGAAGGTACAGATCGCCTGGGCCAGGGCATGACGCTGTTCTCCCTTGTTGAGACCGGCGTGGCATCGCCGCCTCAGTTCCGGGCTCTCCAACCAGTCGAGCATGAACAGAGTGCGTTCGATCCGGCCAAGCTCCTGGAGAGCAAGGTCGAGCTGATTCTGCCGCTCATAAGCCGCCAACTTCTTCAGCATGGTGGATGGCGCGACCGAGCCGCTCTTCAGGGATGCGACCAGGCGCACGACCTCATCCCAATGCTCGCGGATGACCTCCACCTTGATCCGCCGTCCGAGAAGCGGCAGCAGGGCCTTGTAGGACCCGGAGAGACTCGATGCTGGCCAGCTTCCGGTCGGGGAAGTCACGCAGCCGGGGACAAAAGCGGAAACCGAGCAGTGAGCAGAGAATGAAGACATGGTCGGACACGCCTCCGGTGTCCACGTAGTGGGTGTCGATCTTCAAGTTGGTGCCGTGGTGGAGCAGCCCATCAAGCACATAAGGCGCCTCGTGGGTCGCGGCCGAAATGACCTGGACATGGTAGGGGCCATGCTGGTCGGAGACATGAGTGTAGAAGCTGAAGCCGGGGTCAACGCCATAGCGGGCGTTTACTTCGCCGGCGACGTTCCCCCGTTTTCCCGAGCGGAAGAATTGTCCGTCCGATGAGGACGTCGTTCCACTCCCCCACAGAGCGGCGATCGGCAAGCGGTGCTGCGCCTCGATGATCCGGGCCAGGGCTGCCCGGTAGGTTTCGGGACGGATGTAGGCATCGGCGGTCCACACCAGCTGGTCGCGGGTCACGCCTTGGCTGGCGTCCGCCATGCGTGCCAAGCCCAGATTGGTGCCGTCGGCGAGGATGGCGGCGAGCAGCGCGTTCTCGTTGGCGCAGGGCTCGCCGGTGCGCAGGTTCGTGAACGCCGCCGCGAAGCCCGTCGCGCGGTTGACCTCATGCAGCAGTTCGGTGATGCGCACGCGCGGCAGCAAAGTGTCGAGGCGGCCGGCCAGGACAGTCGCCTCCACAGGCGTCGTCGCCCTCAGCGGCGTGATGTGCAACCGATCGTCTCGGAGTTCGACCCCATCAAGTTGGCTGCGCCGTAGCCGCAGAGCGAAGCGCTTCAGCCGGTCATCGAGTTCCTGACCGCGCATTGCTATCCAGGCATCGGCCGTGTCAGGCAACCCCAACTCCGACAGGACCGGCGGGACGGCCATGGTCGGCAGCAGATAACTGTCGAAGCGACGATAGTTGGAGGAGCGTTCGACCCAGACATCGCCGGAGCGGA
This sequence comes from Azospirillum thermophilum, assembly GCF_003130795.1. Taxonomy (NCBI): domain Bacteria; kingdom Pseudomonadati; phylum Pseudomonadota; class Alphaproteobacteria; order Rhodospirillales; family Azospirillaceae; genus Azospirillum; species Azospirillum thermophilum. The sequence goes on from NZ_CP029355.1 coordinate 2,648, forward strand.
GTTTGTTGCGCAGAGTGGCGACCACCGCCATCTCGTAAAGCCGGCGATTGGGTTTCCCGCCATCGACGACCAGCCGTCGCCACTCCTTGCGGAAAGGCATCGGTGCGTCCGCCGGTACGTCGCGCTTTCCGGACTGGTTGAGATCGCGCAGCAACGCGACCGCTGCGAGCAGCGGGTCGTTGTCCCTCGCTGCCTTGAAGGTGAGAGCTTCGAGAAGAGCCGGGAGGAACTTCCGGATCGTGATGTAGCGGTCGGCGGCACGGACAAGGGGATTCTCCTCCGCTAAATCGGCAAGGCTGGCCACTTCGGGGCGGGCACGCAACAGCTTCGCCCAGCCGACGCTCTCGTCGACGACGGCAAAAGCATCACGGTCGCTGTCCTGGGCTACGGCGAGCGCCTCGATGGTGTCATGGAACAGCCGCATCAGGCGGCCGACATCGCGTGTGGTCGCGGCGTAGGTCTTTTCCTTGGAGTGCTTGCCCCGTGTGAAGGCGCCACCGATCAGCCGGTCGGCCATGTCGAGCACGGCGTCGATCAATCGGGATTCCAGATCGAACAGCACGGCAACCAGGGTTGCTCGCCGCCGTTGAGCGGTGTAGCGGCCGAGCAGATAGGCGGGCGATGCCTGACCTTCCCGGACGAACTGGCGGAACCGGACTTCGGGAATGCGAGTGCCGATATCGGATGCGATCCCAATGGCGCGGACGACCTGAAGCTTGTCGAGCAGGTCACGGACATGTCCGGCTTTCGGCGCGCTCGGCATCGCCTTCAACCAGGAAAGAGGAGCCCCGCCGAGGTCAGGATCGACCACCGGCAGACGGTCGAGTTCGGCCAGTTGCTCGTCGGTGAGGCCGGCAAGCAGAGCATCCACCGCCCGCTTGCGGGCCCGGGCGCGCCCAGCGGCGCCGGTGCGCTCGATCACCGGCAATGCCGGCAGGATGAAGTTTTGGGAGCGGAGGGCGGAGACGATGGCTGTGACGATCGGTTCCGGTCTGTTCGTGGTCCAGGCGGCCTGGGCGGCCGCTTCGATCATGAAGGGAAGATCGAGATTGGTCGATGGCCGCAACCCGAGCATGGCGGCGAGTTGCCGGGCATGATCGGTCATCGTCTGGGGTCGGCGCGCATAATCGGTGAACAGGTGCGCCGGCACATGGATCTGGGTGGCAATCCAGGCGATCAGAGCGTCGAGCGGTTCCTCGATCTGGGCAAGCGCGCGGCCGGAATGCCGAAGCAGCGCCAGTTGCACGGCAAAGCCCAGCCGGTTGGCCGCGCCCCGCCGTGTCAGAACGAGATCCTGATCCGACGGGGTGAGCGTGAAGCGACGCGCCAGAGCATCCCGATCCGCGGGAATACCAAGAAGCTGCCGTAACTCCGTGTCGGGCAACAAACGATGTCGCGGCACGCCATCTCCCTCTCCAGCCGGCGCCAGCCCCGAGGCTGGCACATGACGGGGGAGGGTTATGAACGAACGCAGGACCGCTTGTCACGGAGCCACGCTGCCCGACTGTCCGCTTTGCCACCCTTTGGCGGACAAGGTCAACGACCTTCCGCTGTTGACCCGAAGCGGTCATCAGGGCCGGCAGTTTCAGGTGTTTTTGGCCTTCGAGAACGCTTGCAATAGGGCGTCGGAACGGTTACCGGATATACAGTCAGACTGTACAGACGGTAACCGTTCTTGAGAGGCCGAGCATGACGATTGACAATAAGGAGTTGGTTCGCCGCTTCAACATAGAGGTCATTCAGAACGGCAATGAAGCCGCATTCAACGCAATGATGGCGCCGGACTTCATCAATCACGTCGCCCCCCAGGGCATGCCTAACGGTCCGGAAAGCATGTGGAACACCTTCCAGAACATTCTTCGGCCCGCCCTGTCGGGCTTGAGGGTGATAATCCATGATCAGATCGCCGAGGGTGACAAGGTCACCACCCGCAAGACAATCAGCGGCGTTCACACCGGTACACTGGCCGGAATTCCTGCGACAGGACGTGACGTGGCCATCGACGTTATCGATATCGTGCGTGTTCAGGACGGCAAATATGCTGAACATTGGAGCGTGAACACTCTGTCGAATGTTCTTGCTGCACTATCGAAGTCGTGATTTCGGCCTAGCAAAGCCGTTCGATAATGGGAATTGCGGCTTCAAGTGTCTGTCTATCCTCTTCGGACAGACGTTCCTCTATCAGAGCGGCGATCTTCGATGTCCGGGCTTCGCGGGAGCGAGACAATCCCTCTCGCCCTTTCTCGGTGATCGATAGAAGTTGGCTGCGCCCGTCCGCTGGATTGGGCAATCTGCAAACCAAGCCCTCGGTTTCAAGCTGAGCGGTCACCAGTCGCATACTTTGATGTCGGACATTACGGCAGTTCGCTAGTTCGGCGACACTCAGCGGACCGCGTTTTTCAAGAAGAAACAGGGTTTCAGACTGAGATGTCGTTGGCGTATCTGTCTCATTCCTCACGCTGCGTACGAATCGACTGATAGTGTCGCGCAGCCTTTCTGCAAGTGCTAGCGCAGTGGCATCTTCTTCGGAGAGGGTTTTGTCGTTAATCAATTGCTTTCTCTGTCCTTGCGGAGATGCGTTGTACATTCCCAATCACCCGGGCGCAACGGACGTGAAACAGGATCGGCCGTTATGACCGCTCCCGGCGCAAAGCTACCGCCCGGGAGCGAGAGTTCCTGACCCAAAGCGAACGTAACTCCGTGACAACGGCTTTATCCTGAGGGGGCGCATCTGGAAGCAAGCCGGCTACGCCAGCCGAAGGCAATGTGGAACCGTACGCTCTGGCTACAGTTCATCTACCGGAGCCGGGTGCCTCACCGAACTAGGCCGTGTCCTAGCTTTGCATTGCTGCAGATGCAGCGAGATTGCGAGTAGGCTGGCGGCAGCGGCGAGGCTGACAACCAGGAGGGACACTGTCGGCCAGCCATGGGCCACCGCCAGTGCACCCGCTGCAGCCGGGCCGAAGACGAGCCCGACGTTGTTCCCTTGCATCAGGAAACCGATGGTCGCCCCGATCAGCTCGGGGCAGGGCGCCATCCGTGGCGCGGAGTGGATCAGCGCCACCGGAATCAGCCCGGCAAGAGCGGAGAAGACGATGCTGGCGGTATAGACAAGAGCGCCGGACAACGCGCCACTCAAGACGCCAATGCTGCATATGGCCATTGCTCCAAAGCCGAGCAGTAGGATCGTGCGGTGAGCCACACCTCTCGACAACAGAGCACCGCAGGCAAGATTGCCGAGCGCATTGACCGATACCGCAACCCCGGCGAGCAGACTGCCCATCCAGGTGTCCACGGACAACCGTTCGGATAGGATTGCCGGTAGAAACGCAAACACCGCGAAGTAGGCCGCCGCGAAGAAGGCGAATAGCCCGGCAAGGAGCCATGGCCCGCTAGCGGACAGTGTCAGCCGAACAACACGAGCGATGCTCCGCACGGGAACCATGCGAGCTGGAATGCCACGCGTTGCCGGCACCAGCAGAGCAGCATAGCCAATCAGCAGGGCTGCGTTCACCAGCCAGAAGCCGCGCCATCCCAAGGCGTCCAGCAGTGGCGCTGCAACCAATACCGCGGACATGCCAATCGGCATGAAGGTGCCCCACATGGCCATAGCCCGACTGTGGTCGCTGGATCGCGCGACCGCGATAATCAAGGTCGGTGCCGCTACACTCACCGCCAGGAACCCGACCCCCTCGACTGCGCGCATGGCCAGGAGTAGCGGCGCATCATTCGCCAGGGCGCCGATGGCGCTGCCTCCGCCCTGCAGGAGGAGTCCGCCGAGCGCCATGAACCGGGCGCCGACGTGATCCACCGCCACGCCGATGGTGATGCCCGTGAACGCGCCGACGACGGCGAACGCGGAGAGCAGCCAGGACGCGGTGCCGAGGTCGAGTGCGAGGTGGGCCTGGATGTCGGCGAGCGCGGCGGGCACCTTGCCGACTTGGCAGGCCGAAACCACGCCCGCCCCCACGATCAACAGGATACTCGGCCAGCGAGCGCCATTCCGCGTGTGGAGAGCGTCCATCGCTTACCCCCCGGACGGTGTGCGCAGTCGCTCGCGGCCATGTGCCAACGCGATGGCGAGTGCGGCCACGTGGCGCCCCTGAAAGCGGGCGCCATCAAGTTCGTTGGCGCTTGGCCGGCGATCGCCGCCGTGGCCATCGTCGGCGAGCGTCGAGGCGCCGTAGGGCGACCCGCCGGTCACCTCGTCCATGCGCATTTGGCCCTTGAAGGTGTACGGCAGCCCAACAACCAGCATGCCCAGATGCAGCAGCACGATATGCATCGACAGGATCGTAGACTCCTGTCCGCCGTGCTGGCTGCCGGTCGAGGTGAACACGCTGCCGATCTTCCCGACGAGCTTGTCCTGGAACCATAGGCCGCCGGTCTGGTCCAGAAAGTTTTTCATCTGCGACGCCATGTTTCCGAAGCGCGTCGGCGTGCCGAAGATGATCGCGTCGTAGTCCGGCAGTTCATTCACCGTGGCGACCGGCGTTGGGTCGGGCGCGTATCCTGCCGCCTGAGCGACCGCCTCTGGTACCAGTTCCGGAACCCGCTTCACCACGACCTCGGCGCCGGCTTCCCGGGCGCCCTCGGCGATCGCAGCGGCCATAGCCCCAATGTGGCCGTAAGAGGAATAGTACAGAACGAGGATCCTGCTCATGAACCTTCCTCACCTAATCGTTTCATTCAGTGGTGGGAAGCCATAGATGCCATCTCGACATGATGCGCGGAACTGTGAAAAGATTGCTGAGTTTAATCGATATGATTGATCATGCTGGACGCACTCACGCTCGACCAAATGCGCATCTTCGTCACGGTGGTGGAAGCCGGGAGCTTCCGTGCCGCGGCTGTCCGCCTGTCGCGCGTTCAATCAGCGGTGAGCCACGCGGTGGCCAATCTGGAGGCTGAGCTCGGACTTACCCTTTTCGACCGATCGGGCCACCGACCGGTGCTCACGCCGGGCGGGCGGGCATTACTAGCCGACGCGCGTGCCATCCTGTTGAAGGTTGATTCCCTGCGGGCACGGGCGCGCGGCATGTGCGAAGGCGTTGAACTTTCGCTGTCGATCGCGGTGGATTGCTTGTTTCCACTAGCCGCGGTCAGCGCCGCCTTGAAAGAGCTGCATGACGCTTACCCTGCGGTCGGCGTCGAAGTAATCGTCGGGCCGCTTGGCGTACCGTTCGCCGCGCTGTACGAAGGGAAGGCCACAGTCGGGATCGTCGTTGGCGGCGATCTGCGTGATCCGCGAATCGAACTGGAGGCGCTGTCGTCGCTGTCGTTCGTCGCTGTGGTCGCAGCGGCACACCCCCTGGCGGCGCGGAGCCGCACTGGAGACGAAGTTACAGCGACGGAGCTGACTGACCACCTGCAGATCGTGCAGGCGGATCCGACCCCTCTGTCGGAGGGGCGCGACTTCGGCGTGCTGTCGCCCGGTACCTGGCGGGTCAGCGGTCAGGACACCAAACAGGCGCTGATCCTGGCGGGCGCCGGTTGGGGGCGGCTACCGCGGTGGGCGGTGGAACGCGATCTTGCCGAAGGGCACCTGGTGCGAGTGCGGGCTTCGGCACTTGGGCGCGACGGCGAGGCCGTTGTAGACGCATTCTTGGCACATCGGAACGACACCCCGTTTGGCCCTGCTGCCTGCGCCTTTCGTACGGCGCTGCGCCGCCATGCTCATAAGGAGCTCAGCCGAGCAACTCCCCCCTCGCGCGAATAGGCGCGGGTCTGAAGCCGACCGATCCACAGCGCTGAAAGTGGATAATCTCACGGCTTGGCAGGGGAGTGCTGTTCGCCCGCGTGTCCCCTTTATGGTATGGCCCGCCCGTCCCAGCGCAGTGGCGATGAGACCTCTGTGGCAGGCAGGTTGATCTTGTCCCAGTTCGGTGGATGAGTCGGGGGATCAGTGGACAATGCTGACTCTGCAGACATCGAGTATGATCGGAATTGTTGCGAATTCCGTGCTTTGCGCTTTATGGGACTCCAATCGCTCCTCATCTAGGAGGAGTGATCAGAATACGCTCTAGCCTTTCAGTGGCATTTTGAACCTGAAGCAGGTGTCATTCGCGTCAGAGCGCACATCTATCCTGCCGTCATGGGCTTGGGCGATCTGAGACGCGATGTAGAGCCCCAGGCCCAGCCCCCGGCTCCCAGCCCTCGCCTCGCCCCGCTTGAAGGGCAGGAAGAGCTTGTCGATCTGCTCGGGCGGGATGGGCTGCCCCCCATTGGGGGCACGCCATAGAACGGGCGCGGATATACGCTTAGGGGACAAAGCCGGAACATCGCTGTGGGTCGACGCCTCCGGGGTCGTTGGTGTTGATCGGCTGGCAAGTTGGCCCACCGCTATGCCGACAGGCGGTCTTCGACGAGTGCCGCGACCTGGTCCCCTTCGACCCCGACCGCGACGCGCACGGTGGGTCGGCCTTGCCAGGCAGCAGGCGCCGGGTCGTCGGTGTCACCCAGGCATGGCCATGTCTTGCCCCGCGACATGCCTTGGGTCTCGACCCGCACCGGCCACCCGGCCGTGGTGAAGAGGTGGGGGGCCACGACGTAGGCGACGGCGCTCGGGTCGTGCAGGTAGATGCCGTCGATGCCGTTCGTCCGTTCGAAGAAGTTGCGGTAGTGCGGGAGGGCCGCCGCCAGGAGGCGGTTGGCGGGCCGGTCGGGCGCCGTGACCCGCGCGATGGCGGCACCGGGGAGGACCGCCTTGTGCGTCACGTCGAGCCCGACCATCGTGACGGGCCAGGGCGCGCCCAGCACGACGTCGCCGGCCTCGGGGTCGCCCAGCATGTTGGCCTCGGCGCACGGGTTCGCGTTGCCCGGTACAAGCGCGTTCCCGCCCATGATGACGACCCCGGCCACGTGCCTGGGCAGGTCCGGGTGGAGCCGGAGCGCGAGCGCGAGGTTCGTCAGCGGCCCCAGCGCCAGGATCGTCAGCTCGCCAGGGTGTCCTTGGGCGGACCGCCACAGGAACTCGGCGGCTGCCACGGTGCTCGCCAGTGCGGGTTCTTGGGGGAAGCCCAGGCCACCGTCCCCCAGCCCGTCAGCGCCATGGACCTGGGGGACCGGCCCCGCGTACGCCCCGGCCAAAGGTGCGGCGGCACCGGTTGCAACGGGGACGTCCGTGCGGCCGGCCGCCGCCAGCACGGCCCGCGCGTTGCGGGTTGTCAGCTCGACGGACGCGTTGCCGAACACGGTGGTCAGGCCGACCACCTCGACCTCCGGGGAGGCGAGCGCGAGGAGGATGGCCAGCGCGTCGTCCACGCCGGGGTCCGTATCGATGACCAGCCGCCTGGGCGGGGGCCTCATGGCATAGTCCCCGGCACCGGGCGGAGCCAGCCGCGCGCGACGGCATCGGCGAACACCGCCTGCGCGACCCCCCACAAAGCGGGTGCGCCGTCGGCGATACGGCCCGTCAGCGCACGCTCCCGGCCCTCGTCGACCGCGTAGTCAGCCCAGGTCCCGCCGCCCACGGCGTGGTTGAGGAGGATGGGCTGGAGCCGGTCGAGCGCCTTCGCGAACTTGGCGTCCGGCGTCCGTGCTTCCTCGAACTCGGCCCAGAGCGCCCGCAGCGCGCCGGCCTGGTCCGAGGGCAGGTGGCCGAAGACGATGTCGGCCGCGGCCTCCTCCAGCCCGGCTTGGGTGTCGGCAGCGTCCGCGTCGAACAGCGGCGTGTCCCCGCACTCCACCTCGACGAGGTCGTGCAGGAGAAGCATCTGGACGACGCGCCAGACGTCCACGTCGCCGACGGCCCATTCCCGCAGGACCAGGGCGAACAGCGCCAGGTGCCAGGAGTGCTCGGCCGTGTTCTCGCGCCGGGACCCGTCGGCGATGCGGCTGCCGCGGAGCACGCCCTTGAGGCGGTCCGCCTCCATCAGGAAGCCGAGTTGGCGTGCGAGCCGGCCATCCAGGCCCGGCAACTGGTCCAGCGGCGCCATGCGCCCACCCCCGTCCCTATGGCTAGGGCGCCAGGGTGCCCGGCCGGCCGCGCGGCGTCAGCGCATAAGTTATGCGCTGACGCCGGGGACGGTGGTGCAGAGCCGGACCGGCGTGCCGTCCGCCAGGTAAAGCCGTTCCCAGACCATGAGGCCGGGCTCTATGCGGAGCCCGCGGTCGCCCCTGCCCGTGGCCAGCTCGACCGGCCCCGGGCTCGGCTCGTCCCACCAGCCAAGCCCCTCCAGCCGCTCCTCCGCGGCCTGGATCTCACCGGTGGCGAAGCGCCACAGCGGCAGGCCGGCGAGGTCGGAGGCGGCCCTCCCCCACTCCCGCTCGCGCGCCGTGGAGGCCGCCAGCAGGCGGTGGTCGTGGTCCGCGATCAGGTGTGTCGGCAGCAAGCTGGATTCCACGAGGCGGCGCAAGGCGCCATCGGGTGGGCAGCCGGCACCGTCGCCGAGGAAGGCGAGCAATCGCTCGACCGCCTCCGGGCCGGGCTCGATCTCGCCCCGCTCCCACCGCGACACCGTGGCCTGCGTCACGCGCGCGACCGCGGCGAACACGCCCTGCTTGATCCCGCGGAGGCGGCGGAGGCGCCGGAGGCGTGCCCCGAGGTTGGGCAGACGTGTGGTGACAGCGGCGCCGGTGGGGTCACCGGGCGGATCGTGTGGCGCCCTCATCGCATTCCCTGATGCACGTCGTCTCTGACCTGAAAGCAAGGGAAACACAGTTGCGGCCGGTATGTCCACGCAGCCCGGGGAGCCGGAGGGTCAGGGGAGGACACGCATTCCTCCGGGATTCGCGGCCATCCTTTCCCGCGCCCGTTTCACGATGTCGGCAACGGTGTTCTTGCTGAGCCCAAGTTCCCTTCCCACCAGACGGTAGCTGCGTCCTTGGGCGACCAGCGCCAGCACCTTCGGGGCGAGGCGGTCAGATTTCGGCCGTTGCCCGGGCTGCCGGCCGAGCACCTTCCCGCGGGCCCGCGCGGCCGCCAGCCCTGAGCGCACCCGCTCCCGCAGCAGGTCGCGCTCAAACTCGGCGATGCCGGACAGCACGGTGGCCATCATGCGGCCGGTGGCGCTGGAGAGGTCGAAGGCCATGCCGTTCAGCGCCACCACCGACACCCGCCACGACTCCAGCTCCCGGAGCGTGCCCAGCAGGTCCAGGGTGCTGCGTCCCCAGCGGGACAGCTCGGTCACCAGCACGGCATCGATGTGCCGGGCCTGGGCCAGGGCCATGACCTTCCGGCGCTCGGCGCGGTCGTGCCTGGCACCGGAGCCGGTCTCCCTGAACACCCCGACCACCTCGTGGCCGGCCCGCCCGGCGAAGGCCATCAGGTCGCGCTCCTGGCGCTCGCAGGACTGGTCGGCGGTGGAGACCCGGCAGTAGACGGCGACGCGCTGTCCCAATTGACCCCCCCTCGCGCGGTGGCCCCCGGAGCCGCGACCGGCCTAGGGTCGCCGCCGTACAAACCAGACATTACTCCAACCGGGACAGCCCCGCCATGCCGCGCCGCCGCGTCCTCACCGACGCCCAGACCACCGCCCTGTTCGCCCTGCCCACCAGCGAGGCCGACCTCATCCGCCACTACACCCTCGGCCCCGGCGACCTGGCGGCCATCGCCACGCGCCGCCGGCCGCACAACCGCCTCGGCTTCGCCCTCCAGCTCTGTGCCCTGCGCTATCCGGGCCGCCTGGTCCGGCCCGGCGAGCTGGTCCCGTCGGCGGTCGTCGCGTTCCTGGCGGGGCAGCTGGACATCGACCCGGGGGCCCTCGCCGACTACGCGGCCCGCGCGCCGACCCGCTACGACCAGCTGGACGCGCTGCACGAGGCCTTCGGATTCCGCACCTTCTCCCGGCCCGACCACCGGGAGCTCTCGGCGTGGCTGGTGCCGGTCGCCCTGGCGACGGTCAGCGCCGCTACCGTCGCCGAGGCGCTGATGGCGGAGCTGCGGCGGCGGCGCGTCGCCGCCCCGGGGCCCACCACCGTCGAGCGCATGGTGGCCACCGCCCTCCTGCAGGCCGAGCGCCACGCCGCCGCCAAGCTGGGCGGCGCCCTGTCCCCTGGCCAGCGCGCCGCGCTGGACGCGCTGCTGGACAACCACCAAGGCACCGCGGTCAGCTCCCTGGCCTGGGCCCGCCAGCCGCCCGGCGCGCCCGGCCACCGCTCCATGGCGCGCCTGGTCGACCAGCTCCGGCTCCTCCGCCAGGTGGGGGTCGCCCCCACGGCGACCGACGGCGTCCACGCCGACCGCGTCCGGCAGCTCGCCCGCGAGGGGAGCCGCCTGACCGCCCAGCACCTCCGCGCCCTCGGCCCGTCCCGCCGTCATGCCACCCTGGCGGTGACGGTGCTCGACACGATGGCCCGCCTCACCGACGAGGGCATCGGCCTCTTCGACAGGCTGGTCGGTCGGATGTTCCGGCGGGCGGAGCGGCGCGCCTCCGCCGACCTGCAGGCCAACGCCCGGTCCCTAAACGACAAGGTGCGTCTGCTGGCCAGGCTCGGCGACGCGCTGATCGAGGCCAGGGAAACCGGGGCCGACGCCTTCGCCGCGGTCGGCACGGTGATCCCCTGGGACCGGTTGGCCGAGGTCGTGGGGGAGGCCAAGGGGCTCACCAGGGGGGACGGCCCGGACTACCTCGCCCTCGCCGCGGCGAACCACGCCCTGCTGCGCCGGGTCGGCCCGCTGTTCCTGGACGCCTTCGTGTTCCAGGGCGTCGCCGCTGTGGCCGGGCTGCTCCGTGCGGTCGCGGCGCTGCGCGCCTTCTATGCCGGCAGCCGGCGGGCCCTGCCGAAGGACATCCCGACCGGCTTCATCCGGCGGGGGTGGCGGGCCGCGGTCTTCCGCGACGGCGCCATCGACGGCCAAGCCTACGAGCTCTGCCTCTTCGCGGAACTGCGGGACCGGCTGCGAGCCGGCGACGTCTGGGTGGCCGGCAGCCGGCAGTACCGGGCGGTGGAGGACCAGCTCATCCCGGTGCCGCTGTTCTCCGAGATGCGGGCGGCCGGCCCGCTGCCGGTGGCCGTGCCCGACGACGCGGCACGCTACCTCCGGGACCGCGCGGACCTGCTGGAAACGCGGCTGCGGGAGGTCTGCGAGAAGGCCGCCCAGGACCGGCTCGTGGACGTGAGGCTCAGCGGCGACACCCTCAGGGTCTCACCGCTGCAGGCGGCGACGCCGGAGGAGGCGGAGCGCCTCGCCGACCGGGTCTACGCGCGGCTGCCGCGGGTGCGGGTCACCGACCTCCTCGACGAGGTCGACGCCTGGACCGGCGCCGCCGACTGCTTCACCCACTTGCGCACCGGCTTGCCGGCCGGGGATCGCCGCGTGGTCCTGACCGCCGTGCTGGCCGACGCGACAAACCTCGGCCTGACGCGCATGGCCGAGGCGTGCAGCGTCGCCAGCTACAGGCAACTGGCCTGGACGGCGGGGTGGCACGTCAGCGAGGACGCCTATGGCCGGGCCCTGGCCAGGATCGTGGCGGCGCAGCAGGCGCAGCCCCTGGCGGCCCACTTCGGCGCCGGGACGGCCTCCAGTTCCGATGGCCAGCACTTCCCGCTCGGCGGGCGGGGCGAGGTGACCGGGGCCGTCAACCCGCACAAGGGCTCGGGCCCGGCGCTCTCCTTCTACACCCATGTCTCCGACCGCTACGCCCCCTACCACACCAAAGCGATCTCGGTGGCGGAGGGCGAGGCGGCCCACGTCATCGACGGCCTGCTCTACCATGGCACGGAAGCCGGCACCGCTGTCCACCATGTCGACGGGGGCGGGGTCTCTGACCACGTCTTCGCGCTTTGCCATTTCCTGGGGTTCCGCTTCGCCCCGCGCATCCCGAACCTGCATGACCGCAGGCTCTACACCATGGGGCCGGCGGCGGCCTGGCCGACGCTCGCCCCCTTCATCGCCGGCCGGGTCGACGAGGCCCTGGTCCGGGCGCACTGGGATGACCTGCTGCGGCTGGCCACCTCGGTCCGCACCGGGACCGTGCCCGCCTCGCTGGTGCTGAAACGGCTCGGCTCCTACCCGCGGCAGAACGGGCTGGCGTTGGCGTTGCGGGAGGTGGGCCGCATTGAGCGGACGCTGTTCACCTTGGAGTGGCTCCAGGACCCGGCACTCCGCCGCCAGGCCACGGCGGAGTTGAACAAGGGGGAGTCCCGCAACGGCCTCGCCCGCGCCGTGTGCTTCCACCGCCTCGGGCGCATCCGCGACCGCACGCCGGAGAACCAGCAGCACAGGGCCGGCGGCCTCAACCTGGTCGTCGCCGCCATCATCCTCTGGAACACCGTCTACATGGGGCGGGCCATGGACGCCTTGCGCGCCGGCGGCGAGCGCATCCCGGACAAGTTGCTGGGCCACCTGGCACCGCTTGGGTGGCAGCACATCAACCTGACCGGCGACTATCTCTGGGGTGCGGACCAGATCGCGGGCACGAGCGGCTATCGCCCGTTGCGCGCCCCGGCCGAACTCCTGGCCGCATGATGTTCCGGCTTTGTCCCCTTAGCGTATATAACCGGACAAACCGGGAACATTGCCATTGTTCGACGTTTGAATGAACTCCGGCTTCCCCCGGCGGCTTAATGCCTTCCGGCCGAATCTTCGCTTCGCCGCCTGTATCACGGCACGGACCGACAACGCGCCTGGGGAGTGGCGCACCAGGGCATCACCGGTCCAAGAATGCCCCGATTGTCGCCACCAACTCCGGCGCGAGCGGCAGGCTGGGATCAGCGTAGGTCGTCAAGTTTGCCGCGCGGTCGGGTGGCGCCCGCTTAAGAACGTGGTTCATGCCCTCGATGAGGAATAGCTCTGCCCCGGGCCGCGCCGCCGCGAGGCGCCGGGCGTCGTCCATACCTATCTGCAGGTCGGTCGTGCCCTGGACGATCAGCACGGGCGTCCGTACCTGGGCCAGTTCCGCGGCTGGGTCAAGCGACAGCCACGAGGCGAGATATGGCTGCACGCTGGGGCGGAACAGCGGCGCCAGTTCCGCCGGAACGTCCGACACCGTCCGGCCCGCTTTCAGGGCGGCGATTATCCGGCGCGAGGCATCCTGCAACGCCTCTGGTACGCCGGTGGCTGCGAGCTGTCGCTCGATCACGCGGCCGGCCGGCTCGCCCGCGCCCGCGACCAGGACCAGCCCGGCCACCTCTGTCCGCTGAGCGGCGAGCGTTGCCAACAGCGCGCCTTCGCTGTGGCCGAGCAGGGACACGCGCGCGATGCGCGGCTCCCCGCGCAGCACAGCCAGCCAGGCGATGGCGTCGGCGACGTAGCTGTTGAAGCGCAACTCCTCTTCCTGCCACCCAGCCGCCCGGCTCGCACCGATGCCGCGCTTGTCGGCGCGTAACGACGCAACGCCCCGCTCGGCCAGCCCGTACGCGAGCAACTTGAGGCTCTCGTTTCGTGCACCAGGCAGGTTGCCGTCGCGGTCAACCGGACCCGAGCCGGCCAGGATCAGCACGCCCGGCACCGGGGTCACGCCATTGGGCACCACCAGGGTTCCCTGTAGTGCCTTGGGTCCTGTCCCGGCTGCAACTTCCCGTTCGGTCCACGCCAGCGCCATCTCCGGCCTCCCGAGGCTGGCCGCCACCGCGGCGGCGAAAACGAGGCGTCTGGTCATCATGCCCGCGCTCCCGTCGCTCTGTTCCGCTGCTACTCGGCCCCCCATTGCGCCGGCTCAATCTCCTTCCGCACAGCGACGCAACCACTCAGCCCGCTGCTCGGCCGTCATCAACTCCCACGCCAGGATGATGGCAACATACGGCCCGGCTGCGCTGGAGCTTTTCCGCTCTCCGGCCAGTGCTCTCCCAATGGAGTTTTCATCCCGGCGTGCAAGGGCGGCGATTTGACGTTGCGTCAGACCAGCCGCTCGGGCGCGGCTCTGCCAAGGTGCATCTTTCATGGCTGAGACAATGAGGCGGCGAGAAAATCGACGCAAGAGAGAAAACCTCTCTTGCGCCAAAAATCTACGTATAGTAGATTTAAGCTATCTTAACGCGAGGGGGCTCACATGGAAGGCACTTATACGCGCGTAAAACCGTTTTACGATCTGCCGCAGATGGGGAACTACTTCATCGAATACCGCGATATGAAGACCCTGCTGTGGGAAGACGACGACGGCGACGCGCCTGCGCATGTCATCGATGGGGTGGTGAGCCTGGAGGGCGTGCGCTGCTACCTGAGCGGCCACGCGGCTGGTGAGAAGCGTGGCTACGACAGAGGCCGCGCTGCTGGTGTCGCTGCGGTGCAGGCGGGCTTGCGCGCGCTGCTCGGCGCCGCCTCGGCCAACGACGTGGAGGTGCTCACGCGCGAGGCGCTGACCCAATGACCGGCCCGTCACTAGCATCGTTGCGGAAAAAAGCCGCGGCTGTGGCTCCTGGCGCCGCTACCAAAAGGACGGGGCCTGCCGTCTCTGCGACTTATGTTAGACGAAGACTTTTCTTGCGCTCGTAAGCGTTCTGCGGCTTAATCCGTCCATCGTGCATGTCGATGCCCCCACGCGGGGCCGCCAAAGACAAAGCCCCCGCCGGGTACCAGCCGGCGGGGGCTTCGGCGTCTCAGGGCTCAGTGCAGAACGACATGCGCCAGATGCGCAAGCGCCAGCACCACCCCCAGGATCGCATGGATCAGCTCGACATCGTGCATGTCGATACCTCCTGCGAGATCCAGCCCGTCACCGTAACGGGCCTGGGCGCCACTGTAACTGGCCCGCCCCACCCCCCTCAATCCCCTTTGCATCCCCTTTGGTTTTTTTCCGCGCTACGGGAAATTTCCCATGGTTCGGCGGATGGCCGCAGCGTCGCTGGCCACACCGCACTTTATACACACTTGCGCACACTCTCTCGATTGACGCGCTCCGCGTTAGTGTGTATATATACACATATAAACCACGGAGCGGAGGAATGGGCAAAACGACGATGAGCAGCCGGGAGGTGATCGCCCTCCTCCAAGCCGACGGATGGCGCGAAGTCGCCCAGACAGGCTCCCACAAGCAGTTCAAACACCCCAGCAAGACAGGCCGCGTCACAGTCCCCAGCCCGGTCCGAGACCTCCCACCCGGAACCCTCAAGTCGATCGAACGACAGTCCGGTGTGAAGCTTCGGTAAGGTCCTACCCCGCCCCGCCAGGGGCGGGCCCCCTCCCCCAGACATGCACCAGAGGTCCCCATGGTTGCCGCCTACTATCCGCTGATCCTCGAGCGCACCGCCGATGGCCTGCACGGATCCTTCCCGGACGTGCCGGGCTGCATCGCCTTCGGCGCCAGCAAAGCCGAGCTGGTCGCCAACGCCGAGGCCGCCCTCGCCCTCCACTTCGCCGGCATCGTCGAGGACGGCGACCCCATCCCCGCTCCGTCCGACCTCGACGCCGCCGCGGCCGATCCCGAGGTCGCGGAGGCCGGCCGCCTGCTGGTCCGTGCCGAGCTGCCGGGCAAGGCGGTGCGGATCAACGTCACGCTCGAGGAGGGATTGCTCGCGGCGATCGACGCCGAGGCCCGCCGCCGCGACACCTCGCGATCCGGCTTCCTCGCCGCCGCCGCCCGGCGCGAGCTCGCCCAGGCTCGGCAGTAACAGCACCACTCGCCTCCAACGATTAGGCGCGCACTATGCCGTAAGCCACCCAATACACGCGCTGGGCAACGCCGGCCCGGTAGCCCGCCCCGTGCCGCCGATGCCGGGAGTGCCCTGGCTGGCCGTGGTGCTACACCCGACCTTGCATGCGTTCCCGGATGGGGCGCACTGGCTGGGCGATTTCGAACGCTGCGTCGGCTGGGCCTGGATCGAGCGGGTGGCGGACTGATGGCGCGGCCGCGGACGCCACGACGGCGCCAAGCCGCTCGAGCACCCGCGCCAGCTCATCAGCCAGCTCATCCAGCAGATCGCCGCTCCACTCCAGGGCAGAGGGGGATGGCCGCAGACCGGCTGCCAGCAGCACCTTGGTCAGCTCTGCGGGGGCGTCCGGGGGCAGGGTTACGCGCACAGGCGGCAAGGTCATGGCTCCATCGCGGTCAGACCAGCGGTGCCGGCGAGATGCGCGAGCTGGGCTCGCTCCTGCGGCGTCTGATCGGGCAGCAGCTCCAACAGCCGCAGTGCCGCTTGTTGCCGGGCCGCCGGCCCGGTCGGCGCTATGCCCCAGACCTCCCCCGCCCTGGCGTCATCAGGAAGAGGCGCACACACGGGGTGACGCCATAGGACGGACGAGAAACTACGGTAAGGAGACAAATCCGAAACATAGGGCATGAGGGATCAATGAGAGATCCCTGGAATATCCCTGAAAGCCGCAGAAATCCTGGATTTCACGCAGATCCAGTTCCGTTGAATCGATGATGCCCGTTTTTTTTGGATCCATTGGGTTCTGGCCAGAAGACGAGAAAATTCAACGACCTGCTGCTTAGCGTATAATCCCGTCCGTCCTATGGAGTGGCCCCGGTGCTGTCCACCAGCAGGTGGACGGGCCCGCCGATCGACCGTTGGGCTTGCGGTGGCGTTACCGTCCTGGCGCGCCGGGCGATGGTGGAGTGGTCGGGTACCGGCAGATCCAGCCCGAGAAGCCGAAGGACGGAGCCGATCAAGCCTTCGGTCTGGCGCAGCGCCAAACGGAAGACGGCGCGGAGCATCAGGGCCGTCGTAATCGCGAGGTCGGAGTAGCTGGGCTGTCCACCCGGCGTGGTTCGCGGCGCCGCCTTCCACTGTGCGATGGCCTCGTCAGTGACCCAAACCGTCAGGCTGCCGCGCTGGCGCAGGGCGGCATCGTACTCGGCCCAGTTGAGAACGCGCCGCTTCGGCCTTGGGATGTGGTGACGGCGACCGGCGTTCGCTTTATGCGGCATGGCAGCAGACCAGTGGGGCAGTGAGGCCTCCGCCTACGACATCGCCCATATCCGTGCAACACGGTGCCTGGGGCCTCTCATTTGGCGTTTTCAAAACCGGTGCGGACGCCTCATTCGGACGGGGTGCCACATCTTGCACCGGTTGTAAGGCGCCGCTGGGTTTCTTTGGGCCGGCTCTCCGGCGCACACCCCAATCCTTGCGGCCACCGCATTCGTTAAACCACATCGCCCGCCCTTGGTGGTGGGTCAGACCAGCTGTGTCCGTCAACCGATGCTTCGTCCAGGCGCGCTCGATTGTGGGCAACGTTTCCGATAGCTTGGGGATATCCCTGCCGCCGTGAAATAGCGGTGAATACGGACTGTGTCAGCCACCTCCCTGCTCCAGCCTCGTCAGCGCGCGGGCCAGTTCGGAGGCGTTGCTCATGCCCATCTTTTCCAATACGCGGGCGCGGTGGGTCTCCACCGTACGGATCCCGATGTCCAACTGGCGGGCGATGGTCTTGTTGGGGAGACCTTGGGCGACCAGCTCCATCACCTCGCGCTCGCGCGGGGTGAGCAGGGTCATCCGGTGACGGATCTCCGCCGCCTCGACGCCAGCCTGCCGTTCTATCCGGTCGCGTTCGCAGGCTTCGCGCACCCGCTCGATGAGCAGGTCCTCATCGAACGGCTTCTGCAGGAAGTCCACGGCGCCGGCCCGGAAGGCACGGACGGCGGCGGGAACGTCGCCATGCCCGGTGATGACGATCACCGGAAGGCTCAAGCCGCGTCGGATCATCTCCTGCTGCAGCGTCAGTCCGTCCATGCCGGGCATGCGGATGTCAATCACAGCGCAGCCCGGCTGGTCGGGATCGGCGGCGGCCAGGAACTCGGCGGCCGAGGCGCAGGGGCGGACGATCAGCCCGGCCAGCTCCAGGTGCAGCGCCAGCGCGTCGCGGACGGCCTCGTCGTCGTCGACGATGAAGATGACAGGAACGTCAGGATTCATCGGAATCGGCCCCGGCTCCGTGGATGGGGATGGTGAAGCGGAACACCGTCTCGCCGTGGGGCAGGCGCTCGCTGGTCAGGGTGCCGCCGTGGCCCTCGACGATGCTGCGGGCAATGGACAGGCCTAGACCCATGCCGGTGGCCTTGGTGGTGACGAAGGGCGCGAACAGGTTGCGCTCGACGACGCCGGCCAGCCCCGGCCCGCTGTCGCGCACGCCGACCGCCACGAAACCCGCCTCGGCCGCGGGGTGGGCGAAGACGACGATGCGGCGCCGGCGGGGATCGGGGGCGTCCATCGCTTCCGCGGCGTTGCGCACGAGGTTGAGGATCACCTGCTGCAGTTGCACCGCGTCGCCGCTAACAGCGGGCAGGCCGGGCGCCACCTCGGCCTGGATGGACACGGAATGCTGCCCGGCGAGAGGAGCGGCCAGCGCCAGGCAATCGGCGACCAGCGCGCCGACCGACAGCGGTGCGGGGTCGCTGCGCCCCTTGCGCACGAAGTCGCGCAGGCTGCGGATCACCCGGTCGGCCCGCTCGGCCTGGGCCACGGTCTTGTCGAGGATCTTGCTCAGGCGGGGCGATGCCTGCTCGAGCTTGGCGATCTTGCGGGCGGCACGGGCGTAGCTCATGGCAGCCGACAGCGGCTGGTTCAGTTCGTGCGCGAGGGCCGCGGCCATCTCGCCGGCCTCGGTCAGGCGCGACGCGCGGGCGAGGTCCGACTGGCGCTCGCGGATCGCCGCCTCGACCCGGCGGCGCTCGCTGACCACGGCGCCCAGCAGCAGCGCGGTGACCGCCAGCGTCAACATGAGAAGCTGGAAATGGGTGGTCCTGGCGGTCTCCACCCCGGTCGCCTGAATAGCGACGATCAGCCCGGCCTGGGTGGCGGCCGAGGCGAGCGCCGCCCCCGCCAGCCCGTGCCTTACAGCCACCGCCACCGCTGGCAGGAACAGCAGGTAGAAGTGTTCGTACTGGACCGAGGCGAGCGGTCCGAAATCCAACCACAGCGTGACGCCGATGAGCAGCCCGTACGCCGCCAGCTCGGCCGCCCCTTTCCAGGACGCGTGGGGCGCCGTCCCGCGCAGGGCGACCAGCACGACGGGCGTCAGCACGGTGATGCCGATGACCTCCCCAACCCAGTACCGCAGAAGGGCCCAGGCGAAACCCGACCAGGGGAACAGGCCGACCAGCGTGTGGAGGGCGATGTACCCCGTCCCCACCGCCAGCGGCGTCACTGCCGCGCCGACGAGCAGCAGCACGATGTCGCGCAATTTGGAAAGGCGGGGGTCGAGGCCGAGCCGCCGACGCAGCGCCCAGGCCGCCCCGCCGTAGCCGGCAGCGAGGATGCCGTTCGCCACCGCCGTCACCCACAGGGCGACGGGTAGGTCGCGCACCATCAGGTCGGCCACCATCAACCCCAGCCACACCAGCGGCACGGCGCGTACGCCGACGACGATCAGCATCCCCATCATCAGCCCGGCGGGGGGATTCCATGGGGTGATGTTGAGCGGCGCAACCTCGTGGATGAAGCTGACCCAGTCCAGGGCCAGGTGAGCGGCCAGATAGGCCGGCACGAGGACCATGCGGCCGCGGAGATCCTTCGGCATGTCCTCCCGTCCGATCGATGTCGTGCGCCTGCCCGTAACGATAGGGACGGCCGGGCGCGATGCAATCCGTATTAGCCGGCATAGACAGGGCCAGCGGCTGTTTCCGATCATGTCCCGGACAGGAAAGCCCGAATACAGCACGCCCGTTTGGGGCGGGGAGTACAGCTATGACAACCCTTCGACGAATCCTGCTGGCCACCGACCTCGAACCGAAATCGGATCGGGCGATGGAGCGCGCGGTGCAGCTTGCCCGCCAGTCCGGTGCCGAGTTGGCCGCCCTGCACGTCGTCCACGACGGGGAGGGGCCGTACGCCCATTTGCCGCTCCACCATATCGAGGCGGAACTGCATCGCCACCTGGTCGCGGTTCCGGGTGGCGACGGTGTCTCGACGCGGGCGGTCGCCGTGCGGGGCGCTGCGGTGGAGCCGCAGGTCGCCGACTATGCCGGGCTGTGGCGGCCCGATCTGGTCGTGACAGGCGTCCACGCGCGCGATCACTTGGCGGACCTGTTCCTGGCGCCCACCATCGAGCGAATCGCCGTCGCCAACGAAACCCCCGTGCTGATCGTGCGCGACAAGCCGCTCCGCCCCTACGCCCGTGCCCTGGTTCCGGTCGATTTCTCTGAACGGTCGCGCGCTGCGGTGGAGGTCGCGTGCCGGCTGGTGATCGGCGGCAGCCTCCATCTGCTGCATGTTCTGGACCTGCCGTCGGCCACCCGCTCTCCGGTGGGGCTGCATGGGGTCGGAGAATCCATTCACGAGTTCGCTGAGGAGTTCGGCGCACTCCTTAAGGGAGTGGCTTTCGGCGATGCCGCCGTCACCCGCGAGGTGCGGATCGGGCCCCCCGTTCCGGAGATTGTCCGGACAGCGCGGCACGGGCGCTACGATCTGGTGGTGATGGGATCGGCGCGGCACGACGGCCTCATGCGCGCTCTCCTTGGCAGCGTTACCCAGGACGTGCTCGCGGAGATGCCCTGCGATGTCCTGATGGCAGGCGATCCGGTCGGCGATCATCAACAATGAGGGGCAGGGCCATGCGTTCGCATGCACCCGGATGTCCGGGCCGCGGCTTGCTGCTCGGTTCCGGGCTCCGCATTCCCGGTGCTGTGGGAGAAGAGATGCGCCCCCAGCCCCTTGGACGTTCCTGGTTCCATCCCAGTTTGCTTCCGTCACGGCCACCCGCTTCAGCCGCGGGTAGAAACACCGGAGATGACCCGATGGACATGGATCGTGAACCATGGCCGCCAGGAAGGCGCAGGGAGAATACACAGTCCGGGGACAACGTCGTGCCGCTTCGGCCTGAGTCCGGGACGGACGCACTCGCCCCGCGTCCGACTGCGCGGCGGGCACCGGAAGGTGTCCCCGGCACGGCCGGTCAGCCAAGCTGGTCCGAAGGACCACCCCACAGGATCCTGCTGGCAACCGACCTCAGCTTCCGCTGTGAACGCGCGCTGGAGCGGGCAGCGTCGTTGTCCGCCCAGTGGCAGTCGGAACTCGTGGTGTTGCACGTGCTCGACACGCCCACCTCCAGTCTTCCGGAGGCTAACTGCCGGCCGTCATGGCCTCCCGTCGAGCCGCGCAGCCTTGCCTGGAAGCGACTGCTCGCCGACGTCGGCGCCGTCACCAAACAGGCCACCCTGCTGATCCAGGAGGGCGATCCGGCCGAAGCGATCGTGCACACGGTGGAAACGGAGCATTGCGGCCTGATCGTGCTCGGCATCACTCGGGATGCCGTTCTCGAACGCATATTCCTGGACAGGACCACAGACCGCCTGCTGCGCCGCTCCCGCGTGCCCCTCCTCATCGTGAAGGAGCGCTCATGGAGGCCGTATCGCGACATCGTCGTCGCCACGGACTTCTCCGACGCGTCGTGCGAGGCGCTGGAAGTTGCGGCTCGCCTGTTTCCCGGGCAGGCGCCCACGGTCTTCCACGCCTACGAGGCCCCGTTCTCCGGGCTGGCCGCAGATCCGCGCGCGTGCCGGCGGGACTATCGGGACATCGCCATGCAACAATGCCGAGCCTTCCTCGCGAGGGTACGGCGGCCGGCCGCTTGGCGGCCAGAACGCGTCGTGGTCGAAAATGGATCGCCGGATTTGCTCTTGCGGAATTACGTCCGCGATTTAGACGTGGATCTGGTGGTCCTCGGCATGCACAGGCGCAATGCCATTCTTGAACTGATTGCCGGCAGTATCGCCAAGACGATCATGGACGATGTGCCGTGCGATGTTCTGGTCATCCAGGAGCGGTCGGATGTCCATGCAAGAACCTGAAATTGGAGGCCACCCAATGGAAACCGCAGACAGTCCACCATGATGGAGACGGGGATGAGCATCGCGGAGTTGTTATCGGCGCCCAACGTCATTCTCGATGCCGAGCCGACCAACAAGGCGGCCCTGCTCGACTTTCTTGCGGCGGAGGCCGGGCAGCGGCTCGGACTTCCCAAGCCGGAGGTCCTCGGCGCGCTTGAGGCGCGCGAGAAGCTCGGCTCCACCGCGCTCGGCCGGGGAGTCGCGCTCCCCCACGCCGAGATCCGCGATGCCCAAGCCCCCCTCCTCCTGTTCGCTCGGCTCCGCCGCGCCGTCAACTTCGAGGCCCGCGACGAGGAGCCGGTCGATCTCGTTTTCCTGGTGCTTTGGCCCGCCGCGGCCCGCAAGGGCCTGCTGCCCGCCATGTCGGACATCTGCCGTGCCCTGCGCGAGCCGCAGACGCTGCGCTGGCTGCGCGCCGCGGAGACGCCTGAGGATGTGGTCCGGCTCGTGCTTCAGGCAGTCCCTCCCGAAGCGGCGCGGGACGAAGCGCCGCGCGGGGAATGACCGCCGCCGACCACCGCGCCTCCGCAAAGACGATCACGTGTAGAAACGCATGCCTGATGCCCTGCTGCTCCTGACCCTCGTCGGTCTTCCCTTTCTCGGCGCGACGGCCGCCGGGCTCCTGCCGACGCACGCGCGCAACGCCGCGGCGTGGCTGGCCGGCGGGACCGCCCTGGTCGGGATCGCCCTGGTGTGGGCCGCCTATCCAACGGTGGCGGCGGGCGGCGTGCTCCGCCACGAGGTCGCTTGGATGCCGTCCCTCGGGCTCAACCTCGTCCTGAGGATGGACGGCTTCGCCTGGCTGTTCGCGGGGATGGTGTCGGGCGTCGGCGCGCTCGTGATCCTCTACGCGCGGTATTACATGGCGGCCGACGATCCGGTGCCGCGCTTCTTCGCTTTCCTGCTCGCCTTCATGGGTTCCATGACGGGTATGGTCATCTCCGGCAACCTGATCCAGCTCGCCTTCTTCTGGGAACTGACCAGCCTCTTCTCCTTCCTGCTGATCGGCTATTGGCATCACCTGGCGGCCGCGCGCGACGGCGCGCGCATGGCGCTGACCATCACCGCCACCGGCGGACTGTGCCTGTTCGCCGGGGTGCTGGTGCTCGGCCACATCGTCGGCAGCTACGACCTCGACGCCGTGCTGGCCGCGGGTGACCGGATCCGCGCCCATCCGCTCTATCTGCCGGCGCTGATCCTCATCCTCCTGGGCGCCCTGACCAAGAGCGCGCAGTTCCCCTTCCATTTCTGGCTGCCACACGCCATGGCGGCGCCCACCCCGGTCTCCGCCTACCTGCATTCGGCGACGCTGGTGAAGGCTGGGGTCTTCCTGATGGCGCGCCTGTGGCCGGTGCTGGCGGGGACCGACGCCTGGTTCTGGATCGTGGGCACGGCCGGGATCGCCACCCTGATCCTCGGCGCCTACATCGCGATCTTCCAGCACGACCTGAAGGGCCTACTAGCCTATTCGACGATCAGCCATCTCGGGCTGATCACGCTTCTGCTCGGCCTCAACAGCGAACTCGCCATGGTGGCGGCGATCTTCCACATCATCAACCACGCGACGTTCAAGGCGTCGCTGTTCATGGCCGCGGGCATCATCGACCATGAGACCGGCACGCGTGACATCCGGCGCCTGTCCGGCCTGAACCGCTTCATGCCGTTCACCGCGCGGCTGGCCCTGGTTGCCGCGGCGGCCATGGCCGGCGTGCCGCTGCTCAACGGCTTCCTGTCCAAGGAGATGTTCTTCGCCGAGGCGCTGTCGGCCGAGGGGCCGCTGCCGTTGCTCCTCGACGTCCTTCCGGCCGCGGCCACGGTGGCGAGCGCCTTCAGCGTGGCCTACTCGCTGCGCTTCATCCACGGCGCCTTCTTCGGCCCCGACCCGGTGGACCTGCCGCTCACACCGCACGAGCCGCCGACCTGGATGCGGTTCCCGGTGGAGATTCTGGTGCTGGCCTGCATCATCATCGGCCTCCTCCCGGCAGCCACCGTGGGGCCGTACCTGGACATGGCGGCGCACGCCGCCTTGGGCGCGGCCACGCCGGACTACAGCCTCGCGGTCTGGCACGGCTTCAACCTTCCCCTGCTGATGAGCCTGATCGCCCTGGCCGCCGGCGTCTCGCTCTACCTCCTGCTCCAGCGGCATCTCAGGAAGGGCGAGGAGGGAGCGCCGCTGATCGGCGGCCTGCAAGGCCAGCGCATGTTCGAACGCACTATGGTCTTCCTGTCCTGGCGGCTGGCGCGGACGCTGGAGGGGCTGCTCGGCACCCGGCGCCTGCAACCCCAACTGCGGCTGGTGGTGTGCGTGGCGGTTCTGGCCGCGGGCTGGACTGTCACTCTGCGCGGGCTCGGCCCCGGCAACCTCACCCCCGCTGGGATCGACCCCGTGCTTGCGCTGATCTGGGCGATCGGGGCGGCCTGCGCCCTCGGCGCCGCGTGGCAGGCCAAGTACCACCGGCTCGTCGCGCTGATCCTGCTTGGCGGCACCGGGCTGGTCACCTGCGTGACCTTCGTCTGGTTCTCGGCGCCCGACCTCGCCCTGACGCAGCTGCTGGTCGAGGTCGTCACCACCATCCTGCTCCTGCTCGGGCTGCGCTGGCTGCCCAAGCGCCTGGACGTTCCCGGCGCCCGCCCGCCGGAGGTGATCACCACCACGCGCCGCCTGCGCGACCTTGGCATCGCCGCGGCTGCCGGCTTTGGCATGGCGGGGCTGGCGTTCGGCGTGATGACCCGCTTCCCGCCCGAGATCCTGGCCGAGCATTTCCTGGAGCGCGCCTACACGGAAGGGGGCGGCACCAACGTCGTCAACGTCATTCTCGTGGATTTCCGCGGCTTCGACACGTTGGGCGAGATCACCGTGCTGGCGGCGGTGGCGCTCACCGCCTACGCGCTGCTGCGGCGCTTCCGCCCAGCGCCCGACAGCGTCGATGTGCCGGAGCAGCAGCGCGACCAGAGCGCCTACGACATCGCCCGGCCGGAACGGCGGGAAGGCGACACCGTCGCCGACTGGCTGCTGATCCCGTCCATCATCGCGCGGTTGCTGTTTCCGGTGATCGCCTTGGTGGCGGTGTACCTCCTGCTGCGCGGCCACGATCTGCCCGGCGGAGGCTTCGCAGCCGGCCTGACCGCGTCCATCGCCCTGATCCTGCAATACATGCTGGGCGGGACCCAGTGGGTCGAGGCGCGCCTGCGGGTGCTTCCGCTGCGCTGGATGGGCCTCGGCCTGCTGCTGGCCACCGGCACCGGCCTGGCCGCCTGGGCGTTCGGGCGCCCCTTCCTGACGACCTATTTCACCTACGCGGAACTGCCCCTCGTCGGCACGGTTCCGATGGCGAGCGCCTTGCTCTTCGACATCGGCGTCTTCGCCCTGGTCGTCGGCGCCACGATGCTGATGCTGATCGCGCTCGCCCGGCAATCCGTCCGTGGTCACCGCGCCGTGGCGCCGCGCCCCGCCGATGAGCCTGCCGCCGTTACGGCACCAGCGGCGACAGCGATGGGAGACGACTGATGGAACTCATCCTCGCCCTCGGGATCGGCGTGCTGACGGGATCGGGCGTGTGGCTGCTGCTGCGGCCGCGGACCTTCCAGGTGATCATCGGCCTCTCGCTGCTCTCCTATGCCGTCAACCTGTTCATCTTCTCGACCGGTGGGCTCCGCACAGGGGCTGCGCCGGTGCTCGAACGCGGCGCCGTGGGCCACCTCGCCACGCACGCTGACCCAGTGCCCCAGGCGCTGGTGCTCACCGCCATCGTCATCAGCTTTGCCACCACGGCGCTGTTCCTCGTCGTGCTGCTCGCCGCGCGCGGCCTGACAGGGACCGACCACGTGGATGGCCGGGAGAAGGACCGATGAGCGGTTGGATGAACCACCTGACGGTCGCGCCGATCATCATCCCTCTTCTGGCCGGGACCGTGATGATGCTGATCGACGAGCGGCGGCGCACACTCAAGGCCGTTCTTGGCGTCGCCTCGGCTCTGGTCCTGCTCGTCCTCGCGGTCGTGCTGCTGCTGATGGCCGATGGCGCGCCTTCGGGAAGCGGCGCCGTGCGCGTGTACCGGCTGGGCAACTGGCCGTCGCTCTTCGGCATCGTGCTGGTGCTGGATCGCCTTGCCGCGCTGATGCTGCTGCTGACCGCCATCCTCGGGGTTGCCGCGCTGGTGTTCTCGCTGGCGCGTTGGCAGCACGCGGGAGCGCATTTCCATTCGCTGTTCCAGTTCCAGCTGATGGGGCTCAACGGCGCCTTCCTCACCGGCGACCTCTTCAACCTGTTCGTCTTCTTCGAGATCATGCTGGCCGCCTCGTACGGCTTGGCCCTGCACGGCTCGGGCCTGGCCCGTGTCCGGGCTGGGCTGCATTACCTCGTGATCAACCTCGCGGCCTCCCTGCTCTTCCTGATTGGGGTGAGCATGATCTACGGCGTCGCCGGCACGCTCAACATGGCCGAACTGGCGACCCGGATCGCGGTCGTCGCCGGCGAGGACCGGGCGTTGCTGGAAGCGGGCGCGGCGATCCTGGGCATCGCCTTCCTGATCAAGGCGGGGATGTGGCCACTGGGGTTCTGGCTGCCGAACACTTACGCCACCGTCAGCGCCGCGTCGGCGGCCATCATCTCGATCCTCAGCAAGGTCGGCGTCTACGCCGTGCTGCGGCTGTGGCTGCTGATGTTCGGCGAGAGCGGCGGGGCCTCGGCAGGCTTCGGCGGCCTGTGGCTGCTGGCCGGTGGACTCCTGACCATCGCCTTCGGGTCCGTGGCGGTGCTGGCGACGCAGAACATGGCGCGGCTCGCCGGCGCGAGCGTGCTGGTCTCCTCCGGCACGCTGCTGGCGGCGGTGGGGACGGGGCAGGTGGCGGTGACCGGGGGCGCGCTGTTCTACCTGACCAGTTCCGTCCTGGGGATCGCCGGCTTCTTCCTGCTGATCGAACTGGTCGAACGCGGCCGGGAACTTGGCGCCGACGTGCTGGCCGTGACGCGCGAGGCGTTCGGCGAGGACGAGGAGGCGGATGAGGACGATCAGATCGGCGTCCCCATCCCGGCGACCATGGCGATCCTCGGGGCAAGCTTCGTCGCGTGCGCCCTTCTCCTGGCGGGACTGCCGCCGTTGTCGGCTTTCCTCGCGAAGTTCGCCATGCTGGCTCCCCTGCTGTCTCCCGGCAGCGCCGGCGTGTCCGCGACGACTTGGGCGCTGCTCGCCGCGTTCATCCTGTCCGGACTGGCGACGATCGTCGCCATGACCCGCACCGGCATCGACGTCTTCTGGGCGTCCCCGGCGGCCACCGTCCCGCGCGTGCGCGTCGTCGAGCTCGCACCGGTCATGCTGCTCCTGACGCTGTGCGTGGCGCTCTCCGTGCAGGCCGGACCCGTGATGCGCTACATGGAAGCCACAGCCCAGTCGCTTTACGTGCCGCACGGTTACGTCACCGGCGTGGTGCCAACCCCCTCCTGGCCGTCGGGGACGGAAGGAGACCGCCGATGACGTGCTGGCTGCCGCTCCCCCTCCTGACCGCAACGCTGCTGGCCGTGTGGCTGATCCTGAACGAGAGTGTGTCGCCGGGTGCGCTCATCCTGGGCGGCGTGTTGTCGGTCGGCGCCGTCCGGGTCCTGCTGGCGCTCGAGCCGCCGGAGGGGCGCTTCCGGCGGCCGCTGGTCGCGCTCAGGCTCGCGCTGGTGGTCCTCGGCGACATCGTCCGGTCCAACATCGCGGTCGCCCGGATCATCCTGAACTCGGGGACCAGGGACCGAACCTCGGGCTTCGTGCGCATCCCCCTCGACCTGCGCGCGCCCTATGGCTTGGCGACGCTCGCCTGCATCATCACGGCCACGCCCGGCACGATCTGGGTGGAGTACGATTCCGCCAGGAATACTGTCCTTCTCCACATCCTCGATCTGGTCGACGAGGAGACGTGGATCGAGACCATCAAGCAACGGTACGAGAAGCGCCTGATCGAGGTGTTCGAATGATCACGGACGTGCTGATCTGGTCGATCTTTCTGGCGCAGATCCTCATGGTCCTCGCCATGGGTTGTGCGGTGTTCCGCATCCTCCGGGGCCCCCGGGCGCAGGACCGGGTGGTCGGGCTCGACGCCCTGTACGTCAACGCGACGATGCTGCTGCTGGTCTTCGGCATGCGCACGACGAGCACGCT
This sequence comes from Azospirillum thermophilum, assembly GCF_003130795.1. Classification (NCBI taxonomy): domain Bacteria; kingdom Pseudomonadati; phylum Pseudomonadota; class Alphaproteobacteria; order Rhodospirillales; family Azospirillaceae; genus Azospirillum; species Azospirillum thermophilum. The sequence goes on from NZ_CP029355.1 coordinate 30,438, forward strand.
GTATTTCGAAGCGGCCCTGATCATCGCTCTGCTCGGGTTCGTCTCAACGGCGGCGATTGCCAAGTTCCTCATGCGCGGAGAGGTGATCGAATGACGCACTTGGCCGAACTCCCGTCGTGGGCAGCGCTTCTGACCGCACTGCTCCTCCTGCTCGGCGCCGGTCTGGCGTTGATCGGTTCGTTCGGGCTGCTGCGGTTCGGCAGCTTCTACGAGCGGATCCACGCCCCGACGCTGGGGTCAACGCTGGGCATCGGCTTCGTGCTGATCGCGTCCATGCTCTTCTTCTCGGTGCTGCAATCGCGCCCCGTGCTGCATGAGGTGCTGATCACGGCGCTGATGGTCGTCACGACGCCGATCACCCTGATGCTGTTGGCACGCGCGGCGCTGTATCGCGACCGCACGGAAGGCAATGACGACGTGCCGCCCTCGGCCTGAGGGCGCTCCCGAACGCACTCAGGCCGAGCAACGGAGCCACTTGGGCGGCCTCATCGACGTCGCAATCGGTCAGCTTGGCGGCGACGATCCGACCACGCGCCGCGTCCACGCCGACGTGCAGCTTCTTCCACGAGCGCCGCTTCCCCGTGCCGTACTTCTCGGTTAGCCACTCGCCCGGCCCGCACAGCTTCAGCCCGGTGTTGTCCACCAGCAGATGCAGAGGGGCACCGGCGGTGCGCGGCGGCTTGGGCAGGCTCACGGTCTGGGCGCGCCGGCTGATCGTTGAGTGGTCGCGCACCGGCAGGTCAAGGCCAAGCAATTGAAGGACGGAGCCGATGAGCCCCTCGGTCTGGCGCAGGGCCAGCCGGAAAACGGCACGCAGCATCAACGCCGTCGTGATCGTCAGGTCGGAGTAGGTGGGCTGCCCGCCCGGCGTGCTGCGCGGCGCGGCCTTACCAGCCGGCGATCGCCTGTTCGGACACCCAGATGGTCAGGTTGTCGCGCTGGCGCAGGGCCGCATCGGACTCGGCCCAGTTGAGCATGCGTCGTCTCGGCCGGGAGATATGGTGCCGACGAGCGGCATTGACCTTGTGGGGCATGGTTGCAGACCAGTGTGGCGGCGGAACCTCCCCCTACGACACCGACGATATCGCTGCAACACACTGGTGCAGTGCCCTTCCCCGCAGGCGCGGGGGTGAACCGGTCAGCAGCTTGGCCGCCGCCGCAGACGCAGCCCCTTCCCCGCAGGCGCGGGGGTGAACCGTCGCCGAACTGCGCCGACAGCACGCCCTCGTCCCCTTCCCCGCAGGCGCGGGGGTGAACCGACCAGCAGGTTGATCGCCGAAGCGGTCACCGTCCCTTCCCCGTAGGCGCGGGGGTGAACCATTACCGAGGGAAACACAAAGCCAAAGTGCAGTAAGCATCAGGAAATTAGCCAGGTATCCCCTAGGCTGATTGTGATCAAAAATCCAAGATTTCCAGTCAAGTTCCAATCTGTTCGAATGGGTAACAGGAGGAATCGATTAATGGGAAAAAAAACGGATGGGTGTTCGTCCCTCTGATCGCATGATGACGGCAAGAGTTCTCTGTCTTTTCCCTTCTGTTATCCTCTCTGCCTCCCAACCGAAAAGCTCCTCCAGAGCAGGGTAGAATCCGCCATCGAGAAGAGACGGACACATGACCCTGCGTTCGAGCCAAGCTTCAAGCTGTGCCCGCAGAGGACGCAGGGGCTGCTATATCGCCCACCATAACAAATGGTCATTTGGTCATTTGATCTTTTGGCCTTTTAATCGTCTGGCCACTTGACCAGCGATTAACTCCTTGATTTGATAGAGTTGGGCTTCAAGAGGAAAACCACCATGCCAGTCATCGCTCTGGCCAGCGTGAAAGGGGGAGTGGGCAAGACCTCAGCCTTGCTCTCGCTGGCGTCCGACCTCGCTCTGTCCGGCAGCAGTGTCTCGGTTCTCGATGCCGATCCGAACGGCCATGCCAGCCGGATCGGCATCAAGATGGCGAAGCGGCTGAACGGTTCGGCCTTCTCGGCCACCGGAGGCATCACCGAGGCGAACATCCTCGCCGCCATCAAGCAGGCCCGGACGGAGGTCGACTACGTTCTCGTCGACCTCCCCGGCGTGTCGAGCAAGCTGACCCTCCTCGGTCTCGCCCGCTCCGATCTTGTCATCATTCCGGTGCAGGCCTCGGAGATGGACATTCACGACGCCTTGCAGACCGTCGAGAATGTGAAGCAGGCAGCCGAGGCAGCCGACAGGACCATTGCCGCCTGCTTCCTCCTGTCCCGCTGGCCCGTGACGATCGAAAGCCGCGCCGCCAAGGAAACCCGCAAGCGCCTTTCCGCCAAGGCTCCCGATGTGCCGGTCCTGCAGACGCCGCTGATGGACCGCACGGCGCTGAAGGAGATGACCTTCAACGGCGCCCCACCCAGGCTGACCGATCCGGACGGCAATGCCGCCGCCAACGTCTCGTCGATCTGCCAGGAAGTGCTGGTGCAGCTCGGCGCCAACGTGGAGCGTGCCGCATGAGCAAGAAGATTCCCCTGCCGCTGGACGACGACGACGATGTGCTGGCACAGCGGATCGCTGAAACGGCGACCCAGCGCGGCATTCCGTCTCTGACACCAGCGCCGGCCGCCCCCTCCCCTGCCTCGGCTGGGACTCGCCGGCCGATCAAGATCGAGGTGTCGGATCCGCTCTTCGAGGCGCTGACCGTCGCCGCCGCCAAGCAGAAGGTCACCAAGCGGTACCTGATCCTGTCGGCGCTCCGGGACGCCGGTTACCCTGTCGAGGACACGGATTTCCAGGAGGACGGGCGCCGGCTTCGCGGCTCGCGCAAGTCATGATCTTTTGCGCAAAAGGGCAAACGGTCATTTGACCTCAGCCCTTTTGCTCTATTGAGCAATTGATCGTTTGACCTTGCGCGGAGCTCCGGATGCAGGCGATCGAGCCTGGGTAACGAAAGGTTGCCATTGAAAATCAAGGACATGGGGCGCCTGCTTGTCAACGCCCTTTTGTTCTTGAAATGTTCTTTTTCCGCGCCATTCTGACTCCACCCGTCGGAAGGGGAGGAGGGGACCATGCAGTGGCCTTTGCCGGTGATCGCCCGGCCGTGCCCGGTCATACAGGTGGAGGCCCTGGTGTCGGCCGGTTTTCCGTCGCCAGCGGCGGATTACGTGGAAGGCCGGATCGACCTGACCGAGGTCCTGGTCCCTCACCCCAGCAGCACCTTCACCTTGCGCGTCGTCGGCCACTCCATGGTGCGGGCAGGCATCCATGACGGGGACTTCGCCATCGTCGACCGGAGCCTCGTTGCCCGCCATGACGACGTGGTGGTCGCCGCGCTCGACGGCGAGCTGGTGTGCAAGCGCCTGCTCCGTCGCAGCGGCCGCGTCTACCTGGTGGCCGAGAGTGACGATCCCGCCTACCGGCCGATCGAGGTCACCGACCGGGACAGCTTCGAGATCTGGGGCGTCGTCACCGCGACGATCCGCATGCACCGCCGCTGACCCATGGCCAGAACGCTCGCCCTTGTCGACTGCAACAACTTCTATGTGAGCTGCGAGCGCGTGTTCCGCCCGGACCTCGAAGGGGTGCCGGTCGGGGTGCTGAGCAACAACGATGGCTGCTTCGTGGCGCGGAGCGCCGAGCTGAAAGCGCTGGGCGTGCGCATGGGCCAGCCCCTGTTCGAGGTCCGGGATCTCGTGCGGCACCATCATGTCCGGGTCTTCAGCTCCAACTATGCCCTCTATGGCGACATGTCGGCCCGCGTGACCGACTGTCTGCGCGGCTTCACGCCGGCGCTGGAGATCTACTCGATCGACGAGTCGTTCCTCGACCTGACCGGAATCGGCGGGGACCTGTCGGGGTACGGTGCGGAGATCCGGCAGACGGTCAAACGGTGGACCGGCATCCCAGTGTGTGTCGGGATCGGTCCGACAAAGGTTCTGGCCAAGCTGTCCAACCATGCCGCCAAGAAGGCCCTGCTGGATGACCGCGGCGTCTGCGATCTGCGGGATGCGGATGCCCGCGAGCATGTCCTGCGCGCCGTGCCGGTCGAGGAGGTTTGGGGCATCGGCCGGCGGTCGGCCGAGAAACTCTCCCTCCTTGGCGTGAGAACGGCGGCCGATCTGCGCAACCTCGATCCCCGGCTGGCCCGCCAGGCCCTGACCGTCGTGGGCGAGCGCATCGTCTATGAACTCCAGGGCGTGGCTTGCCTGTCGCTCGACCTGGTGCCCCCGTCGCGCAAGACCATCGCGGTCACCCGCAGCTTCGGACAGCCGGTCACCGACTGGGAGCCGATGCGGGAGGCGGTTGCCGCCTACGCCACGCGGGCGGCCGAAAAGCTGCGGGCCGAGCGCTTGGCAGCGGAAGCCCTGCAGGTGTTCATGCACACCAGCCCGTTCCGGCCGGGACCGACCTACAGCAATGCGGTGACGGTCGAACTCCGGCCTGCGACCGACGATACCTTCGCCCTGATCGCCGCCGCTGCGGCGGCGGCCCGCCGCATCTGGCGGGACGGCTATGCCTTCTCGAAGGCTGGAGTAATCCTGCCCGGGCTCGTGCCGCTGGAGAGGGTGCAGCCGGACCTTCTGGCTGCCGCCGACCGGCAGCGCGGCACCCGGCTCATGAAGGCGCTCGATGCGATCAACAGCACCATGGGCAAGGACACGCTCGTGCCGGCAGCCACGATGGGCCGGGCATGGCGAATGCGTCAGGAGCAGCGCTCCCCCTCCTATACCACCCGCCTTGCGGACGTGCCGGTGGTTCAGGCCTGAGGCGTGGTACAGCCTCGACATGTCTGGTCAATGCTTAAATGGTCATATGGTTTTTTGTTCAAATGATCTTTTGGTCTATTGGCAAAATTGATGAAGACGTGAAGAAAGAGGCCCGGAGCGCGGGGAGCTCCGGGCCTCAGATGAGGAGGCTTTCCATGCTGTGCGGACTGTACCCGAAGGACGGCAGCACTTCGGGCCTCTGACAGGGAGTCTCCCGTGTGGGAGCGCCGTGAGGCAGAAGAAGCGTAACCCTCTTGACCCCTTCGGCAAAGCAATCAAAGGTAGAGCGATCCTACCTCCCAATGCTACGCGCTTTGCGGCGCTGCGTCTCCGGCTCGACCTGGGTCAGCCGCCGCCCCTCGTCCTGGTGCTGACTCCGCTCCTGGCCCTGCACTTGGGCTTGACGGGCCTGCGCCAGCTCGCCCGCCATGCGCTGCCGCTCGCCCCGCGCCAGCCCGGCCGACACCTGCTCGAACAGCACCGCCCGGCCCTGCGAGCGCGCCAGATCGTTCCAGTCGGTGCCGCGGTCGTCCAGCCGGAACGCCGGCAGCAACACCGTCCCGCCGACCCTGGCCGCCGCATCCTCGGCCTTCTCGCGGCCGACGTTCGGCTTGCCCTGGCGCTCGTTCACATGATCGTTGTCGCCCGCAATCACCAGCGGCTTGTCCGGATACCGCTGGCGCAGCGCTTCGGCCACCGGCCCCAGGTTGCCGGCGTTGAACGCCACCGCCACCGCCAGACCGGTTTCCCGGTGCAAGGTCGCCGCGGTGGCGTAGCCCTCCGCCACCAGCACGGACGGCGAGGCCGCCGCGTCCCCGATCAGGAAGTGGCCGCCCTGCGTCCTGGCATCCTTCTGGAAGCTCTTGCGGCCTTCCGCGGTGATCGCCTGCACCGACATCACCTTGCCGTCCATGTCGCGGATCGGCACCAGCAGGTTCCCCTCCCGGTCCTGGCGCAGCCCGTAGGACGGCACCTCCTTGGCCCGCAGATAGGGATGATCGTCTGGCGCCGGCCCGGCCTGGGCAAGCCGCGCCTCCGCCGCCTCGGCCGCCCGCTCCTGCACCAGCTCGCGCTCCTGCGCGCGGGCCTGCCGGCGCTGAACCGCCTCGGCGCTCAAGCGGGCACGGTCCACCGCGGTGGTCGCCTGCACCCGGCCCGGCGCCTTCCAGTTCCGCTCCACCCCCGTCTTGTGGTTCTTGATGTAGCCGGCCGGATGGCCGTCGGTGTAGCCGACATAGGCGCCGCTGCGCTCGCCCGGCTTGTCGCCCTCCACCTTCACGCGGCGCATCTGGCCGTCCATCTCCGGCGGCCCGTCCAGCCGCAATCCCGCCTCCCGCAAGGCGGCGGCGAACTCGGCGCGCGGATCGCGGCCGGCATCCACATGCAGATCGGTGTGCCCCGGCCGCCATTTCTCCAGCGGCGCCAGATCGGTGCCGGGCGGCGCATACCATGCCTTCTGCTCGCGGTCCCACCGCGCCCCCAGCGCCTTCGCCTCGTCCTTCTCGGCATAGGGCACCGCCAGATAGACCCGCTCGTCGGCCGTCTGCATCGCCACGGCCTGCGTCTCGGCAATGAGCACCGGCATCTTGACCTGCACCCCCTCGTCCTGGCTCTGGGCTGGTGGAGTCGCCGCCCGGTCGCGGCCCTGCGCCTGCTCCTGGGTCTGATCCTGGCTGAGCTGCTGCGCCAGCCCGTTGAGGTGCTTGACGATCTTCTCGGCGTCGGCCGCCGCGCGGAAAATCTCCCGCGGGTCCTCCTGCAGCGCCTCGATCCACGAGCCGATGTAGGCGACATGCTGGCCGGGGTCGTGGCCGATTTCGAGCTGCTGCCCCAGCACCATCGAGGCGATTTCCGCCCGCAGCTCTTCCCTGGCGTATCCCGCCGAGCCGAACGGGTGCGACAGGTCGCGGTCGAGGCGGGAGCTGTGCCCCGTCCAATGCCCCTTCTCGTGCAGCGCCGTCGCGTAGAAGCCATCGGCGGTCGGAAACTGCGCCCGCTCGGGCAGCACGATGTGATCCCGTACCGGGCTGTAGTAGGCGCGATTGCCGGCTTGATGGAGGATCTTCGGATCTCCCGCCGACAGCAGGCGCTCCGCCTGCTCGTGCCGCTGCCACTCCGGCAGCGCCGGCTTCGCCTCGGCCGCCGGCAGGCCGTCGATCTGCGCCGCGTTGAACACCACGGCGGAGAGGACGCGGGGCCGCTCGTAGCGCACCATCTCCTTGCGCGGCTGGCCGTCCTCGCCGATCACCGGCTTGCCGTCCAGCCCCAGCACCGGCTCCAGGCCCTGCCATTTCCAGTACTGGACGCGGGTGCCGCGCTCCCCCTTGCGCACCTGGGCGCCCATGTCCTGGGCCTGGTTGTAGGTCATCCAGCGCGGATCGCCGTAACCCCTGGCCTGCCCAACCGCCATCAGCCACAGGGTGTTGGCGCCGCGGTAGTCGTTGCCGGTGGTCGGGTTGTAGGGCAGGTGCCGCTCGCCCGGCTTCCACGGCTTGATCCAGGGGGCCGTGCCCTCCTTGAGCTGGCCGATGATGGTGTCTGCGACGGTCTGGACGAAATCATTCGCCGCCATGGCCGCGGCCCTCCAGCTCGTCGCCTAAGTCGGCCTGCGATTCCCAGGCGTCGGTCTCGCTCAGCGCGGTTTCCTCGAACGCGCCCAGCGCCTCGGCCTCGTCGGGATCGACCTCGACCACCACTCCTGGCGTGCCGAGATCCGACAGGCTGGTGGAAAGGATGGCGTCTTGCTGGATGAGAGTCGGCGGCGCCTGCTCGTCATTGGCCGCCGGGGGCAGCGCCCCGGTCGGAAGGCGGTTGTTGGACATTGCTCGTCCTCCGGTAAGCCGTGGTTTCGGCATGGTAGGGATCGGCCGGCGCCGTCTCTGGCGCCGGCTGGGGACGGGGCTGGCGCGGCGGCGCCGCGTCGCCCGAGGCAGCGCCGGCCGCAAGCGTCACGCCCTCGCCGTAGTAGCGGGCGACGTAGCCGTTGCGGAACCCGCGCTCGAAACTGCCGGTGTTGTAGGCGCTGAGCGCCGCCTTCAACGCGTCCTGGCCGGGGCCGTGGCGCTCGACCGCCCGCCCGTAGTTGGCGGTGAGGATCGCCGCCCCGGCTTTCAGGTTGAGACAGGGGTCGAACATCTGCTCGACCGTGTAGCCGAGCTTCGGCAGGTTGGCGCTGTTCACCTGCATCAGCCCGAGGTCCACCGTGTAGCCGGCGGCCATCGCCGAGGTCGCCAGTTTCACGGCGTCGGCCACGTCGACGGCCGGCCGCGCCAGCGTGGCGCCGTTGATGTTGATCGCCAGGGGATTCCCCCGGCTCTCCACCCGGATGACCTCCTGCACGGTCTGCGGCGCCACGTCCGGCGCGCAGGCCAGGATGAGGGCGATGTCGATCATGACGCTCCCTGCACAAGGATGGGCCGCGCGGTGCCCTGGATGCTCTCCAGCGGCAGCGCCCCGAAATAGCGGCTGTCGAAGGACGCGGGGTGATGGGAGGACACCACCCACACGGTGCCGGCCTCCACCCGGTAGCGGCCGCGCGGCAGCACCGGCATCGGCCGGCCGGCGCCGTCCGCAGCGAGCGGCCGGCTGTTCGCCAGCAGCACCCCGTTCACCCACACCCCCTCGGCCGTCAGCTCCACCTCGTCGCCGGCCTGGGCGGCGATCGGCTTGAACAGCGGTTGATAGCCACCGGGACAGGACCCCGCCGGCACATAGCCGCGCTCGCGTGCCAGCCGGAACGGCGCGCTGTCCGGCGGACACAGCTCGACCACCACGCCCGGCGCCACGGTGCCGGCCGCATCGACCCGCCACAGCCCGACCGGCAGGGATGGCGTGGAGTTGATCCGCCAGCCCGCCATGCCGGCGGCGGCGGTCGCCACACTGGTCAGGACGGCGGCGCACCACACCCCCAGGGCGAAGCGCCGGCCACGGGTGGCCCGGCTCACAGCACGAACGCCTTGCCCGGCGCCGCGCCCGGCCTCAAACCGCGCAGCCTGTCGGTCGGCGGCGCCGGGATCTTCGCCCGCTCGGCGAAGACCGGATCGCGGAAGTAGAGGCTCTGCGTGCCGTAGACCGGCGCGTGGCCGGCGGTGAACACCAGCACGTCGCCCGGCTCGCTGATCCGACCTTCCTCGTCCTTCACCGGGGCTTTCAGCCGCATCACCTCATCGGGCGTCAGCAGCGGCCGGCTCACCTCGTGATAGGAGCGCGTGACGCTCTGCAGGACGGCGCCGAAGCGCGATCCGCTGGTGGAGATGTCCTCTTTGATGATCGTCGTGGTGCCGGTCATCTTCGACAGCCACTCGGCCGTCTCGACCTTGTTGGGCGCGTAGGCCACCCGGACATGGCAGTTGGACAAAATGCTCTCGTCCTTGCCGTAGAGGTTCCAGAGCTGCGCCACGTCCTGCACGATCACATACGCCTTGATCCCGTAGCCGGTGATGAAGGACAGCGCCTCTTGGAAGACCTCCAGCTTGCCGAAGCTGGCGAACTCGTCCAGCAGCAGCAGCAGCCGGTGCTTGTGCAGCGCCTGCTCCCGTCCGTCGATGAAGGTCAGCTCGTCGCGCACCAGCACCCGGACGATCTGGTTGATGACCAGCCGCATCAGCGGTTTCAGCCGGTCCTTGTCGGCGGGACGGACAACCAGGTAGAGCGACACCGGACGCTCGTGGTCCATCAGGTCGCCCACCATGAAATCGCTGCGCCCGGTGTTCTTCTCCACCAGCGGATCGCGGTAGAGGCTCAAAAAGCGCCGGGCGGTCGAGAGGATCGAGGCGCGTTCCTCGTCCTCGGTGTTCAGCATGTCGCGCGCCGCCGCCGCCACCACCGGATGGGCGGCATGCTCGCCGCTCTCCGCCTTCCACAGATGCCGGTTCTCCAGCATCTCGACATAGAGGTCCATCACCGGCCGCTCGGGATCGGACAGGGCCTGCGCCACCGCCGGCAGGGTGACCGCCCGCCCCTCCTTCGCCTCCTTGTAGCTGAGATGGAGGATGACCCCGGTCAGCAGCGCATGCGCCGACGCCGCCCAATGGTCCAACTGCCCGGTGCCCTGGGGATCGACCATGATGGTGACGACGTTCTGCACATCGCCGACCTCGTAGAGCGTGCCGAAGCGGATCTCCGCCAGCGGATTGAAGGCGACGCTACCCTCGGCCGCCGCCGGGTCGAACTTCATCACCACATGGCCCTGCGCCTTGCGCCAGCCCGCCGACATCGCCCACAGCTCGCCCTTCATGTCGTGGACCACGACGCTGTGCGGCCAGGACAGCAGGGTGGGCACCACCAGCCCGACGCCCTTGCCCGACCGCGGCGGCGCGATGGCGGCGATGTGCTCCGGCCCGTTGTGCCGCAGGTAATGCAGCCGGCCGGTCGCCGGATCGGTCCAGCCGCCGACATAGACGCCGGCACCCGGCTTGTCCGCCGCCGGCAGCAGGCCGCTGCGCTGCACCGCGGCCTTGTCCGCCCAATGGGCGGTGCCATGCACCCCCTCGTGCCGGATGCCGCTGCGGGTCGCAAAGCCAACGGCCAGCACATAGGTCAGAATGCTGGCGCCAAGCCCGCCGAGAAAGCCGAGATAGGCTTTGTCGAACACCTCCTTGGCGTTCCAGTACCAGTCCATCTGCCAGCGGAACCACGCCCACGGCGGATAGAACACCCCGGCCAACGGCTCCCCCAGCGCCGGGTGATAGTCGAGACTCTGCGCCACATACTGCGTGCACACGCTCGACAGCCCGACCGCCGTTCCGGCCAGCAGCAGCGGCCCGAACAGCCGCGCCCGTGATCGCTTGCGCCTGGGCTGGAGAGTCGGGATCAGGGGTCCGGCCGTCGTCATCGCTTGCGCCCTCTCGATGGCGTCAGGAAGCGGCCCCGGCTGTCCAGCTCGACCGTCTGCCCCACCCGCCATGTGCTCGCCTTGGCGGCCTGGGCGGGGGTGACCGGCTTGACCAGCGTCTCGCCGCCTCGTTGCAGCAGCACCACCTCGGCCCCGTCCTGCAACCTGCGGCGGCCGTGGTAGACCGCCGGTCCGGCGTCGCTTCCGGCCCAGAGGCGCGTATAGTCTACAGACGGTACGGTGTCCCTCATACTGTTCCGTCGAGAGATGAACGCCGCGACGGTTGTAGATCCTTCGGCATGGGTCATACGCTCGGCCATCCGGGCGCGCTCCCGCTCAAGCTCGGGATCGGCAAACCGCACCTCCAGACCCTTCATCGCCGCGAGCTGCGCCACCTGCCTCCTGAACGCCTGGGTGCCCTCGACCACCAGGGCTTGGCCGCGGAAGCGGTCGTCGGCCAGCGACAGCGCGAGGAAGGCGGCCCCGGCGGTGACCGCGGTCACCCGCACCTGGGCCGCCTCGTCGCTCACCACCCCGCCGTCCTCCACCCGGTAGACCAGCGCGCCGTCCTTGCCCGCCTTCGGTTGCAGCCGCTCATAGACGATGTGCCGGGCCGCATCGGCGTCGGCCGCGGTCAGCAGGGTCTCCGCCATCCGACGCTGCCGGCGCGACCGGCTGCGCAGCACCGCCACCGCCACCTCGTTGCCCCGGCCGGCCTCGGCCATCAGGAAGTCCTGCCACGTCGGCAAGCCCTGCTGCGCCGCCTCCTGGCGCTGCCGGGCCAGCTCCTGGCGCCGCGCCGCCGCGTCGGCCCGGCGCTGATGCGCCAGCATCGCGTAGGCATGCCGGCGCTCGGCCGCCGACAGCACCGGGCTGCGCTTGATCTCCGCCCGCCGCGCCGCATACCACGCCGCCAGCTCCTTGGCGTGCTCCGCCTGCGCCTGACGCAGCGCCGCCCGCTGGGCAGCCCGCGCCTTCACCAGCGTCTCCCGCTGCGCCTGATACTGCTGATACAGCACCTCGCTGTCCGCGTGTCGGTGCAGCGGCGCCCTCTGGTAGCCCCCCCGCCCTGGTCGCGCGGCATCGCCGGCCGCCCCCCATTGCGAACTGTCACCGTTCGACCGGCCTTGGGTCTGCGCCCGGGGCGGCGGCTCGTAGGCACCCAGCCGCTTGGTCAGCGCCTGGGCCGACAGGCTGCGGTCGACACTGCTCTCCTTCACCGCAAGCCCGGTCGACTCCTGCACGATGACCAGACCGGCGCCCTTCGGCCGGATCGCCAGCCCATGGCGCTCCAGCGCCGCATGCAGCTCGCCCCAGCTCGCCGCCTTGCCCGCCCGCTCCACCAGCTCGACGCCAGCCGTCTCCTTCACCCAGCGCAGGAACGACGCCTCGCCGGCGTGCGCCTCCAGATCGCCCGGCCGCCCGGGCAGGGCAGGGCCATCCATCGGGTGGAGCTGGAGTCCGTGCTTCTGCTCCAGCGCCCGGCACAGCTTGAACAGCTCCTTGTGATCGTAGAACGGTTCGACGCACCGCAGGGTGCGGGGATGCACCCGGTTGATCGCGATGTGGATGTGGAAGTGCTTCGTGTTGGTGTGGGCCGCACTGATCCGCTGGTGCTCGGCGTAGCCGATGCCGGCGCACAGCGTGTCCTCGATGTCGGCCAGTTGCTCCCTGGTCGGAACCTCCCCCTCGGGGAAGCTCACGATCAGGTGATAGGTCTTGTCGCCCTTGGCCCGCTTGTTGCGCTCCTGGGTCGCCAGGATCTCGCGGATCGCGATCGTGCCCCGGGGCGTGGTGTCTGAGGGAACGTAGGTGCTCTTCGGCGAGTTGAAGCCGCCGGTCTACTCCGCTGCGATGGACAGCGGGTCAGCGGTGGGAGGGTGGCACAGCTCGGTCAGGCTTTCCATGGTCATGTAGCGCCGGCACACCGCCCACTCGTCGTGTTGCTCCAGCAGCAAGGCACCGACCAAGCGGGTGACCGCTCCTTCCCCGGGGAAGATGCCGACGACGTTGGTGCGCCGTTTGATCTCGCCGTTCAGGCGTTCCAGCGGATTCGTGGAGTGCAGCTTGGTGCGCAGGTCCTTGGGGTAGGCCATGTAGGCCAGCACGTCGAACTCCGCCTCGTCCATCAGCGCCGCCAGCTTGGAGAACCGCGGCCGCAGGCTGTCGGCAACCCGGCGCCACTGCTCGTGCGCCGCCTCGGCGGTCTCCTGGGCAAACGCGGTGCGGATGGTGGCGGCGACCATCGTCTGGTGCGCCTTGCCCACGCAGGAGAGGAGATTCCGCATGCAATGAACGCGGCACCGCTGGAGTGTCGCGCCCAGCACCTTGGAGGCGGCGGCCTTCAGCCCGAGATGCGCGTCGGCGATCACCAGCTTCACGCCCCGCAGCCCCCGGCGGGTGAGCGAGCGCAGGAAGTCGCTCCAGAAGGTCTCCGCCTCCGACAGCCCGAGGCCGAGCCCCAACACCTCGCGTCGGCCGTCAGTGTTGACGCCGATCGCCAGTATGGCGGCGAGCGAGACGATGCGGCCGTCCTGGCGCACCTTCACGTAGGTCGCGTCCAGCCACACGAACGGCCAGTCGCCCTCCAGCGGGCGGGTCAGGAAGGCCTGCACGCGGTCGTCGATCTCTTCACACAAGCGGCTGACCTGGGACTTGGAGATGCCAGTCATGCCCATTGCCTTGACCAGCTCATCGACGTTGCGCGTCGAGATGCCCTGCACGTAGGCCTCCTGGATCACCGCGATCAGCGCCTTCTCCGCCGTGCGCCGCGGCTCCAGAAAGGCTGGGAAGTAGGAGCCGCGCCGCAGCTTGGGGATGCGCAGGTCGATGGCGCCGGCGCGTGTCTCCCAGGTCCGCTCCCGATATCCGTTGCGCTTGGTCAGCCGCTCGTCCGAGCGCTCACCGTAGCCGGCGCCGGTCAACGCCTCGACTTCCAGTTCCATCAGGCGCTGAGCGGCGAAGCCGACCATCTCGCGCAGGAAGTCGGCGTCGGCGCTCTTCCCAATCAGCTCGTGAAGAGCGATCCTGTCCTCGGTCATCGTGTCACTCCGTCTCGGTTGATGGTCGTCAAGCAACCTCAACTTAGCCGAAGAACACGGTGACCGCCCGTTCCCGGACGGCTGGCCCGCCTGCGCCAGCTATGGGGAGCGCTCCGGCGGGCCAGCCTCACGTCTCAGACACCACTCGGCGGGACACGGCCCGGATCGCCCACCCCGGCTCGTCCGACTGGCAGTTGGTGATGCGCGACCACGCCAGCTTTTCCCCGCCGCCCTTGGCGTCGAGGATGTAGTCCGCCGTCCGCGTCCACAGTTGGGCCGCCGTCTCGTCCCGCGCGACCAGGATATAACGGCCCAGCCTTGCGAAATCTGAGGTCGCCTTGGTCCGCTTGACCCGCTTGGCGATCATAGCCGCGTCACCGCCTCACGAAGCTCGTCCTGGGTGTCCTTGATCCGGTTCAGCAGATCGCGCACGTCCGCCACCGGTGCCCCCCGCCCAGGCGTGTCGGTCAGCCACAACTTTAGGAGGCCGCCCAGTCGCCCCAGGTCGGCGTTCACCTTCGCCAGCCGCTCGACCGCTTCGAGGTCGAGCACACTGCGCGGCTGGTACCCCAGCCCGACGCTCCGCAGGTAGCCCGAGACCGACAACCCGGTCGCCTTCGCCTGCGCTTCGATCCGCACCCGCTCGGCCTCGTTCACCCACACCTTCAAGGGCCGCTGCCGGTCCCGCGTATCAACCGTTTTGGTCCCCTTCATGGTGGTTTCCTCCCTGGCGTTCAAAAGCGGCGGCAGCCGCCGTATGCCTCGCAGAGCAAGATCAGCGTCGAGCCCGCAGGGCGAGTAAGCGCGGGTGTTGTGGGACTGCACGGCGTCGCCGTGTAGGCCTACAACACACATCTTGCCATCCGAACAAGTGAAACTGTCTGCGAAGCTCCGCAAGACTCTGCAACGGCCTATCCCAACTGAGTCATAATCGCAGAGCTTCGCAAAGCCTCTAAGACATTCGCAAAGGTTCGCAGAGTCTCGCAGCTTATATCGTCTGAGAGTTTGCGAAACACTGCGAAACACTGCGAGACTCAGCCGCGGAAGCCGCTGAGAGAGCCGATGACGGACAAGCCGGACAAGCCCGGTCCTGCGCGCCACTGGGGCGCCGGCCGGATCGCCTTCCTCACCATCCTCGAAACCGTTCACAAGGACGTGAACCAGGGCTACCCGCTGACTGTGATCTACCAGCGCCATGCCGCCAAGCTGGGCGTCAGCTACTCAAGCTTCGCCCGCTATGTGCAACGCTACATCACTGAGGCGGACAACGCAGAGAGTCGGCCCAGGAAGCAAAAGCCGACCGTAACCGCGCCTCCGAAACAGGCTGAACCGTTCCCAGCCACCACTCCACCGCAGCCCGCCGCCGAGCCTGCCGATCCGGAGGGCGGCCCTGTGATCCGCCAGTTCAAATACAATCCTCGCGCGAAGAACCCCGAGGACTTGATTTAAGGAGTCACCGATGCCTGCCAAGGTCCAACAGGCCCCTGATGAGGCCATGACTGCCGCCCCGACCTTAGCCGAACCAGCTTCCCAAATTCACATGACACTCCAGGGAAAAGGGGGTGTCGGAAAGTCCATGGTGTCGTCCTTCCTGGCACAGTACCTCTCCAGCACCGGCCGCCCGGTCACCTGCATCGACACCGATCCCGTCAACGACACCCTCTCGGGCTATGCCGCCCTCAACGCCCGACGCCTCGACCTCTTGCAGGGCAACCAGATCAACACCCGCCGCTTCGATGAGATGATGGAGCTGCTGATGTCCTCCGACACCAGTGTCGTGGTGGACAACGGCGCCGCCTCCTTCCTGCCCCTCACCAGCTACATGCTGGAAAACGGCGTGGCCGACCTGCTGGCCGCGTCGGGCCGGCAGCTCGTCGTCCATACCGTCGTCACCGGCGGCCAGGCCATCATGGACACCCTCACCGGCTTCGATCAGCTCGCCCGTCAGCTTCCCGACACCGCGCAGATGGTGGTATGGCTCAATGAGTATTTCGGCGACATTTCGGCAGAAGGAAAGAGCTTTGAAGCGATGAAGGCGTATCAGGCCAACCGGCACCGGGTGAAAGGGCTCGTGCGGATCAAGCGTTACACCAGCGAGACTTTTGGAAAGGACATGGAGATGATGCTGGACCGTAAATTTACCTTTGATGAAGCGGTCAGCAGCCCCGACTTCGGTCTGATGGCAAAGCAGCGTCTGACGATGATGAAGCGTGATATCTTCGGTCAGATCGCTCTCGTTGTCTGACAGCCATGGACGTCCAACGGCTCATAGGGGAGGTTGCCAAGCGGCACAACGTGCTGCTTGGTCCATCTGACCCGATCCTCGTCACCCTCACCCTCAACGAGCTGGTGCTGACCCAATATGTCGAGCGGCTGACCGCCGCCATCGAACAGGCGCAGGACCAGACGGCCGCGGGATCGGCCCAGCAGATCGCAGCCGCCCGCGAGCTAGCCGGCAAGCTGGTCACCGATGCCGGCGGCTATGTGGCAGGACAGGTCGAGGACGCTGGCAGGGCCGTTCAGGCGCAGCTTCTCGCCTCCCTTGGCCGGCAGGTGCAGGCGGCACAGGAGGCGGCCCAGCAGGCCGCCATAGCCCGCCGGACGGCCCTCTACGCCGCTCTGGTCGCCGTGGGTGCCGTCTGCGGCCTCCTCGGGATGCTGGCAGGCTCGATCGCCCTCTAAGCACGACCTGGCAGTCCAAGGCCCCTGAGGAGCCAGCCCTGCCAGCCGCTCAAACGGTGACGTTTCGCAATGGGGGAGGGGCGCTTGGTAGCAAGTGATTGAACGCCAGGGTTATAGGCTGAACCTTATCTCTCTCCTTTTCCTATAAAAATCAGAAGGTTCTGGTTGCTGGTTGGCCCGGTGGGGTTGTGGGCAGAGGCGGCGGCGGTGGGCAACCGCGTTAGCGGTTGTCCACGGTCGCCTGCCGGTGCGCCTTCCAGGCGCACTGTCCACAAATCCACCGGGAGCGCTGATGTGACTTAACGGGCAGGAACGGGGTGTGAACCCGTTCTAAGATTCATAGATTCATGATTCAATGTTCTAGGGCGATATTCCAGAACGAAATCAAAGCATTAGCCTGTGGATGAGTGAGTTTTTGCAATGAGTCGCGTGAGTTTTTGCAATGAGTCGCGTGAGTTTTTGCAATGGGGCGGGTGAGTTTTTGCAATGGGATTAGTGAGTTTTTGCAATGGGGGGTGGAGCCTTCCGCTGGACAGAGGTGAACGTGGAGGCTGGTGGATCATATAGCGTTTTATTTCAATAACTTGATCTGTGGATGAGTGAGTTTTTGCAATGGCACGAATGGCTGTTGCCGGCCTTTCCGTGTCATCTGGGAGCACCCGTTGAGTCACAACAGCGAAACCCGGCCTGCTCCGCTAGATGTATCGTTGGAAAACAGTGACTTAGCCTGTGGATGGGTGAGCTTTTGCAATGATGGGGCCGCTGTCCTGGATCTTGCGGCAGCTTCCTGAGAGGAGCAGGCCACGCTTGTCACAGATGCTTTCGTTTCGAATCAATCACTTGCTCTGTGGAAGGGTGAGTTCTTGCAATGCCCCCGAACCAATCGGATGGGTACAGAAGATGGATCGCGCGACGGTCCGTGCAGGGGCTTTCCGGGAGACGGCTTAGCGCCAAGGCTGACGGCTCAGCCGGTCTATCGTGAGTTTTTGCAATGGCAGTGGTGAAGTGAGTTGTAAGCTGGCTCACTTCACGATAGCGTATGGCTGTTCCGTCTCAGCTCCAGGCGCAGACATGGCAATCCGTACTCTGGATCAGCGTCCAAGCATTGGCTCGATGGTCAAGCCCGGGGAACTGATCGACATCCTCGAAAACACGTCCCGCCCGCTGACTCTGCTCGACCGGCGAAACTATAATCTGCTGATCCTCAATGCCTGGGATCGGATTGGTGAAGAGGCTCCGCATCATATCCACATGGCGGAACTGCGAGGCAGCGATACGAGTAACGCCAGGGTCAAGGACAGCATTGAGCGGTTGATGACGACGATTGTCCGCGTCCGCTACATCAACCCGGAAACCGGTCGGCCGAATACCATCCGCGTCCAGCTCCTGGGCGGCAACCGGGCCGAGGACGAAAGCCCGGATGGCTTTCTCACCTACCGGTTCGATCCGCTGCTGATCGAACTCCTCCAGAACAGCAGGACCTATGGCCGCCTTCGGATCGAGGTGATGGCTGCCTTCGAGTCCAAGTATGCCCTGGCCGCCTACGAGATGGCGATGAAGCGGCGCAATCTGCGCCATGTCGCGCGGGAGAAATTCACCATCGAGGAGATCCGTGGGCTCCTCGGGGTTCAGGACGGCAAGCTCTCGCGCTTTTCGGATCTCAATGCCTATGCGTTGCGCACCGCCGAGCTGGAGGTCAATGCTCTGGCCGAAGAGGTGTGCATCGCCTTTGAACCGGAATACAGGGGGCGCCGCTGCATTGGGATCTGGTTTCAATGGCGGGACAAGACGCCGGAGGAGCGGAAGGCCGCCTTTGCGGAACTCCAACGCCCTCGCGTCGGTCGGAGTGCCCGTCTGCGCGGATCGGTCGTCGATACGATGTGATCGGGTGGAGCTAGGGCTCCAGCAGCTCGTGCAGCGGCTTCCCCACGACCCGCGCCAGCAGGGCCATGTAGCTGAGGCTCGGGGAATAGAATGATCTTTCAAGGAAGCTGATGTAATTCTGGCTTATGCCAGTCATTCTCATGATATCACGTTGGGAAAGACCTGCCTCCAGACGTGCTTTCTTGAAGTTTCTTGCAAATATGAGAAGCTCTGTCGGCGCATCTTCTTTTGCAGTGGGTTGTCTGCGAGACTTTTGCGGGGAGCGCGGTTTCTTGAACTCTTCCGTCACGGTCGGCGCGCCTTCACTTCGTCGGTGAAGATTTCAACGTCGGCGAAGGCTTGAGCAACTCGTGCAGGGGCTTGCCCACGATCCGCGCCAGCAAGGCCATGTGGGTCAGGCTGGGATCGACCACGGCCCGCTCCACGTCGGACACGTAGGCTTGGGAGATGCCGATCCGCTTGGTGATGTCGGTCTGCGTCAGCCCGGCATTGAGACGGGCCTGCTTGAAGTTGTGGGCAAAAATCAGCAGCTCCACCGGCTTGTCTCGATGAGATGTCCGGCGCTTGCGAGGGACTGACTCCGGCTTTTCATCAGGATCAACCACGGCAGTCTCTCGCCATTATTATTCTATGAAGGAAGGCGCTCAAGTAGGGTCGCCGGACAAGAGAATGGCCGACTGAACCGGCTTGTTTTTTTAGAGAGCCGCGAGAGGAACGGCAGCGTCAGACTGCGAAAACTCCAGGCTTCGCAACTTAGTCTTTAGGCGCGCCACGCTCCACTCCCTATCCGACTCGACGTTCTGCCGTGTTCGCGCATTCACATTACGGGCACATTTTTAGATTTCAAGCATCTTGCGGCCTTGGCTGCCCGTACAAACGGCATACCCGAATATGTAGGTGTGCGCCAAAGCTTGATTGGACGGACTCCGCTGAAGTCGTCCTGTCCTTTTGGTATGCAACCTAACCATGTCGAACGACGGATCTTTCTATACCCTTTTTGCCGTTCTTTGCTGATTACGTGATGGCTATAGTAGCAACCACAGGAGAGAACGAAACAGCGACTCCAGGGGGTGCCAATGAGCGTGACCGCTGCCGCTTCGTTCCAGCAGGAACACGACCGGCGCGTGCAGGAGAAGCTACGCCGTGAGCTTGGCCCTCTGGGCCGTGTCCCGCCGAGTGGTGTCTGAGACGTGAGGCTGGCCCGCCGGAGCGCTCCCCATAGCTGGCGCAGGCGGGCCAGCCGTCCGGGAACGGGCGGTCACCGTGTTCTTCGGCTAAGTTGAGGTTGCTTGACGACCATCAACCGAGACGGAGTGACACGATGACCGAGGACAGGATCGCTCTTCACGAGCTGATTGGGAAGAGCGCCGACGCCGACTTCCTGCGCGAGATGGTCGGCTTCGCCGCTCAGCGCCTGATGGAACTGGAAGTCGAGGCGTTGACCGGCGCCGGCTACGGTGAGCGCTCGGACGAGCGGCTGACCAAGCGCAACGGATATCGGGAGCGGACCTGGGAGACACGCGCCGGCGCCATCGACCTGCGCATCCCCAAGCTGCGGCGCGGCTCCTACTTCCCAGCCTTTCTGGAGCCGCGGCGCACGGCGGAGAAGGCGCTGATCGCGGTGATCCAGGAGGCCTACGTGCAGGGCATCTCGACGCGCAACGTCGATGAGCTGGTCAAGGCAATGGGCATGACTGGCATCTCCAAGTCCCAGGTCAGCCGCTTGTGTGAAGAGATCGACGACCGCGTGCAGGCCTTCCTGACCCGCCCGCTGGAGGGCGACTGGCCGTTCGTGTGGCTGGACGCGACCTACGTGAAGGTGCGCCAGGACGGCCGCATCGTCTCGCTCGCCGCCATACTGGCGATCGGCGTCAACACTGACGGCCGACGCGAGGTGTTGGGGCTCGGCCTCGGGCTGTCGGAGGCGGAGACCTTCTGGAGCGACTTCCTGCGCTCGCTCACCCGCCGGGGGCTGCGGGGCGTGAAGCTGGTGATCGCCGACGCGCATCTCGGGCTGAAGGCCGCCGCCTCCAAGGTGCTGGGCGCGACACTCCAGCGGTGCCGCGTTCATTGCATGCGGAATCTCCTCTCCTGCGTGGGCAAGGCGCACCAGACGATGGTCGCCGCCACCATCCGCACCGCGTTTGCCCAGGAGACCGCCGAGGCGGCGCACGAGCAGTGGCGCCGGGTTGCCGACAGCCTGCGGCCGCGGTTCTCCAAGCTGGCGGCGCTGATGGACGAGGCGGAGTTCGACGTGCTGGCCTACATGGCCTACCCCAAGGACCTGCGCACCAAGCTGCACTCCACGAATCCGCTGGAACGCCTGAACGGCGAGATCAAACGGCGCACCAACGTCGTCGGCATCTTCCCCGGGGAAGGAGCGGTCACCCGCTTGGTCGGTGCCTTGCTGCTGGAGCAACACGACGAGTGGGCGGTGTGCCGGCGCTACATGACCATGGAAAGCCTGACCGAGCTGTGCCACCCTCCCACCGCTGACCCGCTGTCCATCGCAGCGGAGTAGACCGGCGGCTTCAACTCGCCGAAGAGCACCTACGTTCCCTCAGACACCACGCCCCGGGGCACGATCGCCCTCTGGTGTGCGGTTTTCTGGCCGAGCCCGATGTCGTGGAAATCGCGCTGAACCCGGACGGCCGGCTGTGGGTCGAGCGGCTGGGGCAGGAGATGATGCCGGTCGGCACCATGTCGGCCAGTCAGGCGGAGTCCCTGATGACCACGGTGGCCGCTGCCCTGCGCACCACCATTACCCGCGACAACCCGATCCTCGAATGCGAGTTGCCCTTTGACGGCTCGCGCTTCGAGGCGCTGATCCCGCCGGTGGTCGCCGCCCCCACCTTCGCCATCCGCCGCAAGGCGTCCCGCATCTTCACGCTGGATGAGTATGTCGAGCGCGGCATCATGACCGGCTGCCAGCGGGCGGTGCTGGTCGAGGCCGTGGCCGCCCGCCGCAACATCCTCGTGGTCGGCGGCACCGGCACCGGCAAGACGACGCTGACCAACGCGCTCATCAAGGAGATCGAGCGCGCCACCCCGCACGACCGGCTGATCATCATCGAAGACACGGTCGAGCTTCAGTGCGCGGCGGCCAACGTCGTGCAGTTGCGCACGGCGGAGCATGTCGGCATGCAGCGGCTGCTCGCCGCCACCATGCGCCTGCGGCCGACTCGTATTCTGGTGGGCGAGACGCGCGGGCCGGAGGCCCTGTCGATGCTGAAAGCCTGGAACACCGGCCATCCCGGCGGGGTCGCCACCGTCCACGCCAACACCAGCGACAGCGCCGGCACCGCCGGCCTGATCCGCCTGGAAAGCCTGATTGCCGAAGCCACGGCGGCCTCGTGGCAGCGGAGGATCGCCGAGGCCGTCAACATCATCGTCAACATCGAAAAGACCTCTGCCAGTCCCGGCCGGCGCATCAGCGCCGTCCTCGCCGTCGATGGCTTCGACGGCACCGATTACGTCCTCTCACAACTCGGATAAGGACCCATGCGCAACCTGCTCTCCCGCGGCCTCTCGGCCGCCACCCTGACGGCTGCCCTCACGGTGCTGCTGACCGCTCCCAATCAGGCCCTTGCGGCCGGCGGCGGCGGCGGCGGGCTTCCCTGGGAAGCCCCGCTCCAGACCTTCGTCAACTCGCTGACCGGCCCGGTCGCCTTCGCCATCTCGCTGCTCGGCGTCGTCGTCTGCGGCGCCATGCTGATCTGGGGCGGCGAAATCAACGAGTTCGCCCGCCGCTTCGTGATGCTGGTGCTGGTGGTCGCTCTGCTGGTGTTCGCCACCAACATCCTGACCCAGCTCTTCGGCGTCGGCGCGGTGATCGCCGCGGCCGGCGCCGGGGTGGTCCTGGCGTGACCGGCTCCGCCACCAGCGGGCTGCGCCTGACGGAGTTCCGTCGGGCGCTGCACCGCGCCAACCTGCTGATGGGCGGGGAGCGCGAGCTGGTGATGTTCACCGCCCTGGTGGCGGGCGGCCTGATCGTGACGGCGCAGAACTGGATCGCCACGCTGGTCGGGCTGAGCCTCTGGTTCGGCCTGATCGGCTTTCTGCGCACCATGGCGAAGGCCGATCCCCGGCTGAGTCACGTCTACACCCGCCACCTGCAGTACCAAGCCTACTACCCGGCCCGGTCGCGGCCCTTCCGCGACCGCTAAGGAGGGGTCATGCTGGCTCTCAAGACCTATCGTGACAAGGCCAAGGGGGTGCCCGATCTGCTCGATTGGGCCGCCCTGGTCGATGACGGCATTGTCCTCGGCAAGAGCGGCGCCCTGCTCGCCGGCTTCTACTACCGCGGGCCGGATACCGCGTCCTCGACCGCCGACGAGCGCAACTACGTGACGGAGCGGGTCAACGCCGCCCTCGCCCGGTTGGGCAGCGGCTGGGTGAGCTGGCATGAGGCCGCCCGCCTGCCCTCGGCCGGCTATCCGCCGGTCGAGGCCTCGGCCTTCCCCGATCCGGTCACCCGGCTGATCGACGCGGAGCGCCGCCGCCAGTTCACCACCCACGGCGCGCACTACGAGTCCGACTATGCCCTGGTGTTGCAGTACACCCCGCCCCTGCGGCGCAACACCAAGATCCAGGATTACCTGTGGGACGAGGACCCGACCGCGGCGCCGCAGTCGCCGGCCGACCAGACGCTGACCGCTTTCAAGAAGGCGCTCGGCGATCTGGAGGACGCGCTCGGCACCGTGCTGACGGTGCGCCGCATGACCAGCTACACCCATGTCTGCGCCCATGGCCGGGAGCACCTGCGCGACGAGCTGGTCAACTACCTGCACTTCTGCCTGACCGGCGACGACACGCCGCTGAACATCCCGCCGGACGGGATGTATCTCGACGCGGTGATTGGCGGCCGCGAGCTGTGGACCGGCGACACCCCGCGCATCGGGGACCGCTACATTGCCTGCATCTCGCTGGAAGGCTTCCCCGGCGCCTCCTACCCCAACATCCTCGACGTGCTGGAGCACCTGCCGGTCGCCTACCGCTGGTCCTCGCGCTTCATCTACCTCGACCAGCACGAGGCGGTGACCCACCTCCACCGCTACCGCCGCAAATGGAAGCAGAAGGTGCGGGGCTTCTGGTCCCAGGTCTTCCGCACCCAGGGCGGCGTCGTCAACGAGGACGCCCTGCTGATGGCCGGCGAGACCGAAGCGGCGATCACCGACGCCAGCTCGGCGCTCGTCACCTTCGGCTACTACACCCCGGTCATCGTCCTGATGGGCGAGGACCGCGGCCGGCTGCTCGACAGCGCCCGGATGGTGTCGCGCGAGGTGCAGCGTCTCGGCTTCGCCTGCCGGCTGGAGACAATCAACGCCGTGGAGGCGTGGCTGGGCACCCTGCCCGGTCATCCCCACCCGAATGTCCGCCGGCCGCTGATCCACACCCTCAACCTCGCCGATCTGCTGCCGCTCGCCAGCGTGTGGGCCGGGCTGGATACCGCTCCCTGCCCGTTCTATCCGGAAGGCGCACCGCCGCTTTTGTATGGATCTGCCCCCGGATCGACCCCTTTTCGGCTCAATCTGCACGTGGGAGACGTCGGGCATACTCTAGTATTCGGCCCGACCGGCGCCGGCAAGTCGACCCTGCTGGGCACGGTGGCCGCCCAGTTCCGCCGCTATCCCGACGCCACCGTGGTGGCCTTCGACAAGGGCCGCTCCATGCTCGCCCTGGCGCTCGCCTGCGGCGGCGCCCACCACGACATCGCCGGCGAGGCCAGCAAGCTCTCCTTCGCTCCGCTCGCCGCGCTCGACACTCCCGGCGATCTGGCCTGGGCGGAAGAGTGGATCGAGTCCTGCTACCAGCTCCAGACCGGCGTGCCGCCGACCCCGGCGCAGCGCGAGGAAATCCACCGCGCCATGCGGCTGCTGAGCCAGGAAAAGGGGCCGCAGGAGCGGTCCCTGACCGACTTCCTGCTGACGGTGCAGGACGAAAAGCTGCGCTCGGCCCTGGCGCCCTACACGATCAGCGGTCCCCTCGGGCACCTGCTCGACAGCACCCGCGACGGCCTCAGCGATGCCGCCTTCACGGTCTTTGAAATCGAAGAGCTGATGGCGCTCGGTGAGAAGACCCTGATCCCGGTGCTGCTCTACCTGTTCCGCCGCTTCGAGAAGTCCCTGCGCGGCCAGCCGGCGCTTCTGCTGCTCGATGAGGCCTGGGTCATGCTCGGGCACCCGGTGTTTCGCGAGAAAATTCGCGAATGGTTGAAGGTGCTGCGCAAGGCCAATTGCGGCGTCGTGCTCGCCACCCAAAGCCTGTCGGACGCGGTGCGCTCGGGCCTGCTCGACGTGCTGCTGGAGTCTTGTCCCACCAAGATCCTGCTGCCCAATGAAGAGGCCGACAAGAGCGGCACGTCGCAGGTGCCGGGACCGCGCGACCTCTACACCGCCATCGGGCTGAACGCGGTGCAGATCGGCATCCTCAAGACTGCGGCCAAGAAGCGCGATTACTACTACCTGTCGCCGGAAGGCCGCCGTCTCTTCTCGCTCGGCCTGGGGCCGGTGGCCCTCGCCTTCGTCGGCGTCTCCGACAAGGACAGCGTGGCGCAGGTGCGCGAGCTGGCCGCCAGCCACGGTCCCGACTGGCCCTTCCACTGGCTCCAGAAAAGAGGGGTGCGCTATGACCATCTGCTTTAAGGCGGCCGGCGTGCTGCTCGCCGGCCTCGCCCTGCTGCCGGTGCCAGCCGGGGCAAGCGATTGGGGCTGTCAGGTCCTGCTCTGCATGAGCAATCCCGGCGGCCCGACGCAGTATGCGGAGTGCGTCCCCCCGATTGAGCGGCTGTGGCGTCATCTGCGCCGCGGCGGCGCCTTCCCGACCTGCGACATGGCCGGCTCGCCGGAACGCGGCGGCTCCTATGTCCGCATGGTGTCCGATCCCTACGACCTCTGCCCGGCCGGCCTCCAGCCGGCGCCGGCCGGCCAATGGGTCAGCGCCGGCACCCTGGCCGGCGTGCCCGGCGCCCTGCCGCCCGGCGTGCTGCCGGACGCGACGGCGCTGGACCGCTCGTCGCCGATGCAGTCGGAGCCTGCCCCCAACAGCGACCGCGGCGGCGGCCTGCCGGGGCCGCGCGCCTGCGTCGGCTCGCTGATCGGCACCACGGTGCTGGGCGGCTCCGATGACCAGCGGATCACCGTCCACGTCTACGACGCGGTGGAGTGGCAGCAGCCCAAGTCGCCGCAGGCCTTCGACGTCTACATCGACTCCAAGCTCTTCCACCGCGTCCGCATGCAGTAGGTGCCCCGATGCGCAAGCCCCTCTCCGCCGTCCTGCTCTCCACCCTGGCGTTCCACACCCTGCCGGCCAAGGCGCAGGGCATCCCGGTGATCGACGTGTCGGCCATCGCGCAGATGATCACCCAGGTGTCCAATCAGGTGCAGCAGATCTCCAATCAGGTCCGGATGATCGAAAATCAGGCCCGCTCGCTCCAGACCTTGGGCGGCGGCAACTTCGGGGAGCTGAACGGCAACCTCACCCAGCAGGTCGGCCAGCTCAACGCGGTGATGAACCGGGTGCAGGGGATCGGCTACCAGCTCGGCGGCATCGAGCAGGAGTTCAACCAGCTCTTCCCGGCCGGCACGGACTGGCAGTCGGTGCCGACCGAGGACGTGACGCCCTATTACCAGCGATGGTCGGCGCAACTGCAGGACGCCTCGCGCACCGCCATGGACAGTCAGGGCGTGGTGCGCAACGTCCAGCGCAACGTCTCGGCCGCGCAAGGCATCCTGGCCGATGCGCAAGCCTCGGACGGCGAGGTGCGTCAGCTCCAAGCCACCAACGAGATGCTGGCGTTGCTGGCGACCCAGCTCGGCGACATGACCATGACCATGGCAACCACCGGCCGCGTCACCGCGAGCGCGGCGGCGGCGGCTCAAGCCAAGGCCGACGCGGAGGACGAACTGCGGCGGCGGTTTTTGTTTGCTCCTCCGCTTCCCTCCACCGATGGCGAAGCTTTCTAAAGGAACACGGCATGCTCCAGATAAAGACCTCTGTTGCTCTTCTTATTCTTGCCGGATCAATCACTAGTTCTGCGGTCATTGCACATATCGTTACACGATACAGCCTCAACGTGACTTGCGCCGCCGCGACGCCACCCGAGCCAGCCAGAGCACTACCAATTGGTCCAATGCTGAACTCTCGTGACGGAGAAGCGTTCTAAGGAGGATTGTCATGAAAAGGGGTTTGAAGTGGTCTCGCTGGGTGCCTCTCATCCTAGCCGCAGCTATCGTTATGGTGTCATATGATGCTGCGGCTCAAGCAGCAAATAACTCTCTCGACAACATTGTTCGTCTGTACCGGGATCATTCAACCGCTTGGCAAGCGGCTCTGAGAAATTATGCCATTACGCTGTTCTGGCTTCTGGCAGGAATTGAGTTCACCTGGGCGGCAGTCCGTCTGGCACTGAAAGGTGCTGACTTTGGAGAGTGGGTGGCGGAGGTCATCAACCAAGTTCTTTTCATCGGCTTTTTCTTAACTCTGCTGCTCCACTCTGCTGATTATGCTCAAGCGGTGGTGGACAGTTTCCGAGAAGCCGCTAATCAGGCAAGCATAGCCGGGGGTGGAACAGGCCGGATCAGCCCGTCAAACATTTTTGAGGTTGGCGTTAACCTCGCGCTTCGAGTGGTTGGTCAAGTATCTCTGTCAAAGCTGGCGGAGAGTGCTGGCTTTCTTATCGCGGCCCTCGTCGTTCTCATTTGCTTCGCTCTGATCGCCGCTTTCCTGATCCTGGCCCTGGTGGAGAGCTACATCGTCATCTCGGCCGGCGTCCTGCTGATGGGCTTCGGCGGCTCCCGCTGGACCAAGGATTATGCTGTCAAGGTGATGGTCTATGCCGTGGCGGTCGGCGCCAAGCTGTTCGTCCTGCAACTGCTCATCGGGCTGGGGCAGGCCATGATCCTGTCCTGGGAAGCACAGATCGTCACCAACACCTCCGATGTCTTTGTTATCGTTGGCTCGGCTGTGGTCATGCTGGCGGTCACCAAGGTGGTGCCGGACATGGTCCAGAGCCTCATCAACGGCACCTCCCCCAGCGGCGGCGGCGCCCTGGTTGGAGCGACCGCGGCAGTCGGCGGCGCCGCGGTCGGTGCGTTGGCCGGTGCGGCCGGCGCCGGCATGGCGGTCGGCGGCGCCTCCAAGCTTGCCAGTGCCCAGCTCGCCAGCTCGGGCCTGTCCTCGTCCCCGCCGCCTGCCTTTGCCGCCCGCATGGCCGCCCGCGCCGCCGGCAACCTCGGCCAAGCCGCGGTGCAGGACCTCGGCCGCCGTCTGTCCGGCCGCTCCTACGGCACCATGGGCGGGCGCATGGGCGAGAGCATGCTCCACAAGGCGCGCGAGCTGCGCGCTGCTGCCGAGAAACCCCAGCCTCCACAGGCTCCGCAGGCGCCCCAGCAGGGCCAGCCGCCGGGCCAACCCGACAACGTGATCCGCCCCGAATAGGCGTTCGGTTTTGAACTCCAGGGGGATGGATTCCTTCACCGTATAGGCGATAGGCTATGAAAACCCGCACCCTTCTCAAGCCGAGAACCCAGGCAACGCCGCCGACCGAGACGCCCTATCTCTCGGCCCGGCTCGAATGGAATGAGCGGTACGGCTCCTACATCGCCCGCGCCAATGCGTGGCGTCTGACGGCGCTGTCCAGCCTCGCCATCGCCGCCCTGGCGGTCGGTGGCGTAGTCTGGATCGGCAGCCAGAACCGTCTCGTCCCTTATGTCGTGGAAACCAACAAGCTGGGCGATGCGGTGGGGGTGCGGCGGGCCGATCAGATCTATGTGCCCAACGAGCGGGTGATCCGTGCCCAGCTCGCCCGCTGGATCAGCAACATCCGCTCCGTCTACGTCGATGCGGCGGCCGAGCGGGCGCTGATCGACGAGGCGTTCGCCATGATCAACAAGCGCGGCGCCGCCTATCCGCAAATCCTTGAACACTTCCGCAGCGCCGACCCCTTCAAGCGCGCTGAAACCGAAACGGTGACCGTCGAGGTGCAGTCGGTGCTCCCGATCAGCCAGGACACATGGCGGATCGAGTGGCGGGAAAGCGTGATGAACCGGGACGGCTCGGCCAAGCAACCGCCGGTCTCCTGGCAGGCCACGGTGACCATCAGCATCGCCACCCCGGCCACCGAACAGGCGATCCTCATGAACCCCATGGGGGTCTACGTGAACAGCTACTCGTGGTCCCAGCGGCTCATCTGACAGGTGCTCCCATGCTCAAGGAAACCCTCACCCTCGCCGCCCTGGCGTTGACCGTCTCGGGACCGGCGCTCGCTCAACAGGTCCCGGCCATCCAGACGGCGCAGACGGAAGCGCCGGCCGCCGCCCCGCCGCCGGCCGGCGACGCCCCGGCCGTCCTGAGCCGCCGGACCGGCAATCCGCCGCCGGTCAACCTGATGTCGGGCAAGGAGGCCGAGCTGAACGCCAAGGAGCGGCGCGGCGTCGCCCTGTCCGGCGAGTGGCGCGGCGGCAAGGACCGCCCGGCGCGCGGGCAGGCCGGCCGCGTCACCTTCACCTACGGCTCCACCCTGCCCTCCGTCGTCTGCGCCCCTCTGCGGGTCTGCAATCTCGAACTCCAGCCGGGCGAGGTGGTGCAGCAGATCGACCTCGGCGACATCGCGCGATGGAAGGCCACCCCGACCGTCTATGGTGCCGGCGCCAACCAGACCAGCGTCATCGTCATCAAGGCGAGCGACAGTGGCCTGACCACCACCATGACCATCGCCACCGACCGGCGGATTTACGTGGTCCAGCTCGTCAGCCGCACCAAGGACTGGATGCCGCTGGTGTCCTTCGTCTATCCGGAGGACGTCCAGCAGGAGTGGGACGCCTACCGGGCCGCGGTGAACCGCCGCCAGCAGGCCACCACCCTCTCCGATGGCCTGAACGTCGCCAACCTCGACTTCGGGTTCGCCATCCGCGGCGACAGCCCGTCCTGGCGGCCGGTGCGGGTCTACACGGACGGGCGCAAGACCTACATCCAGTTTCCCAGCGAGATGCGCTACGACGAGTCTCCCGCCCTGGTGGCGATCGGCTCGGACGACAAGGAACAGCTCGTCAACTACCGGGCCAGCGGCGACCGCTACGTGGTCGACAAGGTGCTGCGCCATGCCGCGCTGATTTCCGGCGTCGGCAGCGACCAGACCAAGGTCGAGATCCTGCGCGAGAGGAACTGAACCATGCGGCACCCCCTGCATGCCGCGGTGGTCGGCGTGGCGCTGCTGCTCGGCGGCTGCGCCAGCTTCGGCCCGCGGTCCTCCTACGTCGAGGCGGTGACGCCGGCCGATGCGCCGTTGCTGGCGGCCGACATCGCCGGCTTCGTGTCCGACCGCCTGCCGGCGGCCTCCACCACCGTGGCGCTCGATGAGCCGGCCGGCGAGCTGGCGAGCGACAGCCTGACGCCGGTCCTGCGCGACGAGTTGCGGCGGATCGGCTTCGGGGTGGCGGGTGCCGACCAGAAAGCACCAGGCGCTCATGCCCTGCGCTATCTGGTGACGCCGCTCAATGCCGGGGTGCTCGTGCGTCTCCAGTTCGACCGGACCACGGCCTCGCGCCTGTGGCTCCGCAACAGTGCCGGCACGCTCCAGGCCGGATCCCCCTTCACCGTGCGGGAGGACGCCGCAGAATGACCGACCAGACGCAGCAACCGACCGATGGTCCCGACCGCTCGCCCGACTTCCTGGCCGGTCCCACCGCGCCGCCGGCCAGCCAGCCGCAGCAACCGCCGTCCGGCAGCCCCGACCGTTCGCCCGACTTCCTGACTGGCCCGACCCTGCGCCAGACCGGCGGCCGGCGCCTGACCCGCGTGCCGGTCTACATCCTCATCGGGATTTCCGCCCTGGTCGCCATCGCCATCGCCTACACGATGAACGAGCGGGCCAAGCGGCGGGCGGCCGGCGCCGGCAGCACCGAGGTGGTGGCGGCCCCGGAGCCGGTGGACGCCAAGCCGCTGTTCGGGGCGGCACAGAACGCCGGCATCATCGAGGCGCGGCGGGCAGCTCCCGCCCCGGCGGCCCCGGCGCCGGCCGCCGCAGCCACCCCCGCCGCCATGCCGGCGGCGCCGCCGGAGCCGATGGCGCGCGGCTACACGACCAACGCCGGCCGCACCCCGGAGGACGATGCCCGGATGCGGGCATGGCAGCAGTATGACGCCGAGGTGCGGCGGGTGGAGGAACAGCGCCGGGCGGCGCTGAAAGCCGCTCTGGAAGCGCCGACCACCGTTCCCACCAACCGGGCCCAGCCCGGGCAGATGCAGCAGCCGGCCGCGGCCGGCCCGGGCGGCGCCGGCAACAGCCCGCAGGCGCTCGCCCAGCTCGCCAACAGCTTCGGCAGCAGCTCGGGCACGAGCGGCGGCCTGGGCGCGGCCGGTGGCGGTGCCGGCGGCTATGGGAGCGACATGGGGCGGGGCGGCCAGGGCAGCGGTGCCGAGGCCAAGCGCAACTTCCTGAACCAGCAGCCGCGCGGCTCGCACTACCTCGCCGGCACCCGCGAGGCCGCGGTGTCACCCTATGAGGTCAAGGCCGGCACCATCATCCCTGGTGTCATGGAGAGCGGCATCAACTCGGACCTGCCGGGCATCATCAAGGCGCGGGTGCGCGAGAACGTCTACGACACCGCCACCGGGCAATACCTGCTGATCCCCAAGGACTCCATGCTGGTCGGCACCTACGACAACGGGGTGGAGATGGGCCAGGAGCGGGTGCTGATCGCCTGGAACCGGATCATCTACCCCGACGCCTCGTCGCTCGACCTCGGCAGCATGCCCGGCGCCGACCAGAGCGGCTATGCCGGCTTCTCCGATCAGGTGAACAACCACTATTTCCGGACCTTCGGCAATGCCCTGCTGCTGTCGATCTTCTCGGCCGGCGTCCAGCTCTCCCAGCCGCAGCAGCGCGGCGACAGCCGCGGCGGCTACGACGCGCAGCAGATCATCGCCGGCAGCCTCGGCCAGCAGATGGGCCAGCTCGGCGCGGAATACGCACGCAAGGGCCTGAACGTCGCCCCGACCCTGGAGATCCGCCCCGGCTACCGCTTCAACATCATGGTGACCAAGGACATGATCATTCCTCCCTGGCAGGGATGAGTCCGGGGGCTGAGGATCAACAGAACAGCGACAGCAGGACCGTCTTAGGCCGCTTGGCTATGGTCCGTCACCACCTCCGCCACCAGCTCCGGATTGCGTTCGATCACGAACAGCAGCGTGCGGGTGGCGGGGTCGGGCTGGTAGCGGCCCTGCTCCCAGTCGCGCAGGGTACCGATTGGGAAGCCGAAGCGGTCGGCAAACTCCCGCTGGGTGAGGTTGAGTTTCGCGCGGATGCCGCGGACGCTGACGCCGCCGGGCGGATGGATGATGCGCAGATGCTCCGCCGGGACCTCGGAGAGATCCGGTGCCGCGTCGGGGTTGTCGGCGATCTGCCGGGCGATGTCCTCGTCGGTCATGGCGTCGATGGCGGCCCAATCGGTGGCGGCCAGGGCAGCCTTTTCCTTGTCGGTCAGGGGACGGTTAGCCATAGCGATTGATCTCCCTCCGGTTGGCTTTGCGCATGGAGATGATGTGGCGCCAGCCGCAGCGCGGGGCGTAGGTGCAGACGAACAGGCGACCGTTGATCAGGCCGTAGGCATTGATCCGCAGTTCGCCGTAATCGAAACGGTCGTCAACGGCTTCGGCGACAAGGTTGTCGAACAGGAGGGCGGCGAGGTCGAAGCTGACCTTGTGCTTCTCGATGTTGCTCGCGAACTTGGCTTCGTCCCAGCAGAACATGCCCGCACCCCTGTTGACGGGCCGATAGTACGGGCCACCCGCACCAAGGTCAAGAGATACTACGGGTCGCCCGCACTCACGTCAGCCTGAAGAGACGGGTAAGGTCCGTTACCGCCCGCCGCGCTTGTGGACCTTCTGTCTGAGGTGCGGCGGGATCGCCGTTTCCGCCCAGGCCGGCAGATCGGCGGACAGCTTCTTCACTGCGCCCTGGTCGCGTTTCAGCAGCAGCCGGCGCCGGATGTCCGAGTTGTCGAACACCCAGGCGCGGTGTGCGACGGACAGGGCTTCCGACAGGGCCTCCATGCTGCGGCCATAGCGGCGCAGGATCGCATCCTTCGGCACGTTGTGCCCGCCGCTGCGCACGCGGGCGTGAACGCGCGCCGCCGACAGCGCAACATCGTCCAGCCCGACGAAGATCAGGTTGACCTTGTAGCCGGCCTCGGCCGCCCGGCGCATCAGGGCCAGCTCGCTCTTGCCGGTCAGCGTGGTTTCCATGGCGAAGGTCTCGCGGCGGGCAAGCCGGCCCTCGCGGTCCTCCACCGCCAGCCGGCCGGCGCGCAGGTGGGCGGCCGGGCTGTTCACGTCGCCGGGGTCGAGCTGGCGCGCGATGTCGTCGGCGTTGACGAAGGGGACGCGTCCGATGATGTGGCGGCGGGCGATGGTGGACTTGCCGGCGCCGTTCGGGCCGGCCAGCACCCATAACTGCGGCTGGGTCATGCAGCCAGCAGCCGGATCAGCCTTTCCTCGCCGGTCGAGAAATCGACCAGCTCCTTGCGCCCGTCCGGGTGTTCCTTGATGACGCAGCCCGGCGGGGTGTCACGCTTGCGGTAGTAGATCGGCTCGCCGGCCGCGAGGTGGGCGCGGGCGGCGGCCCCGGCATCCTGTTCAAGCTGGGCATCGAGCCGCATCAGGAACAGGCGCTCCTGATCGGGAGTCATCTTCTCCAGGTTCTCCAGGGTCATTTCCATGACTCAGGTCCGTTCGGTTCGGTGATCCGGTAGTAGATGAAGGATGCAACGAAGTCGATAGCGATGAATATTGCCGCTGCCCCACCATGAAAATGAATAGACTTCCAAGCAGCAGCCCATCCTCCGCCAGCATAGGTGATGAGAGTAAAGGGAATTCCGAGCGCGATAAAAAACCCCCAGGCCATCCGAGCACCTAAGCTGATGATCCGTAGAGCGAGGAGGAATGCTCCAACCGCCAATCCGACGCTCAACCCGGTCAGGAAGCGAAGCAGGAACATGGCGGCGGCCCCCTCAACTCATTCCGTCCAGAGCGCGTTGTGACGCCTCACAGGATCAACAACCTTTGCTCGTCCCATGCTCCACCAGCCGGGCACTCTCTTCAAGCTACCCCTTCGATAGGGCCGGCGGGCCAGCGGTTCAGTCCTGCCCCGTGCGCGGCCCCAGCTCCCTATAGAGCGTGCGGCGGGACACCCGAAACTCACTGCAAATCTGGCTGATCGGCACCGCCGGGTTGGACCACAGCAGCTTGGCGAGCGCCAGCCGGTCGGGGGACAGGACCGGCTTGCGTCCCGGCTTGGCGCCCCGTGCCCGCGCGGCCGCCAGCCCGGCCATGGTGCGCTCTCGGATCAGCCCCCGCTCGAACTCGGCCAGAGCGGCGAACAGGTGGAACAGCAGTCGGCCGGTCGGCGTGGTGGTGTCCAGAGTCTCCGCCAGACTCCGCAGGCCGGCGCCGGCCCGCTCGATCCGGCGCACCAAGTCCAGCAGGTCCAGCAGCGACCGCCCCAGCCGGTCGAGCCGGACGATCACCACCACATCGCCGGGCCGCAGCGACCGCATCATCTCGGCCAGTCCCGGCCGCTCGGCCTTCGCCCCGCTCATCGTGTCGGTGTAGATGCGGGCCGGGTCCACCCCCGCCTCCATCAGCGCCGTGCGTTGCGCCTCAAGGTTCTGATCGGCCGTCGATACGCGCGCGTAGCCTAACAGCATAGTTCCCCGCGTGCCAAAATCCGTCACCACCCTATCATGGTGGCACGCTTGTTGTGGCACGAATTCTGGCACACTGCCCGGTGTTGCGGATCAACGGTCAGGGCGGAGGGGCCGACTCTTCACCCTGGCGTGCCACAAACGGCCATTTATGGCATCTACGCTCTTGCTCAATCGGAATCCGAGTAACAGCGGAACAGGATGCCCATTGGAGAGCACGACCCCGCCATTTTCGAGAAAACCATTCTACAACCTTTTCATGTAGGCGCCTCTGGAACGTTAGCCGATGCGGACCATTGAGAGCTTTGCTCTAGCGGAGAAAATGCGATGCACTACGAGCTGCAAACCCTCGTACTCTGTCCCGACACTAACGATGAGGTGTGTAGCAAGGTTTTGATGAAGGCCGCGAAGGAGCTGGAGGACAAGCTCAGATCGTGCCCCGGGGCGTGGTGTCTGAGGGAACGTAGGTGCTCTTCGGCGAGTTGAAGCCGCCGGTCTACTCCGCTGCGATGGACAGCGGGTCAGCGGTGGGAGGGTGGCACAGCTCGGTCAGGCTTTCCATGGTCATGTAGCGCCGGCACACCGCCCACTCGTCGTGTTGCTCCAGCAGCAAGGCACCGACCAAGCGGGTGACCGCTCCTTCCCCGGGGAAGATGCCGACGACGTTGGTGCGCCGTTTGATCTCGCCGTTCAGGCGTTCCAGCGGATTCGTGGAGTGCAGCTTGGTGCGCAGGTCCTTGGGGTAGGCCATGTAGGCCAGCACGTCGAACTCCGCCTCGTCCATCAGCGCCGCCAGCTTGGAGAACCGCGGCCGCAGGCTGTCGGCAACCCGGCGCCACTGCTCGTGCGCCGCCTCGGCGGTCTCCTGGGCAAACGCGGTGCGGATGGTGGCGGCGACCATCGTCTGGTGCGCCTTGCCCACGCAGGAGAGGAGATTCCGCATGCAATGAACGCGGCACCGCTGGAGTGTCGCGCCCAGCACCTTGGAGGCGGCGGCCTTCAGCCCGAGATGCGCGTCGGCGATCACCAGCTTCACGCCCCGCAGCCCCCGGCGGGTGAGCGAGCGCAGGAAGTCGCTCCAGAAGGTCTCCGCCTCCGACAGCCCGAGGCCGAGCCCCAACACCTCGCGTCGGCCGTCAGTGTTGACGCCGATCGCCAGTATGGCGGCGAGCGAGACGATGCGGCCGTCCTGGCGCACCTTCACGTAGGTCGCGTCCAGCCACACGAACGGCCAGTCGCCCTCCAGCGGGCGGGTCAGGAAGGCCTGCACGCGGTCGTCGATCTCTTCACACAAGCGGCTGACCTGGGACTTGGAGATGCCAGTCATGCCCATTGCCTTGACCAGCTCATCGACGTTGCGCGTCGAGATGCCCTGCACGTAGGCCTCCTGGATCACCGCGATCAGCGCCTTCTCCGCCGTGCGCCGCGGCTCCAGAAAGGCTGGGAAGTAGGAGCCGCGCCGCAGCTTGGGGATGCGCAGGTCGATGGCGCCGGCGCGTGTCTCCCAGGTCCGCTCCCGATATCCGTTGCGCTTGGTCAGCCGCTCGTCCGAGCGCTCACCGTAGCCGGCGCCGGTCAACGCCTCGACTTCCAGTTCCATCAGGCGCTGAGCGGCGAAGCCGACCATCTCGCGCAGGAAGTCGGCGTCGGCGCTCTTCCCAATCAGCTCGTGAAGAGCGATCCTGTCCTCGGTCATCGTGTCACTCCGTCTCGGTTGATGGTCGTCAAGCAACCTCAACTTAGCCGAAGAACACGGTGACCGCCCGTTCCCGGACGGCTGGCCCGCCTGCGCCAGCTATGGGGAGCGCTCCGGCGGGCCAGCCTCACGTCTCAGACACCACTCGGCGGGACACGGCCCAAGCTCAGAGCTGCTGGGGTCGGCTTTGTGGTGGAGGTGCGCGACATCAGACGAGGCACGAAGCTGTTCCGCAGCATCGATCCAGGCCTCTTGAAGGATCGGCGCCCCCCTTCCTCCTAGAACATAGAGGGGTGACGTCATAGAGGGCACGACGCGGAAACTTGCCGATCATCACCTGATCTTGCACCGTGCAAGCCCGGCATGCAGCAGAGAACCGCGACGTCCCCGCTCGTCTCGCCTGCGGGGGCGCGGCTGAGGGCCGTGAACTGGACGCGACCTGTCGGAGCTTCCAAACCCCTTCCGTCACAGACTGTCGAGGGACGGAAGTAAGCTCGTGGATCGGTAGAATGACAAGTGACAGCTCCACCAGCTCAGAGGCTGAGGCCAGGGGGAAAAAGCTGTCCGATCAGGGAGTGCGGTGACATTACGGCATGACGGGACATCAACCGGAAACCAGACCAATGGGCTACCGAGCGGGATGTGGGAAAAATCGAGCCGCTGTCAGTCACCTCGACCTGTCGGACAAGTTCCGGAATGAAGATGCAGGAATGAGCAAAGAACATTGCGCAAAACGACACTGATGCGGGACTTATAGCGCTTCGAAGTATATCTCGCTCAATATCTATCATACAATGATATGTCGATCTGTTGTTTTCAAGAAATACAGCGTTAATCCTGCGGGTGATTTTGTCAATATTTTATAGACGTGAAATGATTCGCTTTTTTTGTGGCCGATATTGCTTGAATATCATAGCGGAAATATAATCAATCATTACTATTGTTTAAGAAATTTGTCTAATCATGAGCACATAGTGAACCATTCAGAGAATGGAGGTGCTCATCCGCCTTCATTCAATGGGCCTGTCTCGCTTTGAAAAGCGAGCACGGCGCGGAAGGGCTCGTCAAAATGCAGATCAAATCGCTACAGGTGAAAATTGCGTCCCTTTCGGGACTTTGCGTCGCGGGCACGATCGCCGTCTTGGTAGGGTTCGGTATTGCCTCGACCAATGCGACGAACGAGTTCGTTGGGCAAAACGTCTCCGACATTCTGGAGAAGAAGACGAAGGAAGCCATTCAGAACCTGGCTTCCACCCAGGCGGGCCTGATCCGCTCGGAGTTCGAAACGGCGCTCAACGCCGCCCGGACCATGGCGCACAGCTTCGCGACCATGATCGATCCCAAGAACCCCGGGGCCGTTCCGGTGGATCAGCGCCGCGAGGCGCTGAACGGGATGCTGCTGAACGTGCTGAAGAACAACGAACTGTTCAACGGTACCTATACCGCCTGGGAGCCCGATGCGCTCGATGGGCGGGATGAGCAGTTCCGCAACAAGCGTGAGACCGGCACCGACGGCACCGGCCGCTTCATTCCCTACTGGAACCGCGACCAGAATGGCCGCATCGCCATGCAGCCGCTCGTCGAGTACGACAGCCGCGACCTGCACCCCAACGGCGTCATGAAGGGCGGCTGGTACATCGGTCCCAAGGAAAACGGCAAGGAAAGCGTGCTCGACCCGCTGCCCTACATCGTGCAGGGCAAGCAGGTCTTCCTCGCCACCCTCTCCGTACCGATCAAGTTGGACGGCAAGTTCTACGGCGTGGCCGGCGCCGACTTCAACCTGGACTTCGTCCAGAAGCTGACGACCCAGGTCAGCAAGTCGATCTTCGATGGCCGCAACGAAGTGGTGATCGTGTCCAACATGGGCCTGATCGTCGCGCACAGCACGAAGCCGGAACTGATCGGCCAATCCCTGTCGAAGATCAACAGCGGCTGGGAGCAGGATCTGGCCGTCGTCCGCTCCGGCCAGCCGAAGGTGGAGATCGAGCCAAGCTCGAAGATGCTGCGGACCTTCGCCCCGATCCAACTCGGCCATACCGGCAAGCCGTGGGCGGTGCTGATCCAGGTTCCGCAGAGTGTGGTTCTGGCCGACAGCGTCACGCTCGACGCCGCGCTGAACGACCGGGCGAACTCGAGCGTGCTGTGGCAGGTCGCCATCGCCCTGCTGGTGGCGGTCGCCGCGGTCGGCGTGATGTGGGTGATGGCCGGCGGCGTCGCCCGCCCGATCCGCGCCTGCGTCGGCTTCGCCGAGGGAATCGCCGCCGGCCGCTTCGACCAGACGCTGGAGGTCAAGCAGGTGGACGAGGTGGGGCTTCTGGCCGATGCGCTGCGCAAGATGCTGGCCGACCTCGTGCGGATGAACGCGCAGCGGACCGAGGACCAGAAGCGGGCGGAGGAGGAGCGGCGGACCGCCATGCTGCAACTCGCCGACGACCTGGAGGCCCGCGTGATGAGCGTCGTGGAGGGGGTGGACGGTGCCGCCCGCGCCATGAGCACGACGGCCCAGAGCATGACCAGCACCGCGCACCAGACCAGCCAGCAGGCCACCGTCGTCGCGTCGGCGTCGGAAGAGGCCAACGTGAACGTCCAGACCGTCGCCGCCGCGACCGAGGAGCTGTCCGGATCGATCCGCGAGATCGGTCAGCAGGTCAACCGGTCCGCCGACATCGCCCGCGAGGCCGTCAGCGCGGCGCAGCAGGCGAACGGACAGGTGATGGGCCTGAACGAGGCCGCGATGAAGATCGGCACGGTCGTGCAGCTCATCCAGTCGATCGCCGCCCAGACCAACCTGCTGGCGCTGAACGCCACGATCGAGGCGGCCCGCGCCGGCGAGGCGGGCAAGGGCTTCGCCGTGGTCGCCGGCGAGGTCAAGAACCTCGCCAACCAGACCGCCAAGGCCACCGAGGAGATCGCCGGCCAGGTCAACGACATGCAGCGCGTGACCAACGAGACGACGACGGTGATCAAGGGGGTCGGCAGCATCATCGGCCAGATCAACGACATCGCCACCGCCATTGCCGCTGCGGTGGAGGAACAGAACGCCGCGACGCTGGAGATCGCCCGCAATGTCCAGCAGGCGGCCAGCGGCACGCAGCAGGTTACGTCGAACATCGACGGTGTCCGTCAGGCCGCATCGGAAGCCAGCGAGTCCGCCGGGCAGGTGCTGACCGTCTCCGGCCAGCTCGCCGACGAATCGACCCGGCTGCGCGACGTGGTGACGAGCTTCCTATCGAAGGTTCGCGCCGCCTGATCGAGACAGAATGGCCTGAAACGGAAAGAGCCGGGGATTTTTCCCTGGCTCTCTTTTTGGAAGCGGCGTCAGCTCGTCGATCTACCCTAGGACCTAAGGGTGACATGACCTGGTCCGATAAAGTGACAGCGTGCATGTCAACGCGGCCGAGGGCTTCAATGATCGTGTTCGGCGCACGATTGTCGGCACCTTGCCACCATCCATCGAGGAGCAGGGCGCGGCGACCAACGAGATCGCCCGTAGCGTGCAGCAGGCGGCCGGCGGCACCCAGGGGGTCTCCAACAACATCGGTCAGGTGACGCAGCCGCCGGGGAAACCGGCAGTGCCGCCAGCCAGGTGATGTCCGCCTCCGGCGAACTGGTCCGTCAGGCGGAGTCGCTGCGTCACGACGTCGAGCAGTTCCTCACCGCCATCAAGGCTGCCTGATCGTTTGCCTGGCATCATGTCCCATGCCGCAGCCCCCTCCTCCGGAGGGTGTTGCGGCATGGGCATTTCAGCCCCGGCAGCACGTGATCTCTATATAGTTAGTTTAGCTGCTAAACCATGTTTGTAACCTGTTCGTTCATATTGCCAAGTTACATTCTGCGGTCCCATATTCAAGGGTAGTTACCCGCACATTCCCTCAACGGCAGACGCTGTTTTCCGCATGAGGCCCGGCACGCCGATGCGTGTCGGGCTCTTTTCTCGACGCTGCTGCAGTTGGCTGCAGCCTATCTGGTGTTCCGCTCCCAGAGATGGCAACCTCCACTATAATCGTTCGGAACGGCCTGTCCATGTGGTCCTGACTGCTTTGCACCCTGGAGCAAGCGTTCCGCGGCACTGGCGATATCATTGGCCATGGCCAGCAGTTCCCGGATCGCCTCGGTCTCACCCGCCAAGTCCAGGTTGGCCAGATCGAGAAGCTGTCGTGGCACCGGCTTCAGGACAGCGTGCAGCTGATGCAGGCGTTGAACAACCTCATCAGACGGACGGACCACCCAGGCTCTTCCGAACGGCAGGTCGACGAGGTGCCAGCCGAAGGAGGCGGGAGGAGACAGATGCAGCCCTCTGACGACGCGCTCTACACCACGTTCGACCGTAGCGCGGCCAAGGATGCGGCCGGCGTGATAGATCAGACAGGCGCCACGCGGCATCTCGGCGCGACGCGGTTGGACCCAGGGCTGCCAGCCTTCCCCCTCGCACTCCAGCACGACCGCGCCGGAGAACTTGCCGGGCTCGCCGATCGAATGTTCGATGACCGGATCGAGGACGATATCAACAACACGAAGCCGAAGGACTGCTGAGGGATCATCAGTCTGGTGGAACCTTTTCTTGAGAAACCGGATACCACCCATGTGCTGGAGCGCCGGAATCAGCACGGGCAAGGGCACCTCGGCATTGCTGTACGTTGTCCGTTGCTGCCAGCTCGGATGGCCCACCAGGTCCCCGTCATCGAAACGCAGGGTGAGGCTCCAGTCGGTGATGGTCCCATCGCCGCCGCACGCGTGTACCGCGGCCCGGATTTGAGACACCCGGCTGGGCTTCTTCAGGCGGCCAAGGGTAGCTCGGCGCACGACGGCTGATCAACCCGAAGTTGGTCGGCGCGCACCTGGGCCGGAGTGCGGTGTCCATGCCGGGCGACGAGCCAGGTTTCGTTGTAGTGGCGGGCGAACTCGACCAGAGCGCGGCGCAGCTCCTCGATGGTGTCGAAGGTGTGGACCCAGAGGAAGTTCTCCTTGAGCGTCCGGATGAAGCGCTCGGCCACGCCGTTGCCCTCCGGCTCGCGCACAAAGGACGGTGAACTGGTGATGCCCAGGCATGTGATCTCGGCTTGGAAGTCGCCGGACATGTGGTTCGAGCCGTGATCGTGGCGCAGCTTCAGCCCGGTCGCGACGCCCGGGCCGATGGCGCCGAAGTGGCGCAGCACGCCTTGGCGGACCGGCTCCAGGGCCTCGAAGCGGTTGCCGCTTTTCGAGGCGTGAATGCCGACTACCTCGGAGTTGGCGTGATCGACCGCGATGAAGACGCGCGCCACGCCCTCGGCCACGGTGATCGTCTCGCTCATGTCGGTGCCCCACATCGTGTTCACCGTCTCGGTGACGATGGTGCCGTCGTGCGCCCGTGCGCGCCGCCGCCCGACCCGATGCGGCGCCAGCAGCCCGTGTGCGCCCATCAGCCGCCTTACCCGGCGGGCCGAGGTGCGGATCCCCGCAAAGCGCAGACGCGCCCAGATCTTGCGATATCCCTCGCCATGGAAGCGCGAGACGAGGATCTGCTGGCGGATGTGCTCGACCAACTCGGCATCCGAGCAGGGGCCGAGCGGACCTCGGCGCCCGGGCATCGGTGCCGGGCCGACCGCCCGGTGGCGATACACAGTGGCGCGGGATACCCGCCACGTCCGAGCAACCCGGGCCAGACCGTAGGGGCGACCGGTGGAGGGCGAGGTGGTCCGGCTCATCGCCTCGGCCTCCGTCGGGCCAAAGGGCGTTTGCCCTCCAGGGCGGCGATCTTTTCCTCCAGCAGCTCGTT
The DNA here is from genome assembly GCF_003130795.1 of Azospirillum thermophilum. Taxonomy (NCBI): domain Bacteria; kingdom Pseudomonadati; phylum Pseudomonadota; class Alphaproteobacteria; order Rhodospirillales; family Azospirillaceae; genus Azospirillum; species Azospirillum thermophilum. The sequence continues at coordinate 71,759 of NZ_CP029355.1, forward strand.
GGCCATCGTGATCTCGCCGACCTTGGCCTTCAGGCGCGCGATCTCCTCATCGCGCTCGTCGCGTTCGCGTTCCTTCATGGCGGACGCGGCCGCCGCCAGGGCGCGCTCGCGCCACTCCGACAGGCGCGCCACCGTGACGTTCAGCTCGCGGGCGACCACCTCCAGCGGTTCGCCGCGCAGCAGGCGCGTGACCGCCGCCACCTTGCGCGCCGCGGAGAAGCGTTGGGGCGTGCTGGCGTCCGCGCCCGAGGGGGCGCCTGAGCCAGCGTGGTGGGCGCGCTCCGGCGCCCCCTCGGGCTTACCCCCCTGTTCCTTGTCCATCTCAATGACCTCCGGTTGCGGTTCAATCTACCGCAGCCGGGTGTCTCATCGAACCGTACCGCGCCCCACATTGTCTTCCGCTGATCAGTGGAGAAATTTTATTCCATGGCCATATGAATAAATTTCCCCCCTCTTATCATGTGACAACATTCACTGCTGCACGTCGGTGTGGCATGGAATATTTTTCCAGAACAGCAATTTCTCCTGCATCATTCTGATGCAGCATACATTAATATGCGCGGCAATCTCTATCCTGTTGCACAATACAATCATGGATCGGATCGCCCATTTCCTGCTCGTGCACGATCAGCCTCTGGTAACCGACACCCTGTCCGTCCTGCTGACCAATCTCACCGGCGGCGCCCGGATCAGTCTGCTGTCGGACATGCCGTCCCTGCTGCGCAGTAGCCTTCCGGAGCGGGCAGCGGTGATCGGCGAGCTCCGCTTGCTGGATGCTGATCCACTTTCGATGGTCCACCAGCTCATGGACCGGGCGCCGGACCTGCGGATCGTCCTCACCTTCTCGAGCGCACCGCCGCAACTGCTGCAGGCCTTGCTCGCCGCCGGCCTATACGGCTTAATCCCCAATGATCTGAACGGGCGGGCGACGCGGGCGGCTTTGTCGTTGGTCCTGATGGGCGAGCGCTTCATTCCCGCCGCCATCCTCAAGGCTGGGCGTCCTGGAGCCACCGTTCCTCCCGACGCTCACCGCAATCCGTGTGGTCAGCGGCTCGACCACGCTTTGAGCCGGCGCGAGCAGGCCATCCTGCGGATGGCCTCAGAGGGGTTGGCAAACCGGATGATCGCCGGGCACCTGACGATCAGTGAGAAGACCGTCAAGGCCCACCTCTCTAGCGCCTACCGCAAGCTTGGCATCCGTAACCGGCTGCAGGCGGCCTGCCTCCTGCGCGACGACATACGCTGAGGCTGGTCCTGACCGCGGCACAATGCAGCCTTACGTCATGCCCTTATCTTGAGATGATCGTCGGTATAGCGCCACCACTGGGGGCTGATCCTGTTTCTGGTTCACGGCTAGGGTTTTCCAAATCTCCGAACATTCACAGGAATGGGAGTCGGTCGATGGTACAGCAACCGGATCAGGGCCAGGGCGGGCCGCCCTACAAAGATGTCCAGCTCTCCGCCATGGTGTCCAATCATGTCCGGCGGGCGGTGCGGTTGCGCGCCGCGCTGGAGGGCATCACGGTGCGCTGCCTGCTACTCCGCCTTATCCGACAGGCCGGTATCGCCGAGATCGACGAGGGCGAACTGGTCGACCGCAGGGCCGCCGGCGACACCAGGCTCCAGCCCTTAACATGATCGTCCGCCGCAGGAAGACACAGCCGGCGGGTCGACTGTCGACACAGGCGCCGCTGTTCTTGCTGCTGATGGTGCTGCCGCTGCTCGGCTTCAGCCTCTACAGCGAGCTGTCCCACATGGCCGAGCGCGAAGCGGCGCTGCATGACGAGGCCAGGCGGTGGCTGAGCGTTATCGAGGACGAGGAGGCACATGTCTTCACCGAGACCGATCGTCTGCTTGATCTGCTGATCGACAGCGGTACCGCCGCCCTGGCGCCGGATGCCTGCATGGCGACTCTGGCCCGCCAAGCCGGGCGTTACCCGAACTATCTCACGGTCACCATCACCGGCGCCGACGGCGTCATCCGCTGCGCCTCCACATCCGCGGCCCTCGGCTTCTCCATCGCCGATCGGCCGACCTTTCTCCATGTCCGCGACAAGGGCGGCGGCATCACCGGCGTCAGCGCGCCGTCGCGCTATTCGGGCAAGCTGATGATCCCGCTGGTGAAGCGCTATGACGATGCCGGCGGCCGCTTTGCCGGTGCCGTCACCGGCCTCATCGACGTCGGCTGGCTCGAGGATCTGATCCAGCGCAAGCCGCTGCCCCCCGACACCAGCCTGCTGATCGCCGACCGGGCCGGCGTCGTCTTCGCACGCGCCCCCCATGATGGCGGGCGGCGCAGCCTGCTGCCCGAGCATCTGCGTCCTCTGCTCATCGCCGCCCAGCCGGGGGTTGGGGAGATCCGCGAGGGGCAGCGACGGCTGATCACCGCCTGGTCGCCCTTCGGCAACGGGCTGAAGGACACGCTGACGATCCTCAGCATTGACCGCGACGTCCGCATGGCGCCGATCTCCCGGGCCGCCTTGAGGTCCGTACTGCTGTCTGCGGCGGTGGTGTTGGGCGCGGTCGCCGCCTCCGGCCTAGCGCTACACCGTTATCTGCGCTACCGCGAGCGGGTCGAGCAAGCCTTGCGGCGGGCACAGGAGCATCTCAGCTTGGTGCTGTCCTCGGTGGAGGCTGGCGTGTGGGAGTGGGATGTCCGCACCGACCAAGTGACTTGGTCAACCGGCCTCTACCGTCTGTTCGGCGTTGATAACGGTTTCACGCCCAGCTTCACCTCCTGGCTGGAGCGGCTGCCGGCGGACGAGCAGACCGCGATGCACGGGCTGATCCAGGACCTGTTCTCCCGGAGGCAGACGGAGTACCGGCTCGAGCACCGGATCCTGCGGTCCAATGGGGAGGCCTGCTGGCTGCTCAGCCTGGGCCGGGTGTTCTACGGCCACGGCGGCGAGGCGGAGCGGATGGTCGGACTGACGGTGGACGTCACCCGGAGCAAAAAGGCCGAGCAGGCCCTGCGGCAGAGCGAGGAGCACTACCGCAGCCTGGTGGAGTCGCAGACCGACATCGTGGTGCGCCTGGATACCCAGGGCCGCTATACCTTCGTCAACGACACGGCCTGCCGCGTTTTCGGCCGACCGTATGATGAATTGATCGGGTCACACTGGCAGGAGTTTACGGTCGACGAGGATGTCGAATCTGTCAAAGTAGCGATCGGCCGCATGGAACAAGACCCTTCTTGCCGTGTGGTGGTCGAAGCACGGGTCCGAGCAGGCAGAGTGACTCGTTGGTATTTGTGGGAGGGTGGGCAAACCTTTGACGAGCAAGGGCGCTTCACTGAACTCCAGGCGGTGGGGCGCGACATCACCGACCGCAAGCTGATGGAGGAGCGGCTGTGCCTCGCCAAAAAGGAGGCCGAGTTGGCTGCCAGTTCGAAGTCGCGCTTCCTCGCCGCCGCCAGCCACGACCTGCGCCAACCGATGCAGTCTCTGATACTGTTCGCCGCGGCGCTGCACCGGCATGTCGACGCGCAGGGACAGGAACAGCTCGACCATCTCGAACGCAGCCTGGAAGCTCTGAAGGGCCTGCTCGACAGCCTGCTCGACGTCTCCCGGCTGGATGCCGGGCTGGTGCGGCCGCAGATCGTCGACATCCCCTTGAGCGCCGTGCTGGATGAGCTGGACGCCGCCTACCGGCCGATCGCCGAGGAGCGTGGGCTGAGCTGGTCGATCATAGGGTGCGCGGGGACGGTGCACAGCGACCGCATCCTGCTGGCGCGCCTGCTGCGCAACCTTGTCGAGAATGCCCTGCGCTACACCCGAGCGGGCGGTGTGACGATCCGCTGCCGGCGCGACGGCGACCATCTCCTCATTGAGGTGAAGGACACCGGGATCGGTATTCCCGACGATCAGCGCGAACGCATCTTCGAGGAGTTCGTCCAGATCGGCAATGTGGAGCGCAACCGCCGGCAGGGACTCGGCCTCGGGCTGGCTATTGTGCGCCGCATCGCCCGGTTGCTCGACTACCGGATCGACGTATGGTCACAGGAGGGCAAGGGCTCGCTGTTCTCGGTCCGGGTGCCGCGTGGATCGGACGAGCGCCCGCAGCCGACCGTCGGGACCGCCGATAGGCCTCCGGTGCCACGACTGCGGCCTGACCAGCTCATCCTGGTGATCGACGACGAGGTGCTGGTGGGGCTGGCGCTGCAGGCAATCCTGCAGGACTGGGGATGCGAGGTGCTCACCGCGACCACCATCGACGAAGCGCTCGAGCGGCTGCGCCGAACCAGTCGCTGCCCCGACATCATCCTGGCCGACTACCGTCTTGGCGGCGGGGTGCTCGGCACAGAGGCGATCACCCGGTTACGCCATGTCTGCGGCCGGGACATTCCGGCGCTGCTGCTGACGGGAGAAACCGCGCCGGCCGAGTTGCGCGAGGCGGCAACCAGAGGGCTGAGCATTCTGCACAAGCCGGTGACGCCCCACCACCTCGCCGAGGCCCTGAACGCCCTCCCGCTCGATCAGGCCGGATGAGGAAGACCACTGCCGAGGTCGGCGGGCGAGGCGTCGAGAGGACAGGTGACCCCCGACCTGAAATCCCCTCCGGGCAAAATGCGAGTTTTCCGGCAGGATTGATGACTTGAAGCGGGGAGATCGTGTCGATGAGGACATCGAAGTACACCGAGGAGCAGATCGCGTTCGCCCTTCGGCAGGCGGACCTGGGAACCCCAGTGGCGGAGGTTTGCCGGAAGATGGGGGTGAGCGAGGCGACGTATTTCCGCTGGAAACAGAAGTACGGCGGGCTGGGGCCTTCCGAGCTGCGCAAGATGCGCCAACTCGAGGAGGAAAACCTCAAGCTCAAGCGTCTGGTCGCTGACCTGAGCCTGGATAAGGCGATGCTCCAGGAGGTGCTGGCAAAAAAAGCCTGACGCCTGGTCGGCGGCGGGAGATCATCCGGTGGCTGCAGGATCGCTACCGGGTGAGCGAACGCCGGAGCTGTGCGGCGCTGCGCTTTGACCGCAGTTCGCACCGCTACAAGACGATCCGGGACGACTAGGCGCCACTGCGCCAGCGGATCAAGGAGATTGCCGCCACGCGGATCCGCTACGGCTACCGACGGATCCACATCCTGCTGCGGCGGGAGGGCTGGATGATCAACGAGAAGCGGGTCCGCCGCTTGTACGGGGAGGAGGGCCTTAATCTGCGCCAGAAGCGCCCGCGGCGGCATGTGATGGCGGCTCGCCGCCGGGAGCTCAGCACGCTCACCGCGGCCAACGAGGTGTGGGCAATGGACTTTGTCTCGGATGCGCTCTTCAACGGAAAGCGCTTCCGGGCGTTGACCATCGTCGATGCCTTCACCCGGGAATGTCTGGCCATCGAAGTCGATCGCGGCCTGCGGGGTGACGATGTGGTGGCGGTGCTGGAGCGGCAGAGATTCCTGCGGGACCGGGTGCCGGCGATGATCCGGGTCGACAACGGCCCGGAATTCGTCTCGCGGGTGCTGGACCACTGTACCCCTCCGCCGAGTCTGCTAATTACCCACATCGTCGAGAGTGAGGGTGGCGCCGAGAACGATATCGGTCAGGCGCGTCATGCCGCGCCATAGGACCCTGTCGCCGGGTGGCGGGTCCCCCGCGCGGGCGAGCCAGCCGCCGAGCCTTGCGATCTTCCGCACGTAGCTGGCCAAATCTCGAATACGGGGCTGGTTGGAGCCGCGGTCGGGAACCACGCGATCGAGGACCGCGGTTTCGATTCCGGTCAAGGCGACACCCGGTTCGGCATCCGGCACCACCCGGTTCATCATCCGCAACCAGAAGACGCGCCAGCCCACGATGCACAGGACAGCAATCAGCTTCACCAGGCGCTCAGCCGTCCGGAGCCGCGCTGCCTCCACTTTGCACCCCGACTTCATAATCTTGTGGAATTCCTCCACGCGCCACCGCATAGCGTACCAGCGCAGCTTCTCCACAGCAGAGGCGGTGTCGGTGACTGGCAGGTCGGTGGCAATCTTCCAGTCGATGCGTGGGCGGTTCTCGGGTTGATCTGGTTCCCGGGCGTACAAGATTGTCAGGTCGAGGGCAGGATAGCGCTTTTCCTTCCC